>CAOKLO010000143.1 GCA_948469375.1 uncultured bacterium | reverse complement strand
CCAAGTACCGCTGCTCCCTGCTCATCCGCAAGATGGTCCGGGGCGGCCTGCTGGGCCGCAAGACCGGCAAGGGCTTCTACGACTACAGCAAATAAAACCAAATCCCACCCCTGTTTGGGGTGGGATTATTTTGTCAAAATCCGCAGGGCAGGGCGAAGGTAAACCAGAAGCAGAACGCAGCCAGCAGACCGGCGGCCACCACCCCCGGCTTTGCCTCCTCCCGCTCCCAGAAGGACTTGTCCCGGGTGCTGCCGTCCAGATAGAGCTCATTGTCCCGCTTCCAGAAATAGAAGTACTTGTCCAAAAGCGAACTGGCCTCATCTCCAAATCTCCAGGCCCATACCACAAAGAAACTGATTCCATGAACATATCCCGCCGTCGAGTCACCTAATACTCCGTACATCGCGGCCAGGATATAGAACGCGAACGAGATCATCACCTGAAGGGTGCGGCCGGCTGCCTCTCTCAGGGTGAGGAAGCTGCCGTCTTCATGCAGGAGCCTCATGCCCAGCAGCTTTTTTCCCAGGGTGGCCCCGGTGAAGTGAAGCAGCAGCGTCTCAGATACGGCCATCAGCCCGAAGGACAGGAAGGCGGCGGTTAGGTGGGTGTCCTCCGGCAAAGGGACGCCCAGGCGCTCTCCAGCCGTCAGCGCCAGACTTGCCAGGGTGATCCAGATCAGCCAGTCCAGCATACGGGCACAGTACCGGCGAAGATGAAAAGGTCTTCTGGGGAACCGGTCCTCCTTTAGAGCCGCCGGGGGATTTTCCTGCTCCAGCCGGTCCAAGTAGCGGCGGGGGTCCAGAGTGGCGAAGTCGGCCCTCTCCTCCCGCAGCTCCCGGCACAGCCGGGCGGCCCGGTCCAGGGCGAGCTGTTCCTGGTCCAGCCCCTCCTCCCGGCGGAGCAGGGCGGTCTCCAGCCGCTGGTCCCCCCGCTGAAGGTCGTGGATGTCTTCCAGAGAGAAGCCCAGCTGACGGAACAGCTTTACCTTTAACAGGGTCTCCACATTCTCCCCCGAATAGTTCCGATAGCCGTTCTCCCCCCGGGCGGCGGAGAAAAAGCCCTGGTCCTCATAGTAGCGGATATTGGCCCGGGCCAGTCCGGTGCGGTCCTCCACTTCCTTGATGGTCATAATCAACCCCTCTTTCTCTTGAATTTAAGGCGAGTATACACTATCAAGGCCCTTTACAGTCAATACCCCGCCGAAAAAATGACGAACGCCATTTCCCACTGTCCACCCCCTTTCCCCCGTGCTGAATGGCAATTCTATGCAGGTTCTCCAATGGTTTTTCCCGCTATCGACGATCTTTTATTTTTTACACAATTTTCGAGTGAAAAAACTGTATAAATTGACAGGGCTGTCCCACTTGCTTTAAACTCGAAAACCCGATATAATTTCAATGGTTAAGACACTACATAATGCCAGACCTGATAAGTCCGCAACGCCGGGATGGGCCCGTGTTGCTCTTTTTTCGCCTTATCTTTGTTAAAAATCTAACAAAGATGGACGGAAGGGTTTGGCGCGTCTTATGTATCGTTTTGCCCCTCTGTCCCCAGTCTAAAAGAGGTGGGGGGACGGCCGGGGCGCTCACGATAGTGTCAAGTAATTTAAACTAGGAGGACTGCAAAATGGATTTTCACCTGTCTAAAGAGCAAGAGATGGTCCGCAAGATGTACCGCGAGTTCGCCGAGACCGAGGTCAAGCCTTTGGCCGAGGAGATCGACGAGGAGGAGCGCTTCCCCATGGAGACCGTGGAGAAGATGGCCAAGCTGGGCATGATGGGCATTTACTTCCCCAAGGAGTATGGCGGCGCCGGCGGCGACGTCCTCTCCTACGCCATGTGCGTGGAGGAGCTGGCCAAGGTGTGCGGCACCACCGCCGTCATCGTCTCCGCCCACACCTCCCTGTGCTGCGCCCCCATCTTTGAGCACGGCACCGAGGAGCAGAAGAAGAAGTACCTGCCCGACCTGTGCTCCGGCAAGAAGATCGGCGCTTTCGGCCTGACCGAGCCCGGCGCCGGCACCGACGCCTCCCGCCAGCAGACCACTGCCATCAAGAACGAGAATGGCGATTATGTCCTCAACGGCACCAAGTGCTTTATCACCAACGGCAACGTAGCCGACACCTTTGTGGTCATGGCAATGACCGACAAAAGTAAGGGTAACCGCGGTATCTCCGCTTTCATCGTGGAGAAGGACTTCCCCGGCTTCTCCACCGGCAAGCATGAGAAGAAAATGGGCATCCGCGGCTCCTCCACCTGCGACCTGATCTTCGAGGACTGCGTCGTCCCCAAGGAGAATCTGCTGGGCAAAGAGGGCCAGGGCTTTAAGATCGCCATGATGACCCTGGACGGCGGTCGTATCGGCATCGCCTCTCAGGCCCTGGGTCTGGCCGAAGGCGCTATTCAGGAGGCTGTGAAATACACCCAGGAGCGCGTCCAGTTCGGTATGCGCCTGAGCCAGATGCAGAACACCCAGTTCCAGCTGGCCGATATGGAGTGCCGCACCCAGGCCGCCCAGCACCTGGTCTACGCCGCCGCCATGAAGAAGCAGGAGCACGGCGACTACAGCAAGGAGGCCTCCATGGCCAAGCTGTTCGCCGCTGAGACCGCCTCCGACGTGACCCGCCGCGCCGTCCAGCTGTTCGGCGGCTACGGCTACACCCGTGAGTACCCCGTGGAGCGCATGATGCGCGACG
>CAOKLO010000142.1 GCA_948469375.1 uncultured bacterium | reverse complement strand
GCTGGGCCTCGTAGATGCGGCTGGCCTGACCCATCACCGCGTCACGGCTGTCCCGGATGGCAAGGCGGGTTTCCTCGCCCTGCTGCTCGGTCAGGTACTGGGTGCGGGCGCTGTCGATGATCTCCCGCTTCTCCACCTCGCAGTTGGACACGCGGTTACAGCCATCGTAGGCGCAGCTGCCGCGATTACCCCAGCCATTACCGAAGCCGCCGCCGAAGATGGCCCAGATCACCAGGATGACGAACAGCACGCCAATCCAACTCATACCGCTCTTGGATTCCTCCATTTGTCTCACTCCTTTTGTTTATAAATTATTCCAACGGCTATTTCAGCCGGGGGAATCTGCTTGTGCCCTGCCGGGCGTTCTGAGGGGGCTGGAAGGGCGCGGAACTGCCGCCCAGCATTCTCTCCGCGTCGGCCTTCAGCGCCTCAGGAGTGGTGCCCAGAAGACCGCAGACGGCCCGGCCCTGCATGGTGCTGCCGTACTTGCGGTAGATATCCTCTACCATCTGCCGGTTCAGGCCAAGCTTCTGGGCGGTGGCGCTGACGCCGTCAAGGCTGTTCGCCGTCCCGTTGATTGCCTCCTGCGCCTTTTCCACCGCTCCGTTTAGGTTCGCGCTGGGGAACATCCTGCCCACAGCTGCAAGCACATTGTCCAGGTTCACGGCTCCTCAACTCCTTTACCTCGTTTGACAGGCCGGCGATGATGCCGGACATCTCCAGCATGGACTTCTGCATCTCCGCCATCAGCTCCTCCTGGGACTTGGGCGGGATGATGACGCCCAGCTCCACCAATTTGTTGTAATACTCAGTGGTGGTCTGCTCCAGCTCGCTGTAGGCAGACAGGGTCTTGCCGATCAGCTGCCGGTTCCCGGCGTAGTCGGTCTGATAGATGTCCGTGCCGTCCACCACGCAGGCAAGCATGTTGGATGCGGAAAATCCGGAAAACGCAAATTGATCCATCGCTGCCGCTCCTTTCTTCTTTGTGCACCCTATTATCCCATAAAACAATCCCCGCTGGGTTGTGTTCCAGCGGGGATTTGGTGAAAATATGTGAAATTGCGCTGCTTGGTACGCTCGCGCTCCTTTGCGAAGATGATAACATTCTCCAAAAATCCCCGCCGTCTCACATCGAGACAGCGGGGTGGGGAGCATCAAACCTCCTTGAAATTCCCCGGGAGGTCTGATATAATCAGATTTACCAAACCTCCGGGTGTTGGTGAGTGGAAACAGTCTGTTACTTGTCGAGGGTCACAGGCTGTTTCTATTTTTTCCCACGTCCTCTTTAACCTTTTGAATGCCTAGTCTAATTACATCACTTTTTGTTTTGTCTAGAGCAGAACAACAGAAGTTCAAATCTGCTATTAGTTTTTCATCCGCTCTAATTTTCAACTGGATATTCTTGGGGTTCTCAGACGCAGGTCTCCCCGTACGAGGGCTCACTTAATCGCCTCCTTTCTGTGTACACGTTTACTATGTGTGTGTACACAGAAAGTCAAGGGGTTTTCTAAAAAATTTTCTCTTGCATATACTATAGAGGCTGTGGTATAATGAGCACAGCCAAAGATTGAGTACAGGCCATGCACGAACCCCCAGGGAGCTGCCACTCCCTGGGGGTTCATTTTGGGCTTACCGCCCCTTGCGCTTGCTGTCAAACCACTTGCTTATGTAGGAGCCAACTACACTTGCCACAACAGCCAGCAAAAAATTGAGTACTTCGGCCATGCCCATTCACCTCCTTCCCATTACAGGGCCGGAGTGGGGCGGCAAGCGGATTATACCATAATCCGCCAAAGTCCGCAAGCGGCTATTTCCCGAACAGCTTTTCCGCCGCCCGCTGGACCTTGCGCAAAATCTGCGGCATCCGCTTGGATATAGTGGACCTGTCACAACCCAGCTCAGCGGCAATGTCGATTTGGGGCATCTGCCTAATAAGGTATCTTTTGGCGATCTCCGTATCGTCAATGCCCAGATTTGCCTCGTAGATTGCCTGCTCCAGATCGGAGCGCAGCAGCTCGTCCAAGGCGGTGGGAAGTTTCACTCTTGCGTGCATTTGCAATCGCACTCCCCGGCGGATTTATCTTTACTTCTCCATAGCCCTCTTAATCATAAGCAGGATCTGATACCGATTGGGGAGCTGCATAAGGTTCTTCCCATCAGTGATATCCAATTCGAGGGCTTCGTCAACCTCTTTCTGGGTGTCCTTGGGTACGCTTTGCGTCTTCAGATAATCCTGGAGCGCGTCATAGATTTCCTTTCCGGTCATAATGTCCTCCTTCTCTTCCTGCTCAAGCTGAGACCGCACGGCCCCGATGATGTACTTGCTGGGGCGGTTCTTCCGGCAGACCATGCCGCCGTTGGACTGACTGCCCGCCTCGCTGGTGTTGCCCTCAATGGCCTGTACGCCATATCCCGGGATGACCTGCTCCACAATGCCGCAGTGCTCCGTTGTGCGCTTTTTGCCGGAGAAATCGTAGATCACCACGTCACACGGCTGGAAGTCCCTGGTCACCCAGGTCCCGAACTGCTTTGCCGCGTTCATCAGCGTGCCGCAGGAGGCGGTCCTGGCGGGCAGAGGCACATGGGCCTGGTCAAAGCACCACTGGACAAATACCATGCACCAGGGATAGTGTCAACGCCAATTTGAAATTGTAAGAGCCTGTTTAAAATCTTTTGACAAAAGGAGGCGGGAGGCAGAT
>CAOKLO010000141.1 GCA_948469375.1 uncultured bacterium | reverse complement strand
GGGTGCGGTGAAAGCTGCACGCCCGGCGTGAGGTGGGGGAAAACGCGGAGATTGCTTCAAAGTGTTACCTATCACCATTGTTCCTCGCAACAAAAATGCGCAATGTGGCTGGGATTTCCCAGACGGATGCCCAGAAATCCAGTGATATGTTCGCAAAATGCCGCTATATGGATGAGCTCACCGGCGGGCGCGGGACAACTTTTGCCACAGGAACACCCGTTTCAAATAGTATGGTGGAGTTGTATACCATGATGCGTTACCTTCAATTTGACACATTGGAGGAGAACGGCCACCGGCATTTCGACGCCTGGGCGGCGGACTTCGGTGAGAAGGTCACAGCCATGGAGCTGAAGCCGGAGGGTACGGGATTCCGCGCCAAGACCCGCTTTGCTAAGTTCTACAACCTGCCGGAGCTCATCAGCATCTGGAAGGAGGCGGCGGACATCCAGACGGCGGATATGCACAAGCTCCCTGTCCCGGAGGCGGAGCACATCACCGTCACGACCGAACCCAGCGCGTTTCAGAAGGAGATGGTGGCGGAGCTGGGGGAGCGGGCCGAGGCCGTGCGCAACCAGGAAGTGGACCCGTCCACCGACAATCTGCTGCGGATCACGCCCGATGGCCGTAAACTGGCGCTGGACCAGCGGTTACAGAATCCGCTGCTGCCTGACGACCCGAGCAGCAAGGTCAACGCCTGTGTCAAGAACATTTTTGCGGAGTGGCAGGACAGCGCGGATATTCGGGGGACACAGTTGGTGTTTTCTGACCTTTCCACACCCAAGGGCGACGGCAAGTTTAACGTCTATGACGATATAAAAAGCAAGTTGATCGCCCAGGGTATCCCCCAAGAGGAGATCGCCTTTATCCACGATGCCAATACCGAAGCGCAAAAGGCGGAGCTGTTCGCCAAAGTGCGCCGAGGGCAAGTCCGGGTCCTTCTTGGCAGTACCCAGAAAATGGGAGCAGGGACCAATCTTCAAGACCGCATCGTGGCCTCCCATGACCTGGACTGCCCCTGGCGGCCGGCTGACCTGGAACAGCGGGCGGGCCGCTCCCTGCGGCAGGGCAACAGGAATCAGAAGGTAAAAATGTTCAAATATGTGACAAAAGGGACGTTTGATGCCTACAATTGGGGCCTCGTGGAGAATAAGCAGAAGTTTATCGGTCAGATCATGACCAGCAAGTCCCCAGCCCGGTCCGCTGAGGATGTGGACGCTACAGCCCTCTCCTACGCCGAAGTCAAGGCCCTGGCTACCGGCGACAACCGCATCCGGGAGAAGATAGACCTGGATGTCCAGGTGTCAAAGCTGAAGATGCTCAAGCCCGAGCACACCTCCCAGCAGTACGAGATGCAGGACAAGGCGCTGAAATACTATCCGCAGAAGATCGCGGAGACGAAGCTGTTCATTGAGGCGCTGGAGAAGGACCTGTCTACCGTGCGGGCCCATCCGGTCAAAGACGATGCCTTCACTATGACCGTCATGGGCACGACGTACACCGAGCGCAAGGCGGCGGGCGAGGCGCTGATCGCCGCCTGCAAAACGATGACAGACCCCGAGCAGGTATTGGATGCGGGCAAATACCGGGGATTCCCCATGCAGATAAAGCTGGACCAGTCTTGGGGGAGCGATCAATTTGTCGTCACAATGAAACAGCATTTGACCTATACGTCTGCCGCCTTGTCTAATGATCCGGTGGGCTGTGTTGCCCGCGTCAACAATGCCCTGGAGGGCATTCCGGAGAAAATCGACGCGCATCAGACCTATTTGGTGACCCTGGAGAAGGAGCTGGTCAATGCCCGTGAGGAGGCGGAACGGCCCTTCCCGAAGGAGGACGAGCTGCGGCAGAAGTCCGCCCGTCTCGCCCAGCTCGACCGGGAGCTGGAGAAGCCCCGAAAGAAAACTGTAGAGCGGGATGGCGGACCGGATGCTGACGATGGCGGCGCACCCGCACGGGAGCCGTCTTCGCCCTCCGTGCCCCAGGGTGATAAACCATCCATCCGGCAGGCCCTGCGGGACCACATCCCACCCACACCGGTGCATCCCAGCTCGGATAGGAGCCAAAGAAGGGAGGCGGCACTGTGAGGCAGAACGAGGGCCGGACCATCGGCCTCTACACAAAAGTTTCCCCGGAGGAAAAGGAGGTGATCGACCAGAAGATGGCCCTCCTGGGGACCAGCAATCTGCGGGCTTATCTGAGAAAAATGGCGGTGGACGGGTATGTGGTTCAGCTTGATATGTCCAGCGTGGTGGAGCTGGTGAAGCTCCTGCGCTCCATCTCCAGCAATGTCAACCAGATTGCCCGCCGCTGCAACAGCACCCGCAGCCTCTACGCTCAGGACATGGAGGACCTGCGTCAGGGTTACAACGCGGTATGGCAGGGCGTCAGTGATCTGCTGAAAAAATTTGAGGCGCTGTGACGATGGAGGGCGGCAGGAACGGGTTTGATGTTCCTGCCGTCCCGTTTTTACATTGGAGGAGGTGGCATGTTGCCCGGGGTTACGAAAGAACAAATTACGAAAGCAAAGGCATGGGACCTGCTCTCCTATCTGGAGGCCCACGACCCCCAGGAACTGAAACGGTGCGGCCCCCGCGAGTACTGCACCAGGACCCATGACAGCCTGAAGATCTCAAACGGAAAATGGTACTGGAACAGCCGGGGCATCGGAGGCCGGACGGCGCTGGACTATTTGATAAAGGTCCGGGGGATGGACTTTGTGGATGCGGTGGAGGCCCTGTCCGGCTGCCGCGCCCCGCCGTCGCAGGAGGGCCTAAGCCAAAGCCTCCAGGGCCCTTTACGCTCCCGGAGGCAAGCCGTTATCCCTCTGCCGTGGTGGCCTACCTGCAAGACAGGGGTATCCACACGGAGTTGATCGGCGCGTGTATTGAGACCGGTACGCTCTATGAGAGCCGGAAGCATCGAAACTGCGTTTTTGTCGGGAATAGTCTCTCGGATACTCGAGTAGAAGAGGCAGCGGTCCGCCGCAGGGCCTGGA
>CAOKLO010000140.1 GCA_948469375.1 uncultured bacterium | reverse complement strand
CAGTAGCGGAGCTGAGCCGCCAGAGAAAGTCCCGGTCCGCGTACACCGCCCCCTCGGGGGCGATGGCCAGCTGGGTGGTGGTCCCGCCGGACCAGCTGGTGGTCACATAGTCGGCTTGGGTCAGCAGCTTCCAGTCCATAGTAAGGCTCCTTTCGTCATTCGGCGTATTTCAGCACACCGCTGCGGCGCAGGCCGTGCATGAGCGGGATGCAGGCCGTGGCCACGACCACTGCGGTGATAACGCCGGTTACATAGCGGGCGGGGGTGATAAAGAGCGCGGGGGCAAAGGAGGTGCGGTTAAACAGGCTGTCCAGCCACATCCCGAAGGTATTTCCGGTGGTGGTCAGCATAGCGCCCAGAACACAGGCGACATAGCAGATCACCGGGCGCTGTTCCAGCCGCTTGCCGGTGGCGCGGTGCAGCCACATGGCGATGCCGCCTACCACCAGCGGACGGATGGCAGGGGGCCATATCCAGATAAAAGTGGTGGGCATCAGACCGTAGGGGCCGATGACCTGGACAATGAACTCCCCAATCACGGCGACCACCGCGCCCTCCAATGGCCCGAACATCATGGCAGCCAGGACGATGGGCAGTGACGCAAAGTTGATTTTGATATAGGGAGTCTCAATCGCGATGGTTCGCTTCAGCAAAAACATCATGGCAATGAGCAGGGCAAGGGTACAGATTTTATAGATGTAGATATAGGATCGGCTTTTAGACATAATAATACGCTCCTTTCACGGCGTGTTGCCATGAAAGGAGCGCACTCCTCCATGGCAGCGGATGCGATACAGCAACGCGGGCTTGACCTCCCTTCGTCCATTGGCAACCTCCCATCCAATGGCACTTGACGCGCTGTATCTACTCTGACCAGGTTCCTTTGGCCCCCTTACAAAAGGGGGCTGGCACGGCGAAGCCGTGACTGGGGGATTCCGTCTTTGGGATATGCTCTGTTTTGACGGAATCCCTCCACCGCCGCCGAAGGCGGCGGTCCCCCTCCCTTTGACAAGGGAGGCTTTTACATCGCCTTAACTACAGTGTCGTAAATCTGATCGGCCAGGGGCAGGGCCTTGGCCAGCAGGGCCTCGCCCTTGGCGCGGTAGTCCTCGGCCAGCTCCTTGTTCTTCAGGCTGCCGATGTTGATGAGCACGTTGAGCCAGGCGCCCTGGATGGCGGCCCGCAGGGACAGGGCGGACACGCCCAGGTCGCTGGCGGCGCTGTCGTTGCTCTTGCCCAGGATGGAGGCGGTGAGCTCCAGGGTCTCCACCGCCAGCTCCATCATCTCAAAGGGGGTCTTGGTGCAGCCCTTCAGGCCCTCCTGGATGGCGGCGGAACGGGCGGCCTTCTCCTCGTCGGTAGCCTTGGGCATGCCGAAGGCGGCGCTGACCACGTTGAAGGCCTCGGTGTCCCGGTCCATCACGTCCACAAAGCGGGCCTTCAGGTCGGTGGCCTTCTTCTGGGCCTCCTCGGCCAGCTCCTGGAACTCGGCGTACTTCTTCTTGCCCACGGTGAGACCGCACACCATAGCGGTGAGGGCGGCGCCCAGGGCGCCCTCCAGAGCGGCGGCGGACCCGCCGCCGGGGGCGGGGGCATCAGAGGCCAGCAGGTCAACAAACTCGGCGGTTTTCAGTTCAGCAAGCTTCATGGGAATTTCTCCAATCTGTATGTTTTTTGTGTAGGGCGGGACGACTCGGCCCGCCGCGTGACAGAACCCTTCTCCGGCGGTACACCCGGCCCGCCGCGTGACTGCGTCCCGCACCGGCGGCGTGCCGGGGTCGTCGCGCCCTACAGGGTGGCTCTTACTTCATATCCAGCAGGTGATACTCCATAATCTGGTTGTGACAGTCGAAGTCACGGGCCTTGAGATAAAACTCGGCGCAGTCGATCATGGCCTTGGCGGGGGTGAGGCCCACAATCTCGCTGTCCACGATATAGGTGCCGTACCGCTCGGCCAGGGCGCGGACCTGCTCATAGACCACGTACAGGGGGGTGTCCTCGTAATTGACCATATTCATGGACACCTGGGCGATGCCCCGGTCCTCCATCATGAAGCCCATGGCCTTGCAGCTGCGGAAGCCGCCGGAGGAGCCGCGGATGACCTTGGCGATCTTCTTGGCGATCTCCACGTCGGAGGTGGCCAGGTTCACGTTGAAGGCCACCAGGGGCATACGGGCGCCGATGGCGGTAATGCCGGCGGTGGGGTGAATCTTCCGCTCGCCGTAGTCGGGGGCCCACTCCTCCTGGAGCAGCTTCTCGGGCATGCCCTCGAACTCGCCTTTGCGGCAGGTGGCCAGGTTGCGGCGCTCGGGGCGGGAGGCGGAGTCCTCATACAGGAAGGAGGGCACCTTCAGCTCGTCCCAGATGCGCTGGGCCAGCCGCTTGGACAGCTCCACGCACTCCTCCACGGTAACATCCTTGGACTGGGGGACGAAGGGAATCACGTCGGTGGCGCCCATGCGCTTGTGCTCGCCCTTGTGCTTGGTCATGTCGATGCGCTCGGTGGCCACCTTGGTCAGCCGGAAGGCGACCTCCTCAATGGCGTCGATATTGCCGATGAGGGTGAAGACGCAGCGGTTGTGGTTGCCGTCGGTCTGGGCGTCGAACAGGGTGCAGCCGGGCACGCTGTTGGCGGCCTCTACCAGAGCGTTGTAGGTGGCCTCGTCCTTCTCCTTGCTGCAGCTGAAATTGGGGATGCACTCAACTAACTTTGCCATGTTGATTTCCTCCTGTAATGTATTTTTTTGCCGGGTATTTTTTCAGGTGACACTATTATATTGGATAAGCCCAAAATAAGCAACGGGTGGACAAAGGTTTTTTTGTCAGAACGCTTAAAAATATTAAGTGGGGGCGGCCTGGGGATGCCCGCGGGGCAATGTCTGCCTGCGGGGCCCTGGTTACCCATGGACGGGACGGGGGAAAGCGGGCCGCCGAGGGCGGCGGCCCCTACTTGTATTTTTTACCCTTCCGGCGTAAAATGTAAGAAATCCGTAAAAGATACCCCACTTGTTTTGTAAGAAGTTTCTGTTATTCTGATGCCAGCGAACGAGGAAGGAGCAAGCCCGATGAACGAGACGATTTTGGTGGTGGA
>CAOKLO010000139.1 GCA_948469375.1 uncultured bacterium | reverse complement strand
TTGCCATCCTCTCCCTGAACACCCCCATCTGCATCCTGCTGTCCTGCGACCCGGCTTTGGAACAGGCGGTGCGCTTCCTGCCGGGACAGCGTGAGGCGTTCTGCGTCCCCTACTGCCTGTTTATTTTCGGGTGCAATCTGGCGGCGGACATTGTGTTCCTGTGCAGCTGGCAGATACAGCTCGGCGGGATCGGCCCGCTCCATGCTTTGACGGCGGCGGCATTCGCCTTGTTGAGCGCGGCCGGTTCCGTCCTGCTGGAGTGGTACTGCCCCATCCGGGGGTGGAAGATCGAAAGCGACCTCTGGCACCACCCGCGAAAATATGTTGTACCGGCGGTCATGCTCCTGATGGCCGGAGCAGTGAGTATTTTTGCCGGATAGGTCTGGGATCAGGCTGCCGTATGCCTGCAATAAGAGCGCACCGCCAGGAACGAGAACAGCGGTATCTCAATGATGCAGGCCCCGATCATGGCCCAGGGCGTCCAGACCGCCAGCCCGCCCAGGCTCAAAAACTTGAAGCCGGTAATGGCGTAGAGGATACCGGCCTGGATGCTGGTGCCGCTGGCGGGGAGGATACTGCACAGCCAGGTGGACAGCGCCCCCGGCATTGTCATGGAGAGCACCACCGGCGCGATGCAGAATATCAGCCCGGAGGCCAGAGACGCCGCGGAGGTTTTGCACCTGGAGGAGAGAAACAGGGTGAAGCTCACAGATGCCAGCACCGAGAGCAGACCAGCCGCTGCGAACAGGCGCTGGAGTTCCCCGATATTCATGCTGGTCAGTGTTACAATAGAGTAGAGCATCTGGACCGAGGTTTTAGTACACTCCCAGCCGAACAGGCTGTTGACCGCCAGAATATGCGCGGCGGCGCAGGTCACGAACGCGGCGCCGCTGACGAACAGGGCGGCGAACACCTTGGAGACGCCCAGCGTAACCCGGCCGTGCTTGGTACAGCGCAGGATGTCGTCCGCCCCCGACTGATAGCCGGCAGAGAACACCGGGGCGGCAATCACCACGCAGAACAGCAGCACCAGAAATCCCATAATATTCTGGTAGTCCAGGATGGTGGAGCTCATGCCGGGATAGACCGCAAAGGGTTTTTCCACCTTCTGGTACATCTCCACGGCCCTGCGCTGTGCCGCCGGACTGTCCGGCTGTTCCATCGCCATCAGGGAGGCGATCCGGGCTTCGCAGACGGAATAGTAGCCGTCAATTTTCTCCGGATCGATCTCCATGATGGTGGGGGCCATGCCGGTGTCTGGGTCGGCAAATGCCTCTTTGACACCGTGGAGCAGCGGGGCGATAGGAAGGATTTCCTCCTCATAGACGCCCTCCGGCAGGTCGTAGGACTCCGTGACGCCGTAGGATGTGAGGCAGGCTTGATAAATCTCCACGGCCTCCCGCACCCGCTCCGGGGTGACAATGCCGCTGGCATCCGCTTGGCGCTCTTTTTCATAGGAGATGGAAGCCAGTCCGGTCAGGTTGACCTCATTCCCGGCCTCATCCGTGTAGCTGCTGTAACAGTAGGTCGCCGGCAGATAGGCCAGCAGGACAGAGAGGATCAACGCCAGCGCCAGCAGAATCCAGGTAAGCCTTGCCTGCAAGACCCGCTTCAATTCCAAACAAAAAATTCTCATTATCGAACCCTCCTGTCATGTTCTCCACTGCTCTCCGGGAACAGCCATAAATACAAATCCTCCAGGCGGGGCGTCGCGGGGATGGAGGCGGCGCTGTAGGGCCGGTCCGACAGATAGCGGACGGAGACACTGCCGCCGTTCTCGTTTCGCAGATTGGTGACTTGCAGCTTGCTCTCGTACTCCGGTACAGCCTCCGCCGGGAGGGTACAGCTCCAGACCTTACCCTCCACCAGCCTGGTCAATTCCTCCGTGGTCCCCGTCGCCAGCAGCCTGCCGCCCTTGATGATGGCGTGGCAGGCGGCGATGTACTCCACGTCGGGAACGATGTGGGTGGAGATCAGCACGATCCGATCATGGGCGCACTCCGACAGCAGATTCCGAAAGCGCACCCGCTCTCCAGGGTCCAGGCCTCCGGTGGGCTCGTCCAGGATCAGGACCTCCGGGTCGTTCAGCAGGGCCTGGGCGATCCCCACCCGGCGTCTCATGCCGCCGGAGAGCTTCGAGATTTTCCTGTTGCAGACATCCAGCAGGGATACCCGCTCCAACAGCTCCTGGATTTTCCGGCGGCTCTGCCGCTCCGGGAGCCCCTTCAGAGCGGCAGCATAGGTCAGATAGTCCTTGACCGTAAACTCCGGGGGAAAGCCGAAGTCCTGGGGCAGGAAACCGAAAATGTCTCGATACCGCTCCCCCAGCGTCTGGACGGGCACGCCGTCATATGTCACCTGCCCGGAGGTGGGGGGCATGATCCCGGCAATCATCCGCATGAGAGTGGTCTTGCCCGCGCCGTTGGCCCCCAGCAGGCCCCAGACCCCCGGCGTCAGCTTCAGACTGATGTCGCTGACGGCTGTTTTGCCATTGAACCGCTTGGAAGCATGGTCGATCATGAGTTCCATGTGAAGACTCCTTCCGTTTACAAAATAAAGGCGTTCCCGCCTTGGCACGGTCATTGTACCAAAAGCAGGAGCGCTGTTTTCGCGTTCGCTCACACGGAGTTTCACTTTTTCTCTGCGGATTTTCTAACGGCTTTTCTACAAGCGTGAATCAAGAGTTACCCAAGAAAAGAAGTGACAAATGATGGAGTAGGGATGAGAATGACTATGTGGAAGAAAAACTCATCGAACTATACTGCACCATTTGCCAATGCAATGATAGCAGATTTATAGAAGGAAAGCAACGTCTGAGCAACAATAACTGTCCAAAATTTAGCGACGAGGAGCTGATCACAGCCTACCTCTGGAGGAAAGCACAGCAGTTACCAACGCGAAAGGCGATCTACAACTATACCAAAAGTCATCTTTTGGCGTGGTTTCCAGTCCTGCCCAGTTACCAGGCTTTTTGCAGGCGGCTGAACTGTCTTACGCCTGCTTTCCAGGCATTGGCGGAGATCTGGGCGGAGGAAGCGACGGAAAAGAGCGGCGATATCCATTGCGTGCGCTTCGTTTCTTGACAATCTGCGTAGAAATACGCAATAAAAC
>CAOKLO010000138.1 GCA_948469375.1 uncultured bacterium | reverse complement strand
TTCCAGTCGGAAAACCTCTACGGCACAGCTCTGACGAAAAAGGGGGTACAAGACTATGATTAAAACCCTGGCCGCCGCCAACAAGAGCGAACGGGAACCGTTCAAAATTCCCCGCAGTGTGCAGCAGTCCATCCCCATCCAGCGGGTATTCCGGGACGGCATCTGGCAGACTGGCCGCAATCGGTACAGCCGGACGTGGCGGTTTGCGGACATCAACTACTCCGTGGCGTCCCATGAGGACCAGCAGGAAATGTTTCTGGCCTACTGCGGCGTTCTCAACAGCCTGCCCACCGGGGCCACCGCCAAAATCACCATCAACAACCGCCGTCTCAATGGCACTGACTTCCAGCACAGTGTCCTCATGCGCTTGAAGGGGGACGAGCTGGACCGCTACCGCCAGGAGTATAACGGCATCCTCACCGAGAAGGCGCTGGAGAGCAACAATCTCATTCAGGACAAGTACATCACAATCTCCGTTGCCCGGAAAAGCATCGACGAGGCCCGTACCTTTTTCAAGCGGGTGGATATTGACCTGTCCAAGAGCTTTGGCAAGCTGGACAGCGGGGCCAAGCCCCTGGACAACCATGAGCGCCTGCGGATCTTCCATGACTTCTTCCGGCCCAGCGAGGAACGGGATTTTCAATTTGACCTCTCCGCCGCCATGCGCCGGGGACATCATTTCAAGGACGCCATCGCCCCGGACGGGATGCACTTCAAAGCCGACCACTTCGAGCTGGGCGGCAAGGTGGGCCGGGTCCTGTTCCTCCGGGAGTACGCCAGCTACATCAAGGACCGCATGATTACCGACCTGTCCGACTTCTCCCGGAACCTCATGCTGTCCATCGACATTCTGCCCATTCCCACCAACGAGGCCGTGAAGGAAATGCAGGCCCGCATCCTGGGCGTGGAGAGCGACATCACCCGCTGGCAGCAGAAGCAGAACGCCAACAACAACTTCACCGCCACCGTCCCCTATGAGCTGGAACAGCTCCGGGCGGAGAACAAGGAATTTCTGGACGACCTCAGTACCCGCGACCAGCGCATGATCTTCGCCAATGTCACCCTGGTCCACATGGCCGACACGCTGGAGCAGTTGGACGCGGACACCGAGACCTTGCAGGCCATCGGGAATGAGAGCCTTTGCCAGTTTTCCGTCCTGCGCTACCAGCAGGAGGACGGGCTGAACACCGCCCTGCCCTACGGCCTGCGCCGGGTCAGGACTACCCGCACCCTCACCACCGAGAGCGCCGCCGTCCTCATGCCCTTCCGCGTCCAGGAGATACAGGATGCCGGGGGCATCTACTACGGCGTCAACGCCGTCAGCAAAAACCTCCTGATCTGCAACCGAAAGCGGCTGTTGAACCCCCACGGCTTTATCCTGGGCGTGTCCGGCTCCGGCAAATCCTTCAGCATGAAGGAGGCCATTACTTTTATTGCTCTGTCCACCAGTGATGATATTATCATCATCGACGCCGAGCGAGAATATGGCGACCTGACCCGTGCCCTGGGCGGGGCCGTGATCGAGATTTCCCCCAACAGCCCCCACCACATCAACCCTCTGGAGATTACCAGGGGCTACGGCACCGGCGAAAACCCCGTAGCCATGAAGTCCGAGCTGCTTATGAGCATTTGCGAACAGCAGATGGGTGCGGGCCAGTTGGGGGCTTTCCACAAGTCTATCATTGACCGCTGCACCGCCAATGTCTACCATGAGCTGATCGCCAGCGGCGGCAAGTCCCGGCAGCCCATCCTGTCCGACTGGCGAAACGAGTTGAAGCGCCAGCCGGAACGGGAGGCGGAGGAACTGGCCCTGGCCTCCGAGCTGTTTGTGGAGGGCAGCTTGAATATGTTCGCCCACGAGACCAACGTGGATATTGCCAACCGGATCATTTCCTTCGACCTGTACGAAATGGGGGAGCAGCTCAAGCCCACGGCGCTGAACGTCACACTGGAGACCATTCAGAACCGCGTGGCCGCGAACCGTCTGGCAGGGAAATACACATGGGTATTCGTGGACGAGGTTTACCTTTTCTTCCGCTACTACTACTCCGCGCAATTCCTGTATAAGTGCTGGAAGCGGTTCAGGAAGTACGCCGCCGCCATGACCGCCGCCACGCAGAATGTGGAGGAATGTCTGCGCTCCGACACCGCCCGGCTTATGTTCGCCAACAGCGAGTTTTTGGTGCTGCTGAACCAGGCGGCCACCGACAGGGCCGAGCTTGCCAAGCTGCTGAATATCTCCACCAATCAAATGTCCTACATCACCAGCGCCGAGGCAGGCCACGGCCTGATCCGCGTGGGCGGCTCCATCGTCCCCTTCGCCAACGAGTTTCCCAGGGATACGGAGTTGTACCGCTTGATGACCACGACCCCCGGTGACAGGTAGAACCATGTCGAAATACGTCTCAATTTGAGACGCATTATCAGCCCTTCACCGATGCCGGTGGAGGGCTGATTTTTATTGACCTGCCAACTCCCGGTATGCGGCGACCTCTTGATAGAACTGCTCCGCATAGTCACGGGCCAGCCGCTCCACTTCCACAGCCTGTTCCTCTTTCGAGAGACGGTTCATGTAATGCAGCGGCTGGTCTGGATATTCCGCCGCGATACGGCTGGCCGCGCAGTTGGTCAGGACGTGGGCCAGCAGCTCCCGCAGCACTTCCGGCGGGAGCTTACCGGCAACAGGATAAAACACATCTTCAAAGACCGGAATGTCCCCAAAATCAGAGAGCGTCCTATATGCCGGAATATCCCCAGGTACTGCTTGCAGCAGAAGCATATAAGCGGTGTTGTCCCGCCAGTTGTCATAGATTGAGGCCAAGAGGGGCCTGGCCCCACAGCGCAGGCCATAGGGCTCCAGGTGCTCCAGCAGGATAAGGCAGAGCGCCCGGACCGGCGCGGTGGTCCTGTCCTGGGCATCCGGGAAATAGGGCTTTACCTGGTTTATCAGCCAGTCAAAGTCCATCTGTTTTTCCAGCCTGCGGGCAAAGGAAGTTTTCGGCACCATCATTTCAAGAGTAAGGCCCAACAGAATCACCCCCCATTGTCCACATTCTACCATGGCCGCACCATTTTGTATATCTCAATTTTCATACCAAGAGCGTTATTTTGTAAAAAGGGGGAATATCATGCCGTCACCCAAGGAAAAGCCCAAAGGGGCGAAAACGAAAAAGAGCGCCGGGAAAGTCGC
>CAOKLO010000137.1 GCA_948469375.1 uncultured bacterium | reverse complement strand
CAAAAATTCCTTTTATCATGTATCTAAAGAAAAACTATCTGCCCAGCGGCAGAAATCCGCCGCGCCGACAAAGCGGCAGATAAGGCAGATGCCGTACAAAAAAAGGTGCCCAAAAAGAAAAAACTGGTGAAGTACCGGCAGACCGACCCCGCCACGGGCAAGCCCAAGACCCGGCTGCGGTTTGAGGACGTGGACAAGCCCGCCCCTGCGTCCAAACTGACGCATACCGTCAAGGCTGCGCCGCTCAACGCTGTTTCGGTCCAGACCCATCGAAAGATCCAGGAGACTGAACAGGAGAATGTGGGCGTGGAGAGTGCCCACCGGCTGGAGGAAACCGCCGAGGGCAGCGTCCGGCTGGCGGCGCACTCCGTCCGTGCCCGGAAGCTGAGACCTTACCGGGAGGCGGAAAAGGCCCGGATGAAACTGGGGCGGGCCAACGTAAACGCCCTCTATCAGAAGCACATCCGGGATCATCCCGATCTTGCCAGCAACCCCATCTCCCGGTGGCAGCAGAAGCGGGCCATCCGCAAGCAGTACGCCACTTCGGTGCGCTCCGGGGAGGGCGTTGCCGCCACCATGGAGAACGCGGTCAGGGCCGCAAGACAGGCGGCGGAGAAATCCAAGGCCACCGGCAGTTTCGTCTGGAAGCATAAAAAGGGCTTCGCTATTGCGGCGGCGCTGTTCCTGGCGGTGTCCGTGTTCCTCAATGGGCTGTCCTCCTGCACGGTGCTGGCGGAGGGGGTGCTGTCCGGGCTGGGCGGTTCCACCTACCCCTCCGCCGACGGGGATATGCTGGGGGCGGAGGCCGCTTACGCCGGGATGGAAGCGGAGCTGAAGAACGAGCTGGACAACTACGCCGCCCTGCACCCCGGCCATGACGAATACCAATTCGACCTGGACGAGATCGGCCACGATCCCTATGTGCTGATCTCCCTGCTCACCGCCTGCCATCGGGGAACCTGGACACTGGCGGATGTGGGGGAAACCCTGGAAATGCTTTTTGAGCGGCAGTACACCCTCACCGAAACCGTGGCCCGCGAGACCCGCTATGACGAGAATGACCAGCCCTATGAATACACCATCTGCAAGGTGGAGCTGACCAACTTCAACCTGTCCCATCTGCCCGTCTATGTGCTGGACGAGGATGGGATGCACCTTTACGCCGTCTATATGGCTACCCTGGGCAACCGCCCGGACCTGTTCCCTGTCAGCGAATACCCTAATGCCTCCACAAAAGAGGATTATTTAGACTATGACGTACCCCCAGAAGCGCTGGAGGATGAAGTGTTCGCCGCAATGCTGAAGGAGGCGGAGAAATATTTGGGCTTTCCCTATGTCTGGGGCGGCACCAACCCCTCCACCTCCTTCGACTGTTCCGGCTTCGTGTCCTGGGTCATCAACCACAGCGGCTGGAACTATGGGCGGCTGGGTGTAATCGGCCTGGAAAACGTCTGTACCCCCGTGTCCAAGGCCAACGCCAAACCCGGCGATCTGGTGTTCTTCATCGGCACCTATGACGCGCCATATCCAGACAGGCCCTCCCATGTGGGCATCTATGTGGGCAATGGCATGATGATCCATTGCGGATCGCCCATTTCCTACGCCAACATCAACACCCCGTACTGGCAGGATCATTACTATGGTTTTGGCCGTCTGCGGGAGCCATGAAAGGAGCTGCATCACTATGAATCCGAAAATCAAGAAGATCAACGCGGAATATCAGAAGAACGCCGCCAAGATCGCCGAGCTGGAGGCGCGGCAGGCGGAGCTGACCAAGCAGCGCACCGAGCTGGAGAACCTGGACATCATCGGCCTTGTGCGGGGCATGGGGCTGGACCCGGACCAGCTTGCCGCGCTGATCCACGCCGCCCGCCCAGTGGGGCAGGAGGACGTTGACTATGGGGAAATGTAAACGCCTCCTGACCATGGCGCTGGCGGCGGCGCTGTGCTGTACCGCGCTGCCCCTCACCGCCTTTGCGGGCGGCGGGCCGGAGGACGGGAGCGATAAAGTCCTGGAATACTGGAGCCAGGGCACCCTGTCCCCCCAGCCCACCGCGCCCGCCGACCTCCAGCAGACGGGCCAGCCTGTCCCCGGCACCCAGCAGAAGCCCACCCAGGGGGAGCCGCTGTCCCCCGGCAGCGAGTTCTCCACCCGCGACCTGCTCTATGACAAGGACACCCACAAACAGTTCATCACCGTGGAGGGCCGGGATGGGAACACCTTCTACATCGTGATCGACTACGATGCCCCGGTGAACAGCAAAGAGGAGCAGTATCAGACCTATTTTCTGAACAAGGTGGACGAGGCCGACCTCGCCGCCCTGGTGGAGCAGGGGGAACCCGCCGCTTGCATCTGCACCGACAAATGCCACGCCGGGGCGGTCAACACCGCCTGCCCGGTCTGTTCCGTCAACATGACCGAGTGCGCGGGTAAAGAGCCGGAGCCGCCCGCCCCGGTGGAATCGGAACAGCCTGACCCCGAGCCGGAGCCGGAGAAGAGGGACAGCAGCAACGTCAATGGGATATTGACCGTGGTGCTGGCGGTTGCCATGGCCGGGGGCGGCGCGGTCTACTTCTTGAAATTCAAGAAGAAAAAGCCCGACACCAAGGGGAACGCCGACCTGGACGATTACGACTACGGCGATGAGGACGAGTATGAGGATGCCGGGGACGAGCCGGAGGATGGCGAGGACGAATGAGACGCTTTACCTTGATTCGCCCTCCGTCTCAATGATACCGTAGAAAATGACGGTGTTGGTCTCTGCATAGGCCGGTGAAACAATGCCGCACATCTGGTGCTGATACCGAGGTGACCCATCCAATTTATCGGGCGGATCAGCATAGGTATCGCATTTGGCGTATTCGGGATTCTCGGACAGGTCCTCGCAAACGGTCTGGATCAGTCTGTCCGTAACATCATAGATGTCCTCGCCGTACTCGACGCCAACCAATTCATGCTGGTCATAGTTCTCATCATCCTCAGCGGGCATACGAAAAATTGTGTACTTTTTCATAAGTAGATAGCACATCCTTTCGGGTTGTCTCGCTCTCATTATAATTTGGCGCAGGACATAAAGCAATCTATATTTTCCGAGCGGCCCCGACAAAATTCGGGGCCGCTCACCATTTCAAAAGAAGGAGTGATTTTTTTGTACCGACTTGTGATCGCGGAAAAGCCCTCGGTGGCGATGTGCATCGCCCAGGTGCTGGGGGTCACAGCCCGGAAGGAGGGCCACATGGAGGGGCGCGGGTCGCCAGTGGCGACCTCTAAGTGCCAAAGGCACTTAGAAGCGCCGACCGAGCCGACAGGCGAGACCGGCTGGCTGGTAAGCTGGTGCATCGGCCATCTGGCGGGGCTGGCCGAACCTACT
>CAOKLO010000136.1 GCA_948469375.1 uncultured bacterium | reverse complement strand
ACAACAGCAAGAAAATCACCGCGGCCCGGGCCATTCTGGCCGCCGCCTGCATCGCACTGGGGGTGGTCCTGATCGTCCACCCCGGCTTTACGGGCATCGTTATCTGCCGGACCGCAGGGGCGCTGGCCCTGGCCTTTGGCGCGGCCCGGGTGTTCTCCGCCCTGCGGGAGCGGGATCTGATGGGCTGGGTGCGGCTGGATCTGGTGGTTGGGATCCTGCTGCTGGCCTTTGGCGTGTTCGCCCTGGTCCAGCCGGAGGCCATTTTGTCCATTCTGCCCATTGTCCTGGGCATTTATCTGCTGGTGGAGTGCCTGGGAAAGACCCAGCGGGCCCTTGTGCTCAAGCGGATCGGTTACGTGCGCTGGTGGTCTGTGCTGGTGATGGGGATTCTGGCCGGCCTGCTGGGGGCGCTGCTGATCGTCAACCCCTTCCAGGCGGCGGAGACTATGCTGATGTTCCTGGGCGCCAGCATGGTCCTGGACGGCGCGGCGGATCTCTGGGTGCTCTGGTGCTTCGCCGCCCACAGCCCCGATTGAGAGGGGGAAGGGGACCGGCTACAGCCGGTCCCCTTCTTCCGCGTCCGGAGAAGCCTTACAGGTTCTTCTCGTAGGACTCGATCATCTTCTTGACCATCTGGCCGCCCACGGAGCCGGCCTCACGGGAGCTCAGGTCACCGTTGTAGCCCTCCTTGAGGTTGACGCCAACCTCCCTTGGTGTGCCTCCTCCATCTTAAGCGGGTTTCTCAGCGGAATTTTTCTCGCCATTTTTGGCCAATTCTCCGATAAATTTGTAGAAAATCCGCACACTTTGTCGGTAAGGCTGGTTGGCCCGGGCTGCGGCCTTGTGAGAGCCGTTTTCGTAGATCTTGGGCCCGATCTCGATACGGTCCACGAAGGTAACCAGGGTGTCCCGGTCCAACTCATCCAGGTGGGTATAGGACCGGGCCAGCGCAAAGAATTGGGCGTAGCTGTCCGCCGTCTGCTGGGCGGGGCTGGGGGCGTTCAGCTCCTTCAGCATTGCCTTCAGCCCGGCGGATTCCTTTTCCAGGTCGGCCACCATGCGGCTCAGGCGGTCGTCGTCCAGCTTGCCCATTGCGTTGTCGGTGTACAGCTTGGTGACGATTTTGTCGATGGCCGTGATCCGAGCCTCCGCCCGCTCCTTTTTCATCTGCCGGGTCTTGAGGTTTTCCGCGCTCCCCATCCGCCTGACGGCCTCCTGAACCAGCGCGTCCACTTCTTCATCGCTGAGGGCCAGCAGGTTGTTCAGGTCTTGCCGCACTAGCTCTACCAGATCGGCGTAGCGGATGCGCACCCCCTGGCAGGGGTTGGAAATGTCCTGGCGCTGGTGGGTACAGGAGAGATACCAGTATTTCTCCCGCTCCCCCTTGTACACCATACCGCAGGAGCAGAGAGCGTGCCCACACTTGCCGCACACCGCCAAACCACCGAAGATACTCTTTCGCACGTGATTATAGGCCCGGTAGTTCCGGCTGCCCCGGCCCAGATTTTCCTGGGCCCGCTGGAACAGCGCCTTATCCACCAGCGGCGGATGGGTGTTCTCGGTCACCGCCCAGTTGTCCCTCGGGACCGCCACTTTCTTCTTAGACTTGACGCTGACCTTCTTGCTCCTGCCCAACAGGGTGTGGCCCAGATACACCGGGTTTTTCAAGATGCGTTTTACTGTGGTGTAATTCCAAGTGTCCGAAGCATGGGCCGCGCCCTCCTCACTGAACTCGTCCCGGTACAGTACCCGGTATTTCAGCGGCGGGATCACCCCGTCGGCGTTCAGGTCCAGGGCGATCTTCCGGGAAGAGTCCCCCGCCGCCGCCCGCCGGAAGATGCGTTCCACCACCGGGGCAGTGGCCTCGTCCGGAGTCAGGCGGTGCCGGTTCTCCCGGTCCTTGCGGTAGCCGTAGGGCGGACAGGCGCAGTATTGCCCGCTCTCCCGTTTGCTCCTCAGCACGTCCTTCACCTTGCGGGAACCGTCCCGGAGATAGACCTCGTTCATGGCGAAGAGGAACGGGGCCATGATGTTGTCGTGCTCGGTGTCGAAATTGTCCGCGATGGCAAGGAACTGGATACCGTGCTCGGGGAAAAACTGCTCGGCGTAGTAGCTGGCCTCCCGCATATCGCGTCCCAACCGGCTGAGGTCCTTGGTGATGACCAGGTTGGCCTTGCCCTGTTCCAGCTGCTTCAGCATCTCCTTGAAGCCGGGGCGGTTGAAGTTTCCGCCGGAGTAGCCGTCGTCCACAAATTCCCGGACGAGGGTGATGTTGTTCTGCTTGCAGTAGTTCTGCACGATCATGCGCTGGTTGGTGATACTGGACGATTCCCCGCCCTGGGACTCCTCGTTGGACAGCCGCAGGTAGGCAAAGGCCAGTGTGAATCTGCCGGTTTTCATGCTCGCCTCCTCCGGTGAACCGGCCCACTGGCTTGATTATACCCCATGGCCGTGGTCTCCGTCAATGGACTGGGCCATTGGAATATTTTGGGCTAACCGTTCCGCCATCAGCTCGGACAGCGGGCGTGTCCCCTGAAAGACCCGCTGCAGTTCGTAGGTGACCTGGCCTATGGTGATGATTTGCTGTTCCATTGCATCGCCTCCGGGGTTATTCTGCTCCGGAACAGGGACGTTTATCCCACTATTTCCCATCCGCACCATTCTTTGGGATGAAGGCTAGGTAGCCTCGTGTAACATCGGGCCGCTCATGGCCTAGCAGTTGGGAGACACGGAGGCTGGCGCTGAGGGGGCTCATGCCGCTGTCGATGGACTTCTGATAGGTTCGGGCGGCGTAGCTGTGGCGCAGGCCGTGGAGGGTCATGGGGTGGGTAGAACCTTCATCTTGGATTTGCGGTCTCACCTTATAAATGTACTGCTGGAGCCGGGCAATTGCGATGTCAGTGGACACACCGTCAGGAACAAACAACTTGTGCCCTCGAGATGTGACAGCCAGCAACTTTTTCAGTTCAATGGAAATGCTTTCGCTGATGGGGACTGACCGGACTTTACCACCTTTGCCCTTGATGGTGATGGCGTTTTCACGGAGGGCCTGTTCCCCGATGACTGTGTCGATGCGGAAGCACTCGTGGATGCGCAGTCCGGCGTACCAGGTCAAGCAGGCGATATTTCGTCCGCTCCATCTTGTCGTGAAAGAGACGGATGGCAGCCAGATCAGTCTTAATGGTGGAGGCGGATTTTCCCTGCTCCTGCATATAGAGGACATAGGCATCACTTCTGCGCCTAAAGATAGGAGAGCGTTGGATGGAGGAAAAATCTGGACAAGAGAGACGAATGATGCTGTAATTTCCGCATGAATGACGGAATCTTATGAGAGATATCTTCCGTAGAGTAAGGCAGATGACCTGAATGGACAGAAATCTTCAAAGCATGATTCAAGTATTCATCCGGATTGTATTCCGGGGCATAGGGCGGCAGGAAAAACACCTCAATTTTATCCTTGCGGTTTTTCAGCCAAGACGCAGCAAGCTTGCCGTGATGGACGTTCAGATTGTCCAGAATCAGGAACACCTTCTGTTTTGAATCACGAATCAGGCGCTCCATAAACCGGATCAGCCGCTGTTGGTTCATGGTGTCTTGATAGATCATAAACCGGACTTTGCCCTGACTGCTGACTGCGGAGAGCATATTGACCCGCTGCCGCTTCGTTTCCACTGGCAGCACGGGAGGACGGCCTTTTAAGAGAGCCCTGAAAAATTTGTGTAAAAGAGAATAAAAGACATCCTCGTATAATAAGATTTGCAGATAATTTTAAGTGCATCTGCTTAGAGCCTGTTTAAAATCTTTTGACAAAAGGAGGCGGGAGGCAGATAATAGA
>CAOKLO010000135.1 GCA_948469375.1 uncultured bacterium | reverse complement strand
ACGGCGGCAAGATGCCCGACGCCGTGGGCATCCCCGAGGAGCAGCTCCGTCAGGCGGCCCGCAGCGCGGTGTGCAAGATCAACATCGACTCCGACCTGCGCCTGGCCATGACCGGCACCATCCGCCAGTTCTTCAACGAGCACCCCGACAAGTTCGACCCCCGCGAGTACCTCAAGCCCGCCCGCGCCAACATCAAGGACTTGGTCAAGCATAAGCTGATCAATGTCCTCGGCTGTGACGGCAAGGCCTGATCCGCCCCCTTTGCGGGCCCTTCCCGGAAAGGGAGGGGCCCGTTTTTTGAACGTATATTCCCCAAAAAAGGGAGAAATCAGGAGGCGCGTATGGCGGCAAAAATCGGCGTGATCTCAGATACCCACGGCACTCTGCGCCCGGACGTGATCGAGCGCCTGAAGGACTGTGACTATATCATCCACGCGGGGGATTTTGACCGGGAGTCCCTGCTGCTGGAGCTGGAGGACATCGGCCCCCTCTGCGCGGTCCGGGGGAACAACGACTGGGGCTCCTGGACCCGGGAGCTCCCGTACCAGCGGACATTCACCATTGACGGCGTCACGTTTTTCGTGACCCACAAGCGGGAGGATGTGCCCCGGGTGCTGAAGGACGAGGTCAAGGTGGTGGTCTTCGGCCACTCCCACCAGTACTTCCAGAGCGAGGCAGGGGGGAGGCTGTGGCTCAACCCCGGCAGCTGCGGCAGGCCCCGGTTCCGCTGTGGATTGAGCATGGCCATGCTGACCATAGAGCGCGGGGAGGTCCAGGTGGAGCGGATCGACCTGCCTCTTTCAGACAGGGACCGTCTGTACGGCTTCTAGGCGCGAAGCATATATTGCCAGCAGAGCCGGCGCTCTTTTTAGAAATCAAAAACAGAGGAACATAACATGCGATTCATAGCCTTTGACGTGGAGACGCCCAACTCCTATAACAACCGCATCAGCGCCATCGGCGTGACGGTGGTGGAGGACGGGAAGATCGTGGAGGAATTTTTCACTCTGGTGGACCCGGAGACCTATTTCAGCAACTTCAATATCCAGCTGACCGGCATCACACCGGAGGCGGTGGAGGGCGCGCCCACCTTTGAGGAGCTCTGGCCGAGGCTGGAGCCGGTGTTCTCCAGCGGCGTATTGACGGCCCACAACGCCCCCTTCGATATGAGCGTATTGGCCAAGTGCCTGCGGGCTTACTGCGTGGAGTGGCGGGACACGATGCCCTATCTCTGCACCTGCCAAATGGGGAGGCGGTGCTACCCGGCCTTGCCCAACCACAAATTGGACACGCTGTGCGGACACGTCGGCATCCAGCTGAACCACCACCAGGCCGACAGCGACAGCCACGCCTGCGCCCGGCTCCTGCTGGACTACCTGGAGCAGGGGATGGACGCGGAGCCGTTCCTGCGTACATACGATCTGGTCAATATCCGCACCGTGCAGCCGTGAAAAGAAGGGGAGGGGGAGGCGTTTGGAGCAAAACCTGCTGGAAAGCCTTTTTGCTTTACAGGACCTGAAATACAAGGAGTTTCACTGTAGATTGATGCCCACTGTGGACCCTGAGACCGTCATTGGCGTCCGGGTGCCGCTTCTTCGGAAGTTGGCCGTGCAGTTTGGAAAAACGCCCCAGGCAGAGGCGTTTCTCCACGCACTGCCCCATCGGTACTACGAGGAGAACAACGTCCACGGCTGTCTGATCTCCGCCATGACGGACTATGAACAGACGGTGGCGGCGCTGGATGCGTTTCTTCCATACGTGGACAACTGGGCCACCTGCGACCTCATCAGTCCAAAGGCATTCAAAAAACATCCCGCGCCGCTTCTGGAGCAGTGCAGGACGTGGATGGCGTCGGACCATGCCTATACGGTGCGCTTTGGCATCGGTGTGCTGTTGTCGTTCTATTTGGATGACGCCTTCGCGCCGGAACAGCTGGAGTGGGCGGCGGACCTCCGCAGCGGAGAGTACTACGTGAACATGATGACCGCCTGGTACTTCGCCACGGCGTTGGCCAAGCAGTACGACGCCGCGCTGCCCTACATCCAGCACCAGCGCCTGGATCCCTGGACCCACAACAAGGCCATCCAGAAGGCCGTGGAGAGCTATCGCATTACGCCCGAACAGAAAGACCTCCTGCGAAAATACAAAGTAAAACTATAGGCATCCCCCCGCTGCGGCCCAGGACCGCAGATGGGGGGATGTTTCAGCTGATGAGGGTCCACTCGAAGTTTTCCCACAGCAGGCGGCTCCCGACGCCGGTGCCGTCAGGGAGCAGGAACATGGCCACCTGGTTGTCCACGCCGCTGTCGCTCTTCAGATAGGCGTAGTCCCCGTTGATGGTCTCCACGGTGTAGTAGACAGGTTCCATGGGGCGTCCTCCAGTCGCATGATCTTGCCAGAGTATAGCACAGCTCCGCCGGGAAGTCAAATCAGCGGGAGGCTGTGGGCGCCCCGGCGAAAAAAACGACAGTTTTCCGCAAAATTCTTGTAAAATTGCAGAAAGCATGTTACAATAGCTCCATACTATCGATGAAAGGGGCGGGGTCAGCTATGGCAGATCCGAACACGCAAAGACAGGGGAGAAGTACTTCAAGAGCCCCCAAATTCCATATTTTCGGCATGACACTGGATCAAAAGGAGCTTATCATCGCCGCTTACTGCGCGTTTTTCTTCTGCGTCGCCATCATCGGCATGATCGCCGGGGGGCTGGGCGGAAAGGAAGAAGCGCCCAAGGAGCCTCCGCCGGAGCCAATCGTGACCCAGGGGGACGATGAGCCGGAGGAGCCCGAGCCGGAGCCCTTCAAGCTCTCCCAGACCAGCGCCTCCCTGGACCCGGGCGGTTCAGTGACCCTTTTTGTCACCGGGGCGATGGGTGAGGTGTCCTGGGCTACCTCCAACAACAAGGTGGTCACGGTGGCGGACGGCGTGGTCACCGCTGTGGCAGGCGGGAGCGCCACGGTGACGGCTACCTCGGGGGAGGACTCCGCCGTGTGCATCTTCACGGTCTCCGGTGTACCCTACGTGAGTACGCTGAACCTGTACCTCAACAAAACGGATTTCACCTTTGTGTCCGGCAGTGCCCCTGTGCAGATGCGGCTGAAGCTCAAGGAGACCCGTGCGGACTATGACGGCGAAATCGTCTGGGCCAGCGCGGACCCCCAGATCGCCAAGATCAGCGAGACCGGTCTGGTCGAGTGGGTGGGCAAGGGTACCACCACCGTCACCGCCACCGTGGACGGACTGGTCTTTGAATGCATCGTCCGGGCGAAGTAGGAGGGAGCACTGTGGCAAAGTTGCGGAAAATGCTGGGCAGTGTGGAGGACCCCGCTGTCCGGGAACTGATGGGCCTCATTGAGACTCAGAGCAGGACCACGCTGACCCGTTGGGCCGCAGCCTACACGGCGGAGCAGTATCTGCCGCTGACCGGCGGGGAAGATGGACGTCTTTCGGCGGCGGTGGAGGCGGTCAGCGCCAACCTGCGGGGAGATTTGACGTTGAAGGAGGCGAAAGTGCTTCTCGCCGAAGCCCGCAAGGCCGCGCAGGAGGAGACGGACCCAGTACGGCAGGCCGCGGCCCGGGCGGTGTCCACCGCTTGCGGCACGCTGACCACCCCTACCAATGCTTTGGGATTTGCCTTTTACGGCGCTGCGGCCTGGGCCTACCACACCGCCGGGACGGAGGCGGCTCGGGAGGAGCACGACCGTTTAGCCCAGGAGAAGCTGGAGCGGATTTTGACCTCCTTGCGGAGAGCCGCCGTGCCGGATGAGGCGGACCCGGTAAAGGTCAACTGGAAATGCGAATCAAGAGTTGAACAAGAGCTTGGCAAGAGCGGCAGCAATGCGG
>CAOKLO010000134.1 GCA_948469375.1 uncultured bacterium | reverse complement strand
CGGAGCGGCGGACTCCGCTGGGGAAATCCATAGATTATCCATAGATTTAGGAGGAATAACCGTGGATGAACGGATGGTTGCGGCAGTGATCGTGATGGTTATCTTCTTTTTGGGCATCCCGGTTCTGCTGGGGGTGCTTGTGTACCGTGCAGCGCAAAAGAGCAAAAAGCGGGGAATCTATTTTCTGGTGGGGGTTCTTCTTATCAGCGCGATCATGCCGGCTTACGCCATATACTTGGGCACGATTCTGGGGATTGTGTTTCAGATTTCGCTCCACAAGGCGGCGAACAAGAAAGCGCCCATAAAGGACAAGTGACTGGAAGTGCGGGAGGGAACAGACATGACAGAGCAGGCGCTGGACCAGCTGGCCCGGCGGGTCATACTGGACACGGCCCGGCTGGAATACGGAGTGCTATTGGAAGAAGCGCCGGAGCATAGCTTCTCCCCCGCCTTTGAGCGGAAGATGAAAAGGCTTCTTCGCCGGGGCAGGCATCCGGTCTGGTATAAGGCCCTCCATGCGGCGGCGTGCCTTCTGCTGGCGCTGCTGCTCAGCGGGTGCGCGGTGCTGGCGGTCAGTCCGGCGGCCCGGGAGGCCTTCGCCGGATGGGTGCGGGAAGTCCATGATACCTATTTTAGTTATCAGTATGTCGGACCGGATCAGGACGTTCAAGAGGACTTGACAAAGATTGCATTTCTTCCAACATGGCTCCCAGAGGGCTACCAGGAAGCGGAGCGGCCGCAGCTGTATGGAATGGTGAATATTTCCTATGAAGCAGACGGCAAAGAGACCGCGGTTTTCGGGTACGCGCCGGAGCTTTCCATGACGGTATACACGGAAAACGCTGAGGCACATGAGGCGCAGGTCCACGGACGCAGAGCGGACTTATATCTGGACGGCCAGGAGGGTAACCGGAATGTGCTTGTTTGGACAGACGAAGATACGGGCTTTTTCCTCTGGATCGCCGCGCCGATTTCCGGGGAGGAACTGGTCAGGATGGCTGAGAGTGTGGAGACTTTGCCCCTTGCCTACTGCCCCGCTTGGGTGCCGGAGGGCTATACGCTGCTCTCCGGCGGCGCCAAGCTGCCGGTAATACTGAATTATCGGGGCCAGGACGGAGACTATTTCACTCTCTTGGTGATGGAGAATGCGAAAAGCACCGAAATGGAGATTGAGCTGGAGAAGGGAGACAGCTACCAGCCGGCCTCGGGTTTGGGAAAGCCGGCGGACATGTACCTGGGCTCGGAGGGACATATATCTGTCCTGATTTGGATGGATAATGAAGAACAGTTGACGTTCAACCTGTGCGGCACGCTTACGGAACAGGAACTGATGAAAGTCGCGGAGAGCATTGGAAAAGTGCAGTAAGAAGCGGTCCCAACGGGAGAGGAGGAGAAAGCTGTTATGACAGAGCAAGCGTTGGATCGGCTGATTCACGGAGTCATATTGGACACGGCCCGGCTGGAATACGGAGTGCTATTGGAAGAAGCACCGGAGCGTACCTTTTCTCCCAGCTTCGAGCGGAGGATGAAAAAGCTGCTGCGCCGGGGCAGGCATCCGGTCTGGTATAAGTCCCTCCATGCGGCGGCGTGCCTTCTGCTGGCGCTGCTGCTCAGCGGGTGCGCGGTGCTGGCGGTCAGCCCGGAGGCCCGGGAGGTCTTTGCGGGCTGGGTGCGGGAAATTCATGACAACTATTTCCTCTACAAGTTTTTTGGGAACGAGGAAAGAGAAGCCGTTTCAAAGGAGGAGGTTCTCTATCAGCCCACCTATGTGCCGGCCGGGTATCGGATCGAGCACCGGTTTGTGTTTTCTGCCGGTATTGTGTCTGTCACTTATATAGACGACCAAACCGGCAATATCGCAGTGTTCACCTATTTTTCGGACATGTCGTCGCCGGTCCTCCAGATTGCGGGAGAGAATGAGATCATCTATCAAAAGGTCCAGGTCAACGGGCTCCCCGCCGATCTGTATCTGGATTCGGAAGAGGGAGAAGCCAACGCTATCGTATGGGTGGACGAGAGGAATGGGGCTGCGTTTCGAATTGGCGGCGTCATAAGCGGGGAAGAGCTGGTTTGCATGGCGGAGAGCGTGGAAGCCGTCCCCCGGAATGTGCGCTTCCATCCGTCCTGGCTGCCGGAGGGGTACGATGAGACCTCCGCCCAGGACTGCCCGGCGAAGGGGGATAACGTCCCCAAGGGCCTGGACGCCGGAAAGAGCGTCCTGACCTATGAGGACGGGAAGGGCGGACGTTTGACCATCACCTATGCCCAGGAATTTGATATAACCGGCCTGCGCCCGGACAAATGCGAGGCGGACGCGGTTTCCGTGTTGGTTGGGGAGGACCAGGCGTTTTTGTTCCTGGGTCAGGAGGACCACCATCTGGTCTGGGTGGACGGAGAGAGCGGCGTCTTCTTCTGGCTTTCCGGCCCCTTTACCGAAGAGGAATTGATTCAGATCGGGGAGGGTATGCGCACCGCGCCTCAAGAAGTGATGTTCTACCCATCCTGGCTGCCGGAGGGATACTATGAGACCACTACCGATGATTTGCGAAGACAACGTATCCTCCGCTATGAGGACGGAAAGGGAGGACTTCTGACCATTCTCCATCCCGAAGATTTTGATCCCGGAACACTGATGCTGGTTGGGGAAGCGGAGATCGTTTCCGTATTTGTCGGAGAGAATCCGGCGGATCTGTACCTGGATCGGGTACCGGGCAATGCCAACAACTTGGTTTGGGTGGATCGGGACACGGGGATTCTTTACTGGATTTCCGGCCCTCTTACCGGGGAGGAACTGGTTCGGGTTGCGGAGAGCATGGAGAAACGAGAGGAGCCGCCGCCCCTGGAGGAGTACTGGCTGACCTGGATGCCTTACGGGTATCAGGAGGCAGAACGCTCCCTGCGGGAAAATCGAGGCCATGTGCTTTACCGGGATGAAAAGGGCCGTCAGATTACCCTGGCCTACCGGCGGGGCTCAGAAACCGCCAGCCTACAGATCTCCTCCACTCTGGGCGGGGCGATGGAGGCCCGGCCCGTCACAGTGGACGGCGCTGCTGCGGACCTCTATCTGGAGGAAACGCAGGAGGCAGGGAACGCTCTGGTTTGGGCCCGGGACGGGCTGCTGTTCTGGATGATCGCCCCCTGTTCCCAGGAGGAGCTGACCGCCATGGCGGAGAGCGTGGAGGTTCTGCCGGTGGAATACAGGCTCACCTGGGTGCCGGAGGGCTATGAGCTGTATATGCAGAATGATACCTTCGGTAATTCGTTCTCGTTCCTCTACAAAAACCCGGAGGGTCGATTGCTGCATTTCATGGTTCAGCTGGACCGTGAGGGGGCCAGGTCGTATCTTTTCCCCAACGAAAACGCTGAGGAAAAACAGGTGCTTGTAGGCAGGAATCCGGCCGATATGTATTTGGTGGACACAGGAGGCGCAAATAGCGAGCTGGTTTGGCAGGACCCGGAGGCAGGGGCACTCTTTTACATCAGCGCGTTTTTGCCGGAGGAGGACATTCTCAAAATGGCGGAGAGCATCGAGGCGGCAGCGCCTTCTCCAAAAGTCCGGCAGCCCAACTGGCTTCCTATGGGGTATCGCTGTACGGGAGGCTCTGCCGGTTCCAGCTCCAAGGAACGCCAGTATGAAGACGAAAACGGCGATGAAATCCAATTTGCGTTCCTGGGTCCTCCAGAGACAGAGGAGAAGGAAAAACTCCAGGAGGCCGTGAAGGGCCTGGAGTCCCAAAGCGTCCTGGTGAACGGACAGGCGGCGGAGCTGTACTCCGCGGCCGATGGCGTTCTCTATCTGGTCTGGGACGGCCAGGAACCGGGGGAGGTTTTCTGGCTTTCCGCGGCGCTGGACGCCGGAACACTGATTCAGATCGCTGAAAGTGTGTTCTATCCACCGTAAGGCAGAGGAATTGCCTGCTCTGCCGGCAGCGTTCAAACGAAATTCTAAAATCAATCATTCAATGATTTAACGCCTTTTA
>CAOKLO010000133.1 GCA_948469375.1 uncultured bacterium | reverse complement strand
TCCAGTGTAACCAGTGCTCCTATGTCTGCCCCCACGCCACCATCCGTCCCTTCGCTCTCACCGGGGACGAGGCCGCCAAGGCTCCCGAGGCCGCCAAGATCGTGGACGTCAAGGCTGGCAAGGGCAAGGGGCAGTACAAGTTCACCATCGCCGTCAGCCCCCTGGACTGTATGGGCTGCTCCGTGTGCGTGAAGACCTGCCCGGTGGACGCTCTGGCCATGGTGCCCCAGGAGCAGGAGGCTGCTCAGCAGGACGTGTTCAACTATATGGTGGCCAATGTGGCCGCCAAGGAGGACATGGCCGACCTCACCGTCAAGGGCTCTCAGTTCAAGAAGCCTCTGCTGGAGTTCTCCGGCTCCTGCGCCGGCTGCGCCGAGACCGCCTATGCCCGTCTGATCACCCAGCTGTTCGGCGACCGGATGTATATCTCCAACGCCACCGGCTGTTCCTCCATCTGGGGCGGCCCCGCCGCCACCTCCCCCTACGCCACCACGGCTGAGGGCAAGGGTCCCGCCTGGGCCAACTCCCTGTTTGAGGACAACGCCGAGCACGGCCTGGGCATGTATCTGGGCCAGAAGGCCATCCGTACCCGCTTGGCCGAGAAGACCAAGGCCCTGATTGCGGTGGAGCACACCTATGGCCCGCTGAAGGAGGCCGCTCAGAAGTGGCTGGACACCATGGAGGACGGCAAGGCCAACGAGGCCGCTACCAAGGAGTATGTCAAGCTGCTGGAAGAGAGCATTATGACCGTTGACGACATTGTGGCCTTCACCGCCAGCCCCAAGGCCGCTGAGGTCTTCGGCGACCAGCTGCCCCAGTTCCAGGCCCACGCCAAGGAGCTGAAGGAGTCCGGCGCCAAGTACTGCGACTGCGACGCCTGCAAGCTGGTTGCCGATATCCTGGCCGAGAAGGACTACCTGGCCAAGAAGTCCGTGTGGATCTTCGGCGGCGACGGCTGGGCCTACGACATCGGCTACGGCGGCGTGGACCACGTGCTGGCCTCCGGCGAGGACGTGAACATCTTCGTCTTCGACACCGAGGTGTACTCCAACACCGGCGGTCAGGCCTCCAAGGCCTCCAACATCGGCCAGGTGGCTCAGTTTGCCGCCGCCGGTAAGGTGATGCCCAAGAAGTCCCTCACCGAGATCGCCATGACCTACGGCTACGTCTATGTGGCTCAGGTGTCCATGGGCGCCAACCCCAACCAGACCCTCAAGGCCATCGCCGAGGCCGAGGCCTATCACGGCCCCTCCCTCATCATCGGCTACGCCCCCTGTGAGATGCACTCCATCAAGGGCGGCATGGCCAACTGCCAGGTGGAGATGAAGAAGGCCGTGGAGTGCGGCTACTGGAACCTGTTCCGGTTCAACCCCGACCTGAAGAAGGAGGGCAAGAACCCCTTCACCCTGGACAGCAAGGCTCCCGCCGGCGGCTACCAGGAGTTCCTCATGAACGAGGCCCGCTACTCCGCCCTGACCCGGTCCTTCCCCGACCGCGCCAAGGAGCTGTTCGCCCTCAACGAGGAGACCGCCAAGAAGCGCTACGACAAGCTGACCCGTCTGGAGAAGATGTTCGGCGAGGAGTAATCCTTAAGAACAAAAAACCGCCCCGCTGCTTCACGGCAGCGGGGCGGTTTTTTATAGTGCGTTCCAGCAGGAATCCAGATGCTTATGTAACGCCTGGTTTGCGTCGAACAGATAGTTGTACAGTGCGTTGAAGCCCTGCGCATAGGGGTCCTTTGCGTAGGACAGCCCCATGGCCATCGCCTCCAATGCGTTGATCCCCTGAGATATGTCACATGCTGCGGTGGACAGAGCATCCAATTCTTCTCGTAAACTCATGCTTTCCTCCTTGATTTTTACCCGAAGATGTGGCATAATCAGATTTGCCAGACCTTCGGGCTTGGTGTGATAGAAACAATCCGTGCATGTGGTAGTGGGCGGGTTGTTTCTATTTTTTGATGCGGCCGTGCTGTTCCTTGATCCCATTTCGGACTATTTCTGACCTGGAGAGCTGCTGTGCTTTGCAGCACTCGTCCAGTTGTTCCAGTGTCTCCTTGTCCAGCCGGACGCGGAGCATGAAGTCCTTGGGGTTGTCAGATACAGGACGGCCTCTGCGTGCAGCCACTGTGTCACCACCTTTCTGGTTGCTACAATAATAATATGCTGTTGCGACGTAAAAGTCAAGTGGTTTTTGAAAAAAATTTCCGCCGCTGTCCCGGAGGGCAGCGGCGGTTTTCATGTTTAAACTTTTCCGATATCGGCGCGGAAGTGCATATCCTGGAAGGAGATGGGCTTGGCGGCGGCGTAGGCGGCGGCGATGGCCTCCTCCAGCGTGGAACCGGTTGCCGTAACACCCAGCACCCGACCTCCGGCGGTGAGGACCGTGCCGGTCTCGCCCTGCTTGGTTCCGGCGTGGAAGACGGTGGCCCCCAGCTTTTCAGCCTCCTCCAGTCCGGAGATAGGGTAGCCGCTCTGGTACTTCACTGGATAACCTCCCGAGGCCAACACCAGACAGCAGGCGGCCCCAGACTTCCACTTGATGTCCACCTGATCCAGGGTGCCGTCCACGCAGGCCTGGAAAATGTCCATCAGGTCGGTGTCCAGCATGGACAGGATGGGCTGGGTCTCCGGGTCGCCGAAGCGGGCGTTGTACTCCACCACTTTCGGACCGTCTTTAGTTAACATAAGACCGAAGTAGATGACCCCTTTAAAGGGCCGTCCCTCCGCCTTCAGAGCAGCCACGGTGGGCTGGAAAATTTCTTTGACGCACCGCTCCGCGATCTCCGGCGTGTACTTGGGGGAGGGGCAGAAGGCCCCCATGCCCCCGGTGTTGGGGCCCTGGTTGCCGTCATAGGCCCGCTTGTGGTCCTGGCTGGACAGCATGGGAACCAGATGCTCCCCGTCGCAAAAGGCCAGGACGGTCACCTCGGGGCCAACCATGCACTCCTCGATGACCACGGTGGAGCCGCTTTCGCCGAACTTTTTGTCCTCCATCATCTCCCGAACGGCGGTTTCCGCCTCCTCCACGGTGGCGGCCACAACGACCCCCTTGCCCAGGGCCAGACCGTCCGCCTTGACCACGATGGGCGCGCCCTGCTCCCGGATGTAGGCCAGCGCCCTGTCCAGGTCGGTGAAGGTCTCGTATTTTGCGGTGGGGATGTGGTATTTTTTCATCAGTTCCTTGGAAAAGGCCTTGCTGGCCTCGATGATGGCGGCGTTGGCCCGGGGGCCGAAGGCGGGGATGCCCGCCGCCTCCAGGGCGTCCACCATCCCCAAAGCCAGGGGGTCGTCCGGAGCCACCATGACAAAGTCCATGGCGTTCTCCTTGGCCCACTTCACCATCCCGTCCACGTCGGTGGCCTTGATGGGCACGCGGGTTGCCACCTGGGCGATGCCCCCGTTGCCCGGGGCGCAGTAGAGCGCTGTCACCTTGGGGCTCTGGGCCAGCTTCCAGCAGATGGCGTGCTCCCGGCCGCCTCCGCCTACGACTAAAACTTTCATGTATAAACAACCTTTCCTATAATTCTCCCCAATCAATACAGCCAGGTGCATTCTGAGATTGGAAAAACTCCAAAGCGCACTCCATAGCATCGGAGGCCGGTATTACCTGCCATGCGGCAATTTCATATTGGCCGTCGCAAAACGAGACGATGTCTTCCGCATCTTCATCGCCGAAGGAAACAAGCATCTCGCCGCCGTCCTCTGCCTCAAAATAATTGACGACAGCCTGATCGCTTTTTACCAGAATAGACAGACAGGGATATTTGGACTCCTCGCTTTGGGAACACCAGATTTCATTTTCCTGCTGAAAACAGGTTTCTAAATGAGCCTTATATTCCTCCAAGGAATTGCAAGGAAAAGAACCAATATTACTGCTGATAAACATGAGCTTTCCTCCTCAGTGGTGGAACAGCCGCATTCCGGTAAAGGCCATCACCATGCCGAACTTGTCGGCGGTCTCGATGACCTGGTCGTCCCGAATAGAGCCGCCGGGCTGGGCGATGTACTTCACCCCCGACTGGTGGGCGCGCTCCACGTTGTCGCCGAAGGGGAAGAAGGCGTCGCTGCCAAGGGTCACACCGGTGAGGCACTGGGCGATCCACTCCTCCTTGACAGCGGTAGTCAGGTCCTTAGGACAGGTCTTGAAAAACCGCTTCCAAGCGCCGCCGAGAGCGAGGGTGGTGAAGT
>CAOKLO010000132.1 GCA_948469375.1 uncultured bacterium | reverse complement strand
AAAAAACATTGATTTTACTGGGGTTTTCCATGTTTTCTTATGGCAACGCCCTTTTGGGCCGGTGCTTTTTTGCTGGAGTGGCATTTATCCGCAGAGTTGGGTATCCACGATTCGTAGAGGCGGATACCATCCGCCTCTACGGCTTCTGCAGACGATGCCTTTTTACTCCAGAGCCAACTGCCCGTCCCGGACGGTGAGATCCACCATCCTGGGGTCCTGGTACATCCGGGCGAGGCTCTGGGCGTCGGCGAAGCAGGTCTCCGGGTCCAGCTCCAGCCCCAGCACGGTCCGGCCGATGACCGCCGCCGCCAGGGACGCCCCCAGCACCGACGTGTGCTCGCCGTCGGCGAAGTAGAAGTCCGCCTCCGGATGGGCGTGGGTAAGGGGCCACCAGAGGCGGCCCACCGGGCAGACCACAGCACCGATGCGTCCGGCAAGGGCCTCATAGGCCGCACACATGGCCTCCTGCCCCTGGGGGTTCGACTTCTCGGTCCAGGTCATATAGAGGAAGGTCTTCGTCCCCGCGGGCACGAGAGCGGCGATGGCCTCCCCGGCCTCCAGGAGGGACTCCCGGCCTGGGAAGGGGTGGGCGTTGTGCTGGAGGACCACCGCGTCATAGCCGCCGCACATAAGGTTATAGTAGGTCTGGGACTGCTTGAGGTGCCAATCCAGCCCCATGCCGGGGTGGGTGAGCATCACGGCCTCCGCCTGGACGCCGTGGTCCCTGCAGAACTGGACGAACCGGGCGGGGACGTAGTGGACGAAGGTGTGGCTGTTGCCGATGAAGAGGATCTTCATAGTGGGCGCTCCTTTCTATATGACAGTACCCGCGTCTCACAGAAGCACACTCCTGCCAGACACGGGTACAGCATCACAGTATGCAATTACTCCTCGACCGCGGCCTTGACCTGACGGCCGTTGTAGGTACCGCACTCGGGGCACATTCTGTGGGGCAGGCGCATCGCGCCGCACTTGGGGCAGGCGGCCAGATTGGGCGCGGACAGCTTCCAAACGGAGCTGCGGCGCTTATCGCGTCTTGCTTTTGAAACTTTACCCTTAGGGACTGCCATGATGACACCTCCTGAATATCTGAAATGTTATTGTTCTTCGGGATCGTCTTTTCGCTCCAACAGCTTGGCCAGCACCGCCAATCGGGGGTCTGCCTCCTTTTGGCAGACACAGCTCCCTTGGTTGAGATTGACGCCGCAGCCGGGGCAGATGCCCTTGCAGTCTTCGGAGCAGAGGGTCTTGGTGTCCATGTCCAGGATGAAGGCCGTGCGGGCGAGATCGCCAAGGTCCACGGTCCCGTCGTCCAGGAGGATGATGCTGTCGCTCTCCTCGTCCTCCAGCTCTTCGGCGAGCAGGTACTCGCACCGGGTGGACTTCTCCCGGAGGAAGCTCTTCAGACACCGGTCACAGACGCAGTGGAGAGTAGTGCCCACCGTGAACTGCAAAAGCAGCATCCCCGCAGTATTGCGCACATCGCCGGTTACCACGACCAGCTCCTGCACGGGATACAGGCCGCCGAAGTCCACATCGGACAGGTCCAGATCGAACCGGAACTCCATCCGCTCTCCGGGGGCGTTGATGATGTTTTTGACGTTCAGAAGCATAGCACACCTCGCAAAGACACGATTAATATTATAGTAGGTTCTTCCCCAAATGTCAAATGGTTTTTCGCATTTTTCAGGAAATTGTTGAGTTACAATTCTATTTGAACGGGGTGCCCGTATCAAGAATTGTAAAGGAGACAGAAAAGTGATGAAAATCAAAGTAATCGGCAAGGCCCACCGGGAAGAAGAGCGCAACCCCTACAACTTCAACCAGGTCCACTACAACGGGCCGGACCGCGGCGTGAAGTGCCGGGGCTGTCGTTACCGCCCCTGGTGCTACCTGTTTCGCTCCCGTCCCCCACCACCGCCCCGTCGCCTAAGCGAACGCGCAAGCGGCGGTGACTTCTGTAGAATTGTAGAAAATAGAAGCTACAAAAGGGGGCGTTTTCTTTGCCACAGTCTCGTAAATGGCAGTTGACCATAACTATACCGACGGCTCCGGCCCCTTCACCCGGCCCACAGCGGACAAGTTTTATATCAAGTCCTCCGGCACCGTCTACCTGGATGAACTCCGGGTGACCACCGGCTCCCGGTCCTCTACTGGGGTCTACACTCCCTCCAGCGCCCCTACGATACCAACAAGGTCCTTGCCCAAGACAAGCAGATCCAACGATACATCAAAAAAGCTGGAGAGCTGGATGAGTAGATCCACGGAACAGCCCCTCTTGCCAGCTTCAATGTGGCTCAAAAGGCTCCGGTCGATATTCAGCACTCCCGCGAGTTTTTCCTGTGTGTAGCCGCCTTGGATGCGGACTGGCGGATGCGTTCTCTGCTCTGTTGTATGTCATAAGCCATTGTATGGCCTCCAATCTCAAATTTTGGGGTGTGCGGGATGAGATTGGATGTCATGGGTATTTCGCTATGTAAGGCTGCCATTGATACTGCCGCACCAGAAAATCTGACCAAAACCGACAAAGCAGAACGCCAGACAGTCTTTGAGACCGTCTGGCGTTCTGCTGGTTCGTATTAGTATGTGTATTTAGGGCCTGCTGAAAAAACCACATATAGGAACAAGGACAGTAGGAACAAGGACAGAAGGGAGCGGAAAAAGAGTGCAAGCCGACGCGCCAGGCGGAGGCTGGCGTTCATGGCAAGGATAATGAGAGCAGCTTCGGTCTTTGCCGTTTCGTCCCTCAATGGCGTTGCGATCACAGGCATCCCTATTGATCTGGCGCTTGATTTTGGCGTCTGTCTCAGAGGCTTTCCTGCGGCCCGGCGGCGGACCGGACAGCCGGATGCCGAGCTTGGTACAGAACATTTTATTCCGGCGGGTCTGGTAGATCCTGTCCGCCAGAACGGCGCTGGGATAGCAGCCGAATTTCCGAAAATAATCTTCCACAGCGGCTTCAAGGTCAGCGCCTTCGTTGAAGCTGCTCCAGCAGGTCTGCTCCAAATAGGTGTATCCATCCACCACGGAAAGGTGCAGTTTCTGTCCGAATTCGGTGGGGTTTGGACGTTTGTCCTGCCGAATCGGACGCATGTGGGGCTGCTCCAGGCTGACGATCCGGTCCTCTTGCCTTGCGGCAGTTCGTTCTGGTCCATTTTTTGCTTTTCGCCAGTTTCAGATAGGATTTCCGGGCTTTTTTGCCGAATACGGCAGCTTATGGCTGGTATGGGGTACGTGCGGCCAGAGAATGTCCACTGCTGTTTCCAGGTGCTCCCGGCTCCTGTTGAGCAGGTCGATGTCTGTGGGATACTTGATGTCGGCGGGGGCCACCGTGGCGTCCAGGATCAGCTTGCCGCGGTTTTCTTTCTGCGCGCTTTCTTCTTTTTGGACGTGTTCGGGTTTCCTTTCCCTTTCTGCCCAGATGCTTTGGAGCCGATTTCCCCGCCTGCGCAGGGCGGCTCATCCCCATCCTCTGGATCATCGTTCCGGTCCACATTCCGCTGCTCCTCCGCCCACTTCCCCGGGCAGACATATTCGTTGATTTTTGCTGCCTCCTCCACTGGAAACCGCTTGCGGAAATGCACCATCATAGACGAATCGAACAACGGCTCCGCCTGGAACTCGTGCAAGCCCAGAAAATACTGCATATAGCTGTTTTCCTGGAGCTCCTGTACCGTCCCTTCATCTGTGAGGTGGCAGAACTCTTTGATGAAGATCGCGCCAAAAGCGATTCGGGATGAGATGGCCGGGCGGCCCGTTTCCCCGCTCAGATTCTTTACGTAGATCTCTTCAATGTACTCCCAGGGCATGATGCCCGCCAGGCATACCCATCGGTTGTCTTTGCGCAGTCTGCCGCCAAACGGCTGAAAAAATTCTTCCATCGTCAGCTGCTCGCTATCGTCCCGGTAATACATCCTCGTTTACCCCCCATATTCAAGGCTTTTCTCCCAAAACTCTTCTTTTTGGCCTCCCTTATGATATTACTTTTGTAGTTAAAGATAGGAAAGTGTCTGATGATGAAAAAAGCAGGACACGAGATGGGGACGATGCTGCAATTTTCGCATGAATGACCGAACCTTATGGGAGATGTCTTCCACAGTATAGGGCAGTTGGCCAGAATGAACAGAAATCTTTAGACTCTAAATGAGCAAAATTAAAAACTGCACAAAAGGGTCCTAAAACGACGAATAG
>CAOKLO010000131.1 GCA_948469375.1 uncultured bacterium | reverse complement strand
AAATATCCCTTTGACGAACAGCTCCTGATCTACGCCCAGCGGCCCGACGCCACCGCCTGCGCCAGCATGGAGTTGTGGAACAATACCATGCGGCGCTGGGTGAAGCCCCGTTCCAAGGGCATCGCAATCATCCGAAAGGACAGGCGGGGTAAGCCTGGTCTGGAGTATGTCTACGACTATGGGGACACCCGCCCTGTGCGTGGGGCGCGGGAACCGTACCTGTGGCAGATGCGGAAGGAACACCACCCTGCCGTCCTCGCCGCCCTGAGAAAACGGTATGGCCCCGATACGGGCGGGGACATTGGCGACCAGCTTATGGATATGGCCGTCCATGCCGTGGATGAGGTCTATCGTGACCGTCTGCGTGATCTGGCCTATGACACAAAGGACAGTTTTCTGGAGGAACTGGACGATTTGAATTTGGAGGTGCGTTTCCGCCGCCTTTTGACCGCGAGCGTCCAGTACACCCTCCTGACCCGCTGCGGCCTGGACCCCATGGACTATCTGGACGATGAGGATTTTGCGGGCATTTCCGAATTTTCCACCCCCACCGTTCTTCATCACCTGGGCAGCGCCGCCAGTGCGGTTTCTATGGAGGCCCTGATGGAGATTGGAACTGCCATTCGGCAGTACGACCAGACGCAGGTAAAAAATAATCAAAAAATTTCCGAAAAACCTCTTGCAAAAGAACCTCAAACCGGTTATACTACAACCAGAGGACAATTTAACACTGTAAAGCGCGAAAGCAAAGAAAGGAGCATATATCATGGAGCTGACTTACACGAAGGTGGGCGATTACCTGGTGCCCGATCTGATGATGGACGGGGAGGACGAACTGGAGGAACTGCCGCTGGGCAAGTACGGGATGCTGAGAGAGGACTTTCTGAAGGAACATCACAGCGGGACGTACACCTCCATGCTCCTGACGGGCAGGCTGACCCCGCACCTGCGGGAGATCGACAGGCAGGCGCAGGAGCAGGTGGACAGCATCGTGAGGGACCTGATGAAGAACCGCGGCGTGAACGAGGAACTGAAGGCCAGAGATCAGATGGCGTGGGTGCAGGCGGTGAACAGCTTCACCCATCAGGCGGAGGAAATGGTGCTGGCGGAGATCGTCTACAAGTAAATCAGGAGCAGCAGGAAGCGGCGGGCGAACAGCCCGCCGCTTCTGTGTCCCCGGAGCCGGAGGACGCTCCCGCGCCGGGACTGGCCCGGTTCAGCCTGTTCCCCACGGTGGAGGAACAGGTGGAGGCCATCGCTGAGGCCCAAGCGGAAGAAACGCGGCAGCCGGAGATTGACGCTTCCTCCATCCATCGTGTATCTGACGCGGTGGTGGACCACATCCTTACCAGCGGCGGCAACGGCAGGCACAGCATTGAGCGCATTGTCGCGTTCTTCCAGAAAAGTCCCAACAACGAGGACGCCGCCGCGTTTTTGGAGAAGGAATATGGGGTCGGCGGCAAGGGCCTGACGGTTGCCAGGACAAAGTACGCCATGTGGTTTGATGAAAAGGGGATTCATGTCTGCCCCGGAAACAACACCTATGGAACTATTTTCACACATCTCCCGTGGTCCGCTGCCGCCGTCCGCATTTCCCAGCTTTTGAAGGACGGTATGTTTGCCAGCCAGGAGAAAATCGACACGGCACGGGAAAATGAGTTGGACAGTCTTGCTAACAGCCTCGCCAATCTCCGTGCGAATTTCAGTGACGCGGCAAAAGAGAAGGACTACCTGCACACCGTTTCCGAAGCGTATGGGGAAAGCCGGAGCGAGGAAAGTGTGCTGCGGATCAAGGAACTTCTGCGTGAGCCGGAGAGCCGCCGCCGTGTCCTCTCCGAATTGCGGGCGTTCTCCAATTCTTATGTAACAGACCGCTCTTTGCCGGAACACCGCCCCACTATATCCCTGCCTGCGCTGATCCGGCAAACCGCCGATCTGGATAAGCCGGTCACAGAGTTTAAGGCGGTGGACGGCTTTGCCCCCGCAAAAGCCACTTTTATCACGGAAGATGAAATCGACCAATTTTTGGCGGATGGCCCCAGTCTCCAAGACAGCAAAATCCGCATTTATTCCTACTTCATACAGGGACACGATGCCAAGGAGTGCGCCGCACTTCTGCGGCATGAATATGGAGATAGTGGCCATGTTTCTGAGGGCTGGCAGACATGGAGCGATGGGAAAGGGATCAAACTTACCCGTTCCGATGAGAATGGCGATTATGACACCGTTCATCTCAACTGGAACCAGGCGCAGAAGCGCATCCGGGACTTGATTGAAAAAGACCGCTATCTCACCAATAAAGAGCGGGAAAGCCTGCCAGAGCATGACAAAAACCATCTTGCCCAAATGCTCTATCACTTCTTCTCCCATGTGCCGGACTGCCAGCATCGGCCCTTTTCCAATGGCGCGGACGCTGCGGAGGCGGCAAAGCAGATAATCCCCCTGCTGGAAACGTCCGAAACGGCATCGAAGCTGTTCGATACCATGTTGAGCGACTTTACCACTGTCAGCCCGGACACAGAGGGCTATACGGGCATGATGTTTGCCATGCGGGACATGGGGGCGTTTGTGCGCGGGGATTCTCCCCTGTTCTCCCCGCTGCCGGAGAGTGCCCTGCAAGCGGAGCGTGAGGTAAAGGAACGCAACCGGAAAAAAGGCCAGACCGCGCAAAAAGCCGCTGTGACCGATGCGCCGGGGGAGGCTTCTGGGGAATTGGCTGCGGTGGCCCGTGCCCTTGCCAGCAAACGCAAGCCGGAGGCCGAGGCGCAGGGTGATGGACAATTCTCCCTGTTTTCCTCCGGGCAGGCGGCAGAGGCGGAGACGCAGGAGCAGCGTGAGATTACCGATGCGGACCTTGACCATTTTCTGATCGAGGATTTGGGCGACCCGGAGCGCAGGCAGAGGCTTTACGCCCTGTTTACCGAGGGCTGGTCTGACGCGATCATCGTGCGGAAGCTGGAACAGGAGTATAGCCGCTCCCGGCGCGGAAATCTGGAAGGGGGCTTCTGTACCCTGGCGGACGGTACACGGGGCTACGCCTATTTTACGAAAGAACTGCGGATTTCTCCCAGGCCGGAGGGAAAGATGCGCCATGTCTCCTTTGAGGAAATGGCCGCGCATATCCGCCAGCTTATCCAGGAGGGCCGCTACCTGTCCCCGGAAGAACTGGAGCAGTATCAGAAAGACCATGCGGCCCCGGAGCCGGAGGCCCCAAAAGCGGAGGTGGAGAAAAAGTACAGTCTTGGCTACGGTTATTTAGGGAACGGCCTCACCGTCTGGAACAGCATGGAAATGGAAGATGGCGATTATAAGACCATCGCCCATATCGCCCCGGACAGAAGGGTGACATTCTATGCTGACGATCTGCCGGAAGAAATCAAACAGGAAATCCAACACACCGCCGCCACGTCTGACGCCAGAATCTCCGCAACGCAGGATGCCCCCGTATTTTCTGCGCCGCCCCAAGTGCCGGAACAGGAGCAGGAAACCTCCCGCTCCCCCTGGTGGGATGAATATACCGCTATTAAAGAAAGCCATCCGAATCATCTGGTGCTTTACCAGGTGGGCGACTTTTTTGAGCTGTTCGGTGAGGACGCCAAAAATGCCGCCGCTGTGCTGGAGCTGACCCTGACCACCCGGCCCATCGGCAGCGTTGGCCGGGTGGAGATGTGCGGCTTACCCGCCCACGCACTGGAGCAGAATGTGGAAAAGCTGCGTGGGCAGTATGACGTGGCTATTTCCACGGTTGACGAAAAAACCGGCGCATACCAGACCCGAACCATGGCCGCCCTGATGACAGGGGCGGAGCCGGAGAAACAGGCCGTGGAACAAAGTGAATCCCCCGCTCCTGCGGGAGAAGCGGCCGCTGTTGTCCAGAATCCCAACTATGAGATCACGGTTACATCTGCGGAAGCGTTGATTTTAGCAAGGCCAATGTCGCAAGCGGGAATCACGCCCGAACGGACTGTCCAGGAAAATGGCGATGTGACATTCAGCGTTGCGGAGGCTGAAAAAGATACCCTCGAACGGCTGATTACCAAAATCAGGAATGATATTTCCAAAGCGGCGGCGGCTGTGTCCAGGCCCAAAAAGGCCAGACGCACACGCCCGGAGATCAATTACAGCACTTTTGCTAAACTGTTCCCGGAGATCATCAGCGGCGAATACCGCAGTATGCGCTTGCAGGCTGGGCCGTCCTATATGCCCCTCCATGTCCAGTGGATCGCCGATGATGTTGTCGCCCTCGGCCATACCTTCAGACAGAACGGCGATACCATGAATGACCC
>CAOKLO010000130.1 GCA_948469375.1 uncultured bacterium | reverse complement strand
ACTGGAGATAACGCTGGATAGTAAACATTTCTGCCATAGAATTGCTGATAGGCGTACCCGTGGCGAAAATCACCCCACGATTTTTGGTGATTTCATCTAAGTATCGGCACTTGGCAAACATATCGCTGGACTTCTCCACAACAGAGGTGGCAAGGCCCGCAACATTGCGCATTTTTGTGTAAAAATAGAGGTTCTTATAGTGGTCACTTTCATCCACGAACATCATATCCACGCCCAACTGCTCAAAGGTAACAACATTGTCCTTGCGCGGATCGTCCAGCAATTTTTTCAAATTTGCCTCCAGCTTGCGTTTGGTCCGCTCCAGCTGCTTGACAGTAAACCGCTCCGCGCTGCTGTCCTTCAACTCCTGGATTCCCTCTGTAATATCCATAATCTGCTCTTGCAGCAGCCGCTCCTGCCGCTCCGGGCTGATGGGGATTTTCTCAAACTGGCTGTGTCCGATAATCACCGCGTCATAGTCTCCAGTGGCAATGCGGGCGCAGAATTTTTTCCGCTTCTGGGTCTCGAAGTCCTTATTGGTGGTGACGAGGATATTGGCGGAGGGGTAGAGGCGCAGAAACTCGGAGCCGACCTGCTCAGTGAGATGGTTCGGGACCACGAAAATGGACTTGTGGCACAGGCCCAGCCGCTTGCTCTCCATGGCGGCGGCGATCATCTCAAAGGTCTTGCCCGCGCCCACCTCATGGGCCAGGAGGGTGTTGCCGCCGTAAAGGACGTGGGCAATGGCGTTGACCTGATGGGGCTGCAATTTGATTTCCGGGTTGATGCCGGAGAACACAATGCGGCTCCCGTCATACTCGCGGGGGCGGATGCAGTTCATTTCCTCGTTGTACTGCGCCACCAGGGTCTGCCGCCGTCTGGGGTCCTTCCAAATCCAGTCCTTGAAGGCTTCCCGGAGGGCCTGCTGCTTCTGCGCGGCCAGGGTGGTCTCCCTGGCGTTGAGAACGCGCCGTTCCTTCCCGTCCGGGTCCTCTATCGTGTCATAAATGCGGACATCCCGGAGATTCAGAGAATCCTCCAGGATTTTATAGGCGTTGGCGCGGCTGGTTCCGTAGGTGGTGTAGGCGGCAATGTCGTTGTCGCCTATGCTGCCTTTACAGGTAATGGCCCACTCCGTTGTGTGCTTGGAGTGGTTGACCTTGATTTTCCCCCGCAGATAGGACGGGGTTTTCAGGGTCTCATACATGAATTGCTGGATGTACTTCTTGTCGATCCAGTCCGTCCCCAGCCGCACCTCGATCTCGGAAGCGTCCAGGTCCTTGGGCTGGGCGGCGGTCAGGGCCTCCACGTTAGGCTGGACGCGCTGCTGTTGGTCCGGGGGCATGACATCATAGAGGGCCTGGGCCATGCGGAGCTTTTGGCGCACGTTGCCGGAAAGGTATTCGTCGGCGGTGACAAGGGGGAAACTGTCCAGGTCAACAAAGGCTTTGGGGATGAGGTCCGGGTTCTCCGCGCAGCGGATGTCCCGGAAAATCACGCCGGTCAGCTCCTGTTCCAGCTCGGCCTCCGATTTCCCGGTAAGCTGGGCCATGAAGGGCATATCCACCCTGGCCCGTTCCCCAATGGAGACCGCCAGCGCGTCCATCGCCGTGTCCACGCTGGTGACGCGGGTATTCTGCTTGATGGTCCGCTTGGTGAACATATCCGCTTTCCGCTCCAGCCGCCCGTCGTCGTCCAGCACCTCCAGAGAGCAGAGCAGATAGTAGGAGGAATCCCGGTCAAAGGCCAGCCGGTTGGCCCGGTCATTGACAAGGCCGAATTTAGCGGAGAAAACGTTGTAGAGCCGGTCCAGCTCCCCCTGTTTTTCATGGATAAGGTTTTCCGTCGTAAACTCGTCCATCTGGAGATCAATCAGCTCCCGCACACAGTCCCGCAGCCCGATCATGGCCGTGACGCGCTCCCTGGCGGTGGCGGTCAGGGCTGGCTTCACCATGACGGAGTTCTCCCGGTAGTAAATCTCGCCGTCCACGATCGCATAGGAGTAGTTTTTCACATCAGGGTTCGCAGGTATGGAGGTAATCTCCATTTCCCTGATATTTTCATCCAGCTCCGGGGGAGCGGCCTCCCTGTATTCGCCGCGGATGTATTTTACCGCGTCATGCAGCTGGTCAGCCAGCTGAAGACCTTGTATAGGCTCCACGGTAAAATCCTGTCTGCCGTATTGGGTACTCTCTGCCGACGGCCTGCCCAGGATCATTTCCGGGTGTTCAATGAAGTAGCGGTTGATACGAAATCCGTCCGCGTTTTCTCCGGTCTGTACCCACACCGGTTCCTCAACGGCTGGCGTGTCCCTCTTTTGCAGGAAAATAATATCGGAAACCACCTCGGTTCCGGCATTAGCCCTGAAAGCGTTATTCGGCAAGCGGATAGCCCCCAGCAGGTCAGCCCGCGCCGCCAGATACTTCCGCACAGTGGCATCCTTGGAATCCAGGGTGTAGCGGCTGGTTACAAAGGCTACCACTCCACCTGGACGTACCCTGTCCAGCGTTTTTGCAAAAAAGTAGTTGTGGATGTTGAAGCCCAGCTTATTGTACTCTCGGTCACTAACAGAATACTGCCCGAAGGGCACATTGCCCACAGCAAGATCAAAGAAATCCCTGGGGAAACTGGTTTTCTCATAGCCCCGCACAGTGATGTGGGCCTGGGGATAGAGCTGCTGGGCGATGCGGCCTGTGATGCTGTCCAGCTCCACGCCATAGAGCTTGGATGCCGCCATGCTCTCCGGCAGCAGGCCGAAGAAGTTTCCCACACCGCAGGAGGGCTCCAGTATATTTCCGCTTTTGAAGCCCATTTTATCAATGGCCTCATATATGGCTTTGATAACGACGGGACTGGTATAGTGGGCATTGAGGGTGGATGCCCGCGCCGCCGTATATTCCTCTGGTGTGAGCGCCGCCTGCAATTCCAAAAATTCATTGGCCCACTCCCCTTTGTTTTCGTCAAAAGCCTGGGGCAGACCGCCCCAGCCCACATAGCGGGACAGAATCTCCTGTTCGGCGGGTGTGGCGGCGCGGTCCTCCAGCTCAATGGCCTGGAGGGTGTTGATCGCGTCCATGTTCCTGCGGAATTTTTCCCGCAGACTGCCCACGCCTAAATGATCGTCGGTGATGCGAAAATTTGACCTGGCGTGGACGGCCTCCGGCTGAGCCTGCTCCGGTTCGTCAAAACGCAGCCTCTGCACGACGATATCGTATGACAGGCCGTTCTTATCGCCGGGATAGAGGGTGGCAGTCCCCGGCGCTGGCGCGGGACCGGGGGCCGGGGCCTCCGATGCAGCCTGTTCGGGGACTTCCGGGGTAAACAGACCGGCGTTGCGCTCGTCGTGGCGTACCGCGTCCTCGAAAAAATCCCTCTCCACCAGCTGATGGCTCCAGGCGTAGGGGCCGGTGTTAATGCGAATACCCAGGTCTCCTATATATTCGATTGTGCCGCTTACATCATGGTCCCCATAGGCGAAGGCCACCTTGTCCCCCGCCTGATAGGACAGCTTCCCCTCCAGATTCACCGGCTCCCGCTGGACTAGCTCATGGGTGAAGCCGTACAGCTCTTGCAGCCAGAAGGCGCGGAGTACCGGCGCGATCTTGTCCCAGGACATAGCCAGCCGCGTATTGAATTTATCCTGGATATCTACTTCCAGGCGAATGGTAGAAGCAACATAATCCACAGAATCCCCGGTCTCCAGCGTCACCGTATGATTGCGGTTGGCGAGAGCTCCTGACAGCCGCATGGCGAGCCCCCGGTTGTTTTCGCCGGAGCGAATCCAGCCGGAGATATAGCCCTTGTCCCGGTCCGTCAGCAAATGCTTTGTCAGCACCTCCTGAATATCATCATTGACGTAGGCCAGATCAGCAGGGAGATAACAGGTAATGTGACTGTTCCGGGGGTCCAGATGCAGCTGGCGTTCAAAGTTTTCTTTGCTCTCGGCTCGAAGCAGCGGTATGGGCAGGGCGGGGTCCCGCAGCTGTACCTCGGATACGCCAATGTTCGTGATCTCAAAGGCGGTCTTATCCAAATAGACCGTATCGCCCACCTTGTAGGGCGGGGCCAACGGATCGTGGGGCGGAAGGTCCGCCACGCCGAAGAACTCCGGGACGGCATCCCCCTCGCTGGTGACTGGCTGGACGGGAACCTCCGCCTGCTCCTGCTGAGGCTGGGAGAGGACAGGGTAGGTCTCGTCAATGATTTCCCGGTGGAGCCGGTTGCGGAATCCGGCCATATCAAAGTACAGCCGCATAAAATCCGTGTCCCGAATGGCCTCCGCCGCCCGT
>CAOKLO010000129.1 GCA_948469375.1 uncultured bacterium | reverse complement strand
CGTAGTAGTCTCTCACCGCCGCGCGGATAGCCTCCTCCGCCAGAACAGAGCAGTGTAGCTTGTGGGCAGGCAGACCGTCCAGAGCCTCGGTGACGGCCTTATTGGTAAGCTTCAGCACTTCCGAGAGCGGTTTTCCCTTGATTAACTCGGTTGCCATAGAGCTGGATGCGATGGCGGAGCCGCAGCCGAAAGTCTCAAACTTCACGTCCGACACAATGCCGTCCTCAATTTTGAGGTAGATTTTCATAATATCCCCACAGACGGCGTTGCCCACCTCGCCCACGCCGTCCGCATCCTCAATTACCCCCACATTCCGGGGATTGCGGAAATGATCCATCACCTTTTCGCTATAAAGCGCCATGTCCAAGCCTCCTCACAAAACAAATTCTTTCTTCCCGCTGACCTTATCCTTCCACAGCGGGGACATATTGCGGAGATAGCCAACAATTTCCAGGACAGCTCTCAGAATTTCCTCCACATCAGCCTCGGTATTCTCCCCGCAAAGAGACAGCCGCAGGGAGCCGTGGGCCACCTCATGGGGCCGTCCGATGGCCAGCAGGACATGGCTGGGGTCCAGGGAGCCGGAGGTGCAGGCGGACCCGGAGGAAGCGCAGATGCCCCGGTCATCCAGCAGCAGGAGCAGGCTCTCCCCCTCGATGCCCTCAAAGCAGAAGTTCACGTTGCCGGGGAGACGGTTTACCGGGTCCCCGTTGAGGGCGGCATGGGGAATCCAGGACAGCCCCGCGATGAGCCTGTCCCGCAGGGCGGATACCTTCGCGGCATTCTCCTCCATGTGGGCGCAGGCTTCCTCCAGCGCCGCCGCCATACCCACAATGGCCGGGACGTTCTCCGTCCCCGCCCGTTTCCCCCGCTCCTGGGCCCCACCCTCAATGAGGTTGGTTAGGGAAATGCCCCGCCGTGCATACAGTACGCCAATTCCCTTGGGGCCGTGGAACTTGTGGGCGGAGAGGGACAGCATATCAATATTCTGCGCTTTCACATCAATGGGAAGATGCCCCGCCGCTTGGACTGCGTCCGTATGGAAAAGGACGCCTCGCTCCCGGCATACCGGACCGATTTCAGAAATGGGAAGGACAGAGCCAATCTCGTTGTTGGCGTACATGATGGTCACCAGGGCCGTGTCCTCCCTGATGGCCTCCGACACCTGTTGGGCGGTAACGGTTCCCAGCTCTCCCACGGGAAGCAGTTCTACCTCGAAACCCTCGCCCTCTAGCTTTTTCAGGGTGTGCAGGACGGCGTGGTGTTCAAAGGCGGTGGAGATGATGTGCCGTTTCCCCTTCTGCGCCCCCAGCAGGGCGGCGGAGCGGATGGCCTGGTTGTCCGCCTCGCTGCCCCCGGAGGTAAAGGTGATCTCCTTGGGGGAGGCCCCGATGCAGGCGGCGATCCGTTCCCGGGCGTCCTCTAAAATCTCCTTGGCCCGCTGGCCCAGCCCATACAGGCTGGAGGGATTTCCCCAGGTCTCCTCCATACAGTTCAGCATGGCGCTGATGGCGGCCTTGCTCATTTGGGTGGTGGCCGCGTTGTCCGCATAAATCATAGTAAAATCCTTTCTGAACGCCGGACACGCCGGTGTCTCCACCGGCGTGTCTCCGCGATGCTTTAGTCCGCGAAAAACGGTGTGGACAGGTAGCGGTCGCCGGTGTCCGGGAGCAGGGCGACGATGGTCTTGCCCGCATTCTCGGGCCGCTTTGCCAGTTCGATTGCCGCGTGTAGCGCGGCCCCGGAGGAGATGCCTACCAGCACGCCCTCCTTGCGGCCCACCAGCCGTCCGGCGGCAAAGGCGTCCTCGTTGGATACGGGGATGATCTCGTCATAGACAGCGGTATCCAGCACGTCCGGGACAAAGCCCGCGCCGATGCCCTGGATCTTATGGGCCCCGGAGCGGCCCTCGCTGAGAACGGGAGAATCCTCGGGCTCCACCGCCACCACCTTCACCGCCGGGTTCTGCTCCTTGAGGTACTGTCCCACGCCGGTGACGGTGCCGCCGGTGCCCACGCCGGCCACAAAGATATCCACCTGTCCGTCAGTGTCCGCCCAGATTTCCGGGCCAGTAGTAGAGCGGTGGGCGGCGGGGTTGGCAGGGTTGACAAACTGACCAGGGATAAAGCTGTGGGGAATCTCCCGGGCCAGCTCCTCCGCCTTGACGATAGCCCCCTTCATGCCTTTGGCCCCCTCGGTCAGCACCAGCTCCGCGCCGTAGGCCTTCATCAGCTGGCGGCGCTCCACGCTCATGGTCTCGGGCATGGTGATGATGATACGGTAGCCACGGGCGGCGGCTACGGAGGCCAGCCCGATGCCGGTGTTGCCGGAGGTGGGCTCAATGATGACGGAGCCCTCCTTCAGCAGGCCTTTCTCCTCGGCGTCGTCGACCATGGCCTTGGCGATGCGGTCCTTTACCGATCCAGCGGGATTGAAGTATTCCAGCTTGGCAAGGATACGGGCCTTCAGCCCCGATTCTTTTTCGATGTGGGTCAGCTCCAATAAGGGCGTTTTGCCGATCAGCTGGTCGGCGGATGTGAAAATGTTGGACATAATGAATCCCTCCTGTTATCTTTGCGCTACGGCGGCGAAGCCCTTCTCCAGATCGGCGATGATGTCATCAATATGCTCGGTACCAATGGAAAGCCGGATGGTGTTGGGCTTAATGCCTTGGTCCAGCAGCTCCTCCGGCGAGAGCTGGGAGTGCGTTGTGGTAGCCGGGTGGATAACCAGAGATTTCACATCGGCGACATTGGCCAGCAGAGAGAAAATCTCCAGGCTGTCGATGAATTTGTGGGCTTCCTCCTGCCCGCCCTTGATCTCAAAGGTGAAGATGGACGCGCCACCGTCGGGGAAATACTTCTCATATAGGGCATGATCGGGATGATCGGGCAAAGACGGGTGATTGACCTTCTCCACTTGGGGGTGGCTGGATAGGAACTCCACCACCTTTTTGGTGTTTTCCGCATGGCGCTCCAGCCGCAGGGAGAGGGTCTCCACCCCCTGGAGGAGCAGAAAAGCATTGAAGGGGGAAATGGTGGCCCCGGTGTCCCGCAGGAGGATGGCCCGGATATAGGTGACAAAGGCGGCGGGGCCAACGGCGTCCGAGAAGCTGACCCCGTGGTAGCTGGGGTTAGGGTCGGCAATGGGAGCGTATTTGCCGGAGGCTTTCCAGTCAAATTTGCCGCTGTCCACAATGATGCCGCCCAAAGTGGTGCCGTGTCCGCCGATAAACTTGGTGGCGGAGTGGACCACGATATCCGCCCCGTGTTCGATGGGCCGGATGAGGTAGGGTGTGCCGAAGGTGTTGTCGATGACCAGGGGCAGGCCGTGGGCGTGGGCAATGGCCGCAATGGCGTCAATGTCAGGGATGTCGCTGTTAGGATTGCCCAGGGTTTCCAGATAGACGGCCTTGGTGTTGGGCCGGATAGCGGCGGTGACGGCCTCCAGGTCGTGGGCGTCCACAAAGGTGGTCTCCACCCCGAACTGGGGCAGGGTGTGGGCCAGCAGGTTGTAACTGCCGCCGTAGATGGTCTTTTGGGCCACGATGTGATCCCCCGCCTGGGCCAACGCCTGGATGGTATAGGTGATCGCCGCGGCGCCGGAGGCCAGCGCCAGCGCCGCCACGCCGCCCTCCAGAGCCGCAAGACGCTTCTCCAGCACGTCCTGGGTGGAGTTGGTCAGCCGACCGTAGATGTTCCCTGCGTCCGCCAAACCAAACCGGGCGGCGGCGTGGGCGGAATTGCGGAAGACATAGCTGGTGGTCTGGTAGATGGGCACCGCCCTGGCGTCGGTGGCGGGGTCGGGCTGCTCCTGCCCCACATGGAGCTGCAATGTCTCAAACTTATAACTCATGGGAATGATCCCCCTCTCTCTAAATTGACGCCATTATATTCCGATAAACCTACTTTGTCAATAGGTATATTGACGCCACTTGAAATCCTATTAACCTTGTGGTATGATAGGGAAAAATGGAGGGGATTTTTATGATGATTTCCACAAAGGGCAGATATGCTCTTCGTTTTTTGGTAGACCTCGCGGAGCATCAGGGTGATGGATTTGTGCCGCTGAAGGATATATCCACCCGCCAGGAGATTTCGGAGAAGTATCTGGAGATCGTGGTAAAGGAACTGGTAAAGGGCGGTCTGCTTGCCGCAATGCGGGGAAAGGGCGGAGGATATCGGCTGAACCGCGCCCCGGAGGAGTACAGTGTAAAGGCTGTCCTTGAACTGATGGAGGGGCCGCTGGCCCCCGTCGCCTGTCTGGAACCGGGACAGGATGCCTGTCCCCGGAGCAACGGCTGCCGGACGCTCCCGCTGTGGCA
>CAOKLO010000128.1 GCA_948469375.1 uncultured bacterium | reverse complement strand
CCGGCAAAGAATTGGTCCGTGGTGAGCCGGATGCCTCCTCCTTCCCCTCCGGCGGTCTGCGGGCCACCTTCGAGGCCCGGGGTTATACCGCCTGGGACCCCACCTCCTTTGCATTTATCAAAGACAGAAGCCTCTGCATCCCCACGATTTTCTGCTCCTATAGCGGCCAGGCCCTGGATAAAAAGACCCCTCTGCTGCGCTCTATGGAAGAGCTCTCCCGGCAGGCGGTCCGGGTGCTGCGTCTCTTTGGCGACACGGACGTGAAGAAGGTAGTCAGCCAGGTGGGACCCGAGCAGGAATACTTCCTGATTGATAAAGATGTGTATGACAAGCGTGAGGACCTGATCCTTACGGGACGCACCCTCTTTGGCGCTCAACCTCCCAAGGGTCAGGAATTGGAGGACCACTATTTCGGTACGATCAAGCCCCGTGTCGCCGCCTACATGAAGGAACTGGACGAAGAACTGTGGAAACTGGGCATTCTGTCCAAGACCAAGCACAACGAGGTGGCCCCTGCCCAGCATGAGCAGGCCCCCATTTATAGCGAAGCGAACACCGCCTGCGACCACAATCAGTTGACTATGGAGGTTATGAAGAAGGTTGCCGGACGGCACAACATGGTCTGTCTCCTCCACGAAAAGCCCTTTGCCGGAGTCAATGGTTCCGGCAAGCACAACAACTGGTCCATCTCCACCGACACTGGCATGAACCTCTTCCGTCCCGGCTCCACGCCCAGTCAGAACGCCCGGTTCCTGCTGTTCCTGTCGGCGTTTATCAAAGGTGTGGACGAGTATCAGGACTTGCTGCGATGCTCCGTGGCTACCCCCGGCAACGATCACCGGCTGGGCGCACAGGAGGCGCCGCCCGCTATTATCTCTATTTTCCTGGGTGACGAACTGACCGCCATCGTGGACTCCATCATCAATGACACCAGCTATGTGGAGCAGGGTAAAAAAACGCTGTCCATCGGTGTGGATTCCCTGCCCGCCATCCCCCAGGATACCACCGACCGCAACCGCACCTCACCTCTGGCCTTCACCGGCAACAAGTTCGAGTTCCGTATGCTGGGTTCCAGCCAGTCGGTCTCCGGTCCCAACACCGCTCTGAACACCATCATGGCTGAGGAACTGAGCCAGTTCGCCGATGAGTTGGAGGGCGCAGAGGATTTTACCACCGCCCTTCACGCACTGGTGAAGAAGGCCCTCACTGACCATCAGCGGATCATCTTCAATGGCAATGGTTATGAGGATGCCTGGGTGCAGGAGGCTGAGAAGCGGGGCCTGAGTAACCTGACCTGCACCGCCGACGCACTGAAGGCCTATCTCCAGCCTAAGCATGTGGAGCTGTTCAGCAAGCACCGCGTTTTCACCGAAGAGGAACTGACTGCCCGGAACGAGATTCATCTGGAAAACTACTGCGAGGTCATTGGTATTGAGGCCCGTACCATGATCGACATGGTGAAGAGAGACATCTTCCCCGCCGTCAGCCGGTTCTCCGGAGCTACTGCCTCCAGTGTGGCAGCAAAGAAGTCGGTGCTGGCTGATCTGGACTGCTCCGATGAGGAGAATTTGCTCAAAGACCTCTCCCGGCTCACTGCCAGGATGATGAAAGAGGTCCGCGCCTTGGAGGACGCCCTGGCCGCGCCCAAGGGCAAAGATGCCTATGAGGCCGCTCATTACTACCGCTATACTGTGTTTGACATCATGGGAAAGCTCCGCGCCATAGTGGATGAACTGGAAACCATGACTGCCGCCGAGGCCTGGCCTTATCCCAGTTATACGGATCTGCTGTTCTCTGTGAAGTGATTCCATTCAAGAGAAGCTGCAATGTTGATATTTTATCGATGGTCAATTAGCATCCATCGAACAACGGCCAGTGGGCAAGGTCTTCCCTTGCCCACTGGTTCGCGCTTATATAAAATCTACATGAAATTTCTCGATCCAGGCATCCAGCATGACGAGCCATGCAAATATCTGCGGTGTCCGCATGAGCTGACCATACCACGGTTCCGTAAGTTCATCCGGATTGGCTGCCAGCAAGTCAAGGGACTCCCTGTTCACCAACTGTGGCAGCATTCCGTTTGGCCGCTCCATTCTCTGGTGGAACAATTCCATCACCCGCCGGAAATAAGCGGGGTGGAACGTCTTGGGATAGGGACTCTTTTTCCGCCAGGCCACCTCCGGCGTCAGGATATCTTCAAACGCTGCCCGCAGTATGCCCTTCTCCCTGCCGTCCAGGCTCTTCAGTTCCCAAGGAAGATTGTAAGCGTATTCTACAATCCGCTCGTCGGCAAAGGGAACCCGCATTTCCAGACTGCACGCCATGCTCATGGTATCCTTTCGCGCCAGAAGCGTCTGCATGAACCAGTCAAAATTAAGTCGGAACATCTGCCGCATACGCACGGCGTAAGGGTCCTCTTCCGGCAGAAAATCGGTCCGTGCTATCGCCGCCCGGTAGGTTTCCCGCAGCCAGTCTTCTCCGTCTGTACCCACCGCCGCCGGACTAAGCAGGCGCTCCCGCACCGCCGTGCTGCGGCTCCAGGGGAAGCACTCCTCAAACAGAATTTCTTTCCGGTGATACCAGGGATAACCGCCAAACAGCTCGTCTGCGCACTCGCCGCTCAATCCTACAGTAAATGCCTTCCGGATGGCCCGGCAAAACAGCAGCAGACTGCTGTCTACATCCGCCATACCCGGCAGTCCCCGCTCTGCCGCAGCCAGCGGCAGGGCGTTTGCCAATTCCACATTATCAATGGTCACGGTGTGATGATTACTGCCGATATGTTCTGCCATTTGCACGACAAATGGGGCGTCTTCGCTGGGAACAAACCGCCCCGCATGAAAGTACCGGCTGCTTTCCGCATAGTCCACACTCCATGTGTGCAGAATCTCTCCACGTTTCCGGTACTCTGACGCGGCTAAGGCAGATAAGATGCTGCTGTCGAGTCCGCCGGACAACATGGTGCAGAGCGGCACATCGCTGACCAATTGCCGCCGTACAGCATCCTCCACCAAAAAGCGGACGTGATCGATCGTCTCACGGCGTCCCTCCATGTGGGGCCGGGCCTGTAAATCCCAGTACCGCCGGACCGACAGGCCGTCTGCACGATACCGCAGGCACTGTCCCGGCTCTAACTCCCGGTAACCCTTCAATACGCCGCTGCCGGGTTTCCTTCCCGGCCCCAAAAGGAACAGCTCCCGCCGTCCATCCGCATCCAGCCGTGGCCGCAGGCCATCGCACCAGGGCGCGGCTGCAGCCAATGCGGGGATGACGCTGCTAAATAGGAACCGGTGTCCGTCTTCATAAAAGAAAAATGGTTTTACACCTACCCGGTCCCGGGCGGCAAACAGCTGACGCCTTGTTTCGTCCCAAACAGCAAACGCATAAATGCCGCTAAGCCGTTCCAGACAGCCTTCCCCCCACTGGACAAATGCTGCGAGCAGTACTTCTGTATCAGAGTGCCCCCGGAATGTCCAACCCAGACTGGACAAGTCCTGGCGGAGTTCGTCCGTGTTATACAACTCCCCATTATAAACAAGAACATGGGATCCTATCCGCATAGGCTGATGTCCTCCGGCGATGTCTACTACCGACAGCCTCCGGTGAGCCAAGCCAACCGATGGCGCAAGGTACATTCCCTGATCGTCCGGGCCTCTCCGGGATAAGACTGCACTCATAACCTCCAGAGCATCCCGTTTTTCCCGCACATCTTCCTCAAAACTCACCCATCCTGCAATGCCGCACATAAACCTTCCTCCTCATTCAGATTTCTTATCAGTCTATGCAGAAATAAGCAGAATGTCCCTTCCCCATTTGCGGGGGCGGTGTCAAATGCCTGCGGGGGCGAACTCCCGTGGGGCGGCGGCTTTTTGCTTGTTCTATTTGTTTGGCTGCTGATGATGGGTAAAGCTGTTTGTATAGGGAAATATCGGGGATTGCAACTCAAACTGGAATGTCTCTCGGTCTACGATACCAAGGGCGCAGTCGCTGTCGTATAGCCGCGACAGAGATCCGGCCATCTGCGGGCTAGTGTGATAAGTACCAAAAGCCCTATCATAATCATACTGCTCCACGTTATTTGCCTTTTTACCGGACTCCAAAAACAGCGGAAATAGAAACTGTAACAAAGGAACGATGTTGGTAGTAGCAGAAAGCGATCCTGGTAGCAGCAGCAAGCAATGCGCCGGTATATACCCGGCGCGTGCTTGTTGGTGGCTGACCGCCCCCAAACCCCTGTAAAACCGGGCGCAAGTGCGCCCGGTTTTTTAAGCCGCCTCCGGCGTCTGCTGTTACCCGCAGGGAGAGAAAAATCTTCAACGCGCCTCCTGCTGGCGGTCACGATTTTTCTCTTTTCCCGTCACGCCTAAAATCCGCTCCACGTTGTTTTTGGCGGTGAGCAGTTCTATCATTTTTTCTCGCG
>CAOKLO010000127.1 GCA_948469375.1 uncultured bacterium | reverse complement strand
CAGCCACATCGAACACATAGCGCAGAAAGGGCCTGCTGCCGCTGTTGTCGATGATGGCGATGCCCGTGGCCCCCCGACGCACATACCGGCGCATCCGCTGATTCCAGAAATCATATTCCGCGCAGGCGGTGGCGTTGGGCCGCTGGGCGTGAATCAGGAGCTGCTCGGGGTACGGATATTTTATAGAACTGCTGTCAAGGGCGAATTTAAGAGTTCCGAAAAAGTTCGATGGCCAGGTTCAAGTTCTTTTCCTGCGCGATTCGTAAGCAGCAATAGGGATCACCACCTCTAAATAGAGGAGGCGATCCCTATTGCTATTTACGGATATTTAATCAAGACAGTTTAGGCCATTCCATTACACTCATAACAATGGATGCGCTAAAAATACACACCACAGTTAGCACTGCCACGATGTCCTGTGCCTCGTTTGAATTACTTGGTTTAAATGCGGTCGATCTGAATGAGCTTGGCGTTGAGGCTTTCTAGGAACCCTTCGGGCAGCATCCCGCCGGCCATGCCCATCATGCGCTCCGGCGACGATTTCCGCAGCATATCCCACATTCCCACGCCGGGAGTCAAGTCAAAGTTGGTGGCCAGCTTGAGCGCCTTGCGCACCACCTCCAGCGCCTCCGGCGACTGGGCCAACGTTTCCATAGAGTCCTTTACGCTGTACTTGCCCTCGGGGAACTCCATGGGGGCGGTCAGGTCCAGGTTGCCTGCCAGCTTGAACCAGTTGGCCACCCCCTCGGCCCGCTCCTTCACCTCGGGCAGCACGTAGATGGCGGGCTCCTGCTCCACCTTTTCCAGGGTGATGGAATCCATTGCATCCCCCGCCTTGACGGCTACAATGTGGAACCCCGGCTCCAGGGCCGCGGCAAACACAAACACCTTGTCCCCGGCCTGTTTCCCAACGCTCTCGCCGTCGATCAGCAGCTCCACCTGGGGCTGGTTGGAGTACACGCGGATCTCAACGGCCTCCCCCGCCCGCTGGGCGTAGCGCCGTCCGCAGATATGGACCATGGGAGTTTTTGTCCAATACGCCTGATAGATATAGTAGCTGTCCTTTTTCGTCCTGCGGTCTATGGTGACCAGGCCCTTGTTGTTCCGGCCCGCCACGCCGCCCTCGTTCCGGGCCGCGCAGCCGAAGTCGAACATATTCCACACGTGGCTGGACCAGATCCAGGGCCGCTCGTCCAGCACTTTGGCCATGTGCTCGTGGTACAGCGCCTGGTATTCCTCGCTGTAGTCCCTGCAGGCGGGGCTGGGGCCGTGGTAGGTGACGATCCCCTCACAGCCGTACTCCGACAGGCCCAGACAGATATCCGGGTGCTCCCCATAGAATTTGTCCAGCCAGGGTCCGTTGTCCTCCATCTTTCCTCCGTACCAGCCGAAGTAGTGGTTGTAGCTCTCCACGTCGGTGATGTGGTGCATGGGGCCGCTGGTGGGGGTCATGGACACATGGGCGATGGTGGTCAGCCGGGTGGGGTCCAGCTCCTTTGCCAGCTTGTTCAGCTCATGGTGGTTTTCCACCAGCTTGTCCGAAATGCCGCCGATCAGGATCTCGTTGGAGATCCCCCAGAAGCAGATGGAGGGGTGGTTGTAGTTCTGGATGATGAGCTCCTTCAGCTGGCTGACACAGTTCTCATGGGCGGCGGGGTCCTGGTTGAACACGCTGATGAAGGGGATCTCCGCCCAGACAACGAAGCCCAGTTGGTCGCAGGCGTCGTAGAAGTCCTGGGAGTGCTGGTAATGGGCCAGCCGGACGGTGTTGGCCCCCAGCTCCTTGATGATCCGGGCGTCCTCGAAATGGTCTGCCCGGGTGAGGGCGTTTCCTTGGTACAGCTTGTCCTGGTGGCGGCTGACGCCCCGGAGCGGAGTTGCCACGCCGTTGAGAATAAAGCCCTTTTGCGGATCACAGGAGAACTCCCGCACACCCACCTGGGCGGACACCTCGTCATACGCCTCGTTCCGGCGCTGGAGGATGGCGGTGACGGTATACAAATAGGGATCGTCGATGTCCCAGCGATGGGCATTGGGCACAGCCACCGTAACCTTGGTGCTGTCAGCAGGCCGGACGGCAGAGGCGACCTCATGTCCTTCCGCGTTTTTTATGGAGTACATGACGGTGAAATTTTCGTCCGGGTCGGTCACCCAGCTCTCCAGCTCGAATTTCGCACCGCCGCAGGGGCAGGGCCTGGGGGTCGCCTTGAGGCCGGGACCGCCGAAATGGTCCAGATCAAAATGGGTGTGGGGCACGCTGATCAGGTTCACGCCCCGGTACAGCCCGCCATAGAAGGTGAAGTCGGCGGACTGGGGGTAGACGCTGTCCTTATTGGAGTTGTCACAGGCCACAGCCAGCAGGTTTTTGCCGTCCTCCCTGCACAGCTCGGTGACATCGGCCCGGAAGGCGGAGTAGCCGCCCTCATGATAAACGGCCTGTCTGCCGTTGACGTACACCGCGGCCTGCTGGCCCGCCGCCAGGATCTCCACATACACGCGGCCGCCGGGCAGGGGCTGCCTGGGCATCTCAAAGGTTCGGGCATACCAGCAGCGGCCCCGGTAGTAGTTTCCGCCGCCGTCCATGCCGTCCACCGCGTTCCAGGTGTGGGGCAGATCCACGTCCTGCCAGTGTTCCGGGAACTCGGCGGGCAGGCCCGCGTCCTCCCGGATGAATTTCCAGCCCTGATCCAAATCGATGATGGTGCGCATTGTGCTGCCTCCTATTTATGCGCCCTTACCTGATCCCACATGGAAAGGGCAAATACTATTTGGGCGAGTGGTCCGGCTTGTCGTTGAGCAGGCCTACAGGCACCTGCGGGAACAGCATGATGAGCCCCCGCACGCAGACGGCATAGACCAGGCTGCTGACCAGCAGGACGCAGAACGCCTGCTCGCTATGTTGGCTCCAGCAGGCTCTGCCTGATCTTCGCCACCGCTTTTCTCACGCTGCCGGGGCTTCCGGCGGCGCAGCAGGGCCGGTGGATGCTGTCGGAAAAGAAGATGCAGTAACCGCCGGGGACCACATCAACAAAATTTTCGTTCTCCAGGTCCTTGTAAAGGATGATGTCCTTATCCCGCATATCCCATTGGACGGTCTCTTTCCCGGTATAAGGCGCATAGCCCATCCGCTCCACGCCAGACACGACGTATTGGAGATCCAGATAATCGATATGCCGCTCAGGGAGGCACTCTTCCATCGGTTTTGTGGTGATATCCTGGATGTTAACGTAGATGTCCCGCCCTTGAATCTCATAGGTTCCCGGCTCCATGCCGGTGAGGTCATGGCCCGCGATCCATTCCAGGGCGGTCCGGATGGCCGCCGGATAGGGACAAGGGCAGTCTATCGCAAGGGAAGAGGAAAAGATCATCGCCACGGCCTCCTTTTATTCAGAATTTCGCCCAAACGCCTCGATCTGCGTCAGTGCCGGGAAGGGAGAGGGGTCGTCCGCCTTGATGAGCTGCCCCACCTTCAGCCAGGTGATGCCCTGGCGCTTGATGGGAAAGCTCTGAGGCTCCGCCCGCTTGCCCAGCTCCACCACCTCCGATGTGCCGTCGGAGAAGCTCACCGTCCCCTGGGTCCACCAGCTGTCGTGGGGGAAGTCCGCCCGGGTGGTCAGGCGCAGCTCCTCCAGGTCCACCGGGCGGCCGAATTCCACCGTGATCTCCGCGTCCTCCCGCTGGTCGATGCCCCAGGATTGGAAGGGCCAAGGATAGTGGCAGGAGTTGGCCAGCACCCCGTCGATGGCGTTCCGGGCGGCGAATAGCGGCGCGATGGGCCCCTTGGTCTCCGCGTTGGCGTGGACGTGGGGATAGCAACCTACATCGTCGTGCTGGTCCATCACGTTTTTGGCCAGATTGCGGAAATTCTTGTTTTCCTCCGGCCTTGCTCTACGCATCGTGATGTAATGGGTGGGGCCGGAAAAGCTGCCGAGGCAATAAGAGATCCTGTCCGCTTTCGAATACTCATTTCTCTCAAACGGGATGGTGTACGCTAACCGTTCTTGGGTAAGGTAGACATATGCCTCATCCATCGCTCCATCCACTCGTATCACATAAAAGCCGGGAACCTCATCGCTGGTAAAAACCAGCGTATCTCCCAACTCATACTCCTTGGGATACACCAGGTGGATCTCGTCCTCGCCACGTACCCAATACTCATTCTCCCCCTGTGTATTCAGCACAGAAATACCCAATTTTGCCATAGTTTCATCCTCCACAGAAGCATGCTCAAGATCCCCGATACCAACTGATACCGGGGATCCTGCGCGTTGTTGTTTACAGCAGACCCTTCACATAGTCCGCGATGGCCTGGTCCTTGCAGCTGGCGAAAAACAGCTCCTGGAACCGCTCCCCCGCCACAGCGCCCTTGACCAGCTCCTGGTCGATATCCTTGAGGCCATCCACCAGGGGGCGCAGGGTCTTGGTCCGGACTTCGTCCAGAATGCGCTTGTTGCGCATCTCGGGCTCCACCCGCTCCGGGGGATAGCCCTGGCCGTGGCCGAAGCCGAACAGCTTCTCAAACACGTACTCCAGGTTCAGCTCCCCGCCCCAGCCGAAGCCCTTGGCGAAGGGCATGGCCACGGCGTTGCCGTCGTTGACGTGGGCGAAGGTGTAGGCGTCCACCGGGTCCTCCACGTGGCCGCAGATCACCCCGGGGAAGCTGTTCATGGCCAGCATGGCTCCCTCGCCGGTGCCGCAGCCGGTGACCA
>CAOKLO010000126.1 GCA_948469375.1 uncultured bacterium | reverse complement strand
TGAACCATGCAGATTCACTTTAAATTCATCTGCAAATCTTATTATACGAGGTAATTTAGCTATGCGTCTTTCCAACCTGACCTGGCCCCATGCCGAGGCGTATTTCAAGGACCACGACACCGTCCTCATCGGCGTGGGCTCCATCGAGTGCCACGGCCGGCATATGCCCCTGGGCACCGACACCCTGATCCCCGACTTCCTGCTGGACAAGATCGAGGAGAAGAGCGACGTGCTCATCTGCCCCACCATCCCCTACGGGGCCACCGAGTCCCTGTGCGACTATCCCGGCACCATCAATTTGGGCACGGAGCTGCTCTACCAGGTCCTCTCTCAGGTGTGCGGCAGCCTCTACCAGCACGGCGCCCGCCGTTTTGCCATTCTCAACGGCCACGGCGGCAACGTCAAGAGCATTGACCGCCTGGGCTATGACATCCAGCGCAAGGGCGGCATTGTGGCCGAACTGAACTGGTGGCTGATGGCTTGGGACATGGACCCCGCCTGGAAGGGCGGCCACGGCGGCGGCGAGGAGACGGCCGCCATTCTTGGCATAGATCCCAGCCTGGTGGACCAGAGCGAGGTGCCCGGTCCTATGGTGCTCCACGATGTGTCCGACACCATCAAGGCCACCGGCTTCACCTCCGTGGAGTATAAGGGCGTCAGCCTCAATATTCCCCGGCTGACCCCCAGCGTCACCCACAACGGCTGGATCGGCCCGGACCACCCGGAGACCGCCACGGTGGAGTGGGGGCAGAAGATGCTCCAGACCACTGCGGACTATATCGCCGACTTCCTGGAGGAGTTCAAGAAGGTGGACATCGCTAAGGCCTGCGGTACGGAGTTTTGAGGAGGGGCGGACACATGGACAAGAAAACTTCTCTTGAGATGATCGCCGCCATCTCCAACGCCAAGGGTGCGGCGGGTTTTGAGGACGAGGTGCTGACGGTGCTGCGCCGGTACGGCGAGGGCCTGGGCCAGTTCCGGGAGGACAGCTTGCGCAACCTCTACCTGTCCCGCCGGGAGAACCGCTCCGGCCGGCCGGTGGTGCAGTTGGACGCCCACAGCGACGAGGTGAGCTTTATGGTGCAGGCCATCCGGCCCAACGGCACCCTGCGGTTTATCACGCTGGGCGGCTGGGTGAACTCCAACATTCCCGCCCACCGGGTGTTGGTTCAGACCGCCGACGGCAGCTATATCCCAGGCGTTATCGCCAGCAAGCCCCTTCACTTCATGTCCGCCGCCGAGCGGGAGAAGCCCCCGGCGGTGGAGGATATGAGCATCGACGTCGGCGCGTCCTCCAGGGAGGAGGTGATCCGGGAGTTCCACGTGCGCATCGGCGCTCCTGTGGTCCCGGATGTCACCTTTGAGTACCAGGAAAGGCACGATTTGATGATCGGAAAGGCCTTTGACTGCCGCCTGGGCTGCTCCTCTATTTTGTGGACGCTGGACGAGCTGAAGGGCAGAGAGCTGAACGTAGATGTGACCGCCGCCTTCGCCACCCAGGAGGAAATGGGCACACGGGGGGCTACCGTCACCGCCAACACCGTAAAGCCGGATCTGGCCATCGTCTTTGAGGGGTGCCCGGCGGACGACACAGTGGCTGAGCCCTATATGGTCCAGACCGCCATCCACAAGGGACCCATGCTGCGCCACATCGACGCGCGAATGATTACCAATCCCCGCTTCCAGCGCTACGCCCTGGATTTGGCGCAGGAGCTGAACATCCCGGTGCAGGAGAGCGTGCGCAGCGGTGGGTCCACCAATGGCGCACCCATTCATCTGTCCAACCAGGGCGTCCCCGTCATCGTTATCGGCATTCCCGTGCGCTATATCCACACCCATTACGGCATTGCCGCGCACGGCGACGTGGCCAACGCCGTCAAGCTGGCCGCCGCCATTTTGGAACGGGTGGACGGAGACGTCATCAGCCGTTTTTAAAGGGGGGTATCCCATGCAATCCTACGCAGAGCTGGCGGTCAAGCATACGGTGGCGCTGCTGGCCATTGACAGCCCCACCGGGTATACGGACCAGGCCGTTGCCTATGCGGCGGAGGTCTATGAAGGGCTGGGGCTCCGGCCCCAGCGCACCCAAAAGGGAGGCCTGCTGGTCTGCCTGAACCCCGAGGCACCGGAGGAGGACAGCTTGCTGCTCCAGGCCCACTTGGATACCCTCGGGGGCATGGTGGCGGAAATCTCGTCCTCCGGCCGGCTGATCCTCAGTGCCTTGGGCGGGTTGTCCGCCGCCAATACGGAATGTGAGAACGTGCGGGTCGTCACTCGGGACGGGAAGATCTACACAGGCGTGTTTCAGATGAAAAATGCCTCCGTTCATGTGAACGGAGGCTATCGGGACGCCAAGCGGAGCTTCGACACCATGGAGGTGCTTTTGGACGAGGAGGTGTCCTCCAAGCAGGAGGTAGAGAACCTGGGCATTATGAACGGGGATATCGTCTGTTTTGAGCCCCGGACGGTGGTCACGCCCTCCGGCTTCATCAAAAGCCGTTTTTTGGACGACAAGCTGTGCGCCGGAATCCTTCTGGCTCAGGCCCAGGCCGCGACGGAGGGCACCGTGCCGCTGAACCGACGGGTCTGGCATCACCTGACGGTTTTTGAGGAGGTGGGCCATGGCGGGGCGGGCTCCGTTCCCGCCGGCGTCACCGAGGCCATTTCGCTGGATATGGGGTGTGTGGGAGATGGGCTGGCCGGTGGGGAGACCAAGGTCTCCATCTGTGCCAAGGACTCCAGAGGCCCCTACCACTATGGCGTGGTCAGCGCGCTCATCGACGCGGCGCGGCGGGGCGGCGCGGACTTCGCGGTGGACGTCTATCCCCACTACAGCTCGGACGTGGAGACCGCTCTGGAGGCTGGACATGACCTGCGCCACGGCTTGATTGGCCCCGGTGTGTACGCCTCCCACGGCTATGAGCGCAGCAGCCGGAAGGGCGTGGAGAACACCATAAAGCTTCTGAACGCCTACCTCAGCTGAGCGGCGCAGGCGGTTTTTACATTGACCTATCTTTATATTGCCCAAACGGCGGCTTTGAGCGTTCAAAGCCGCCGTTCTCCTATGCTGAAAATTGCCCTGACAAAAACGCGGGTCCGCAAAAGAAAACGAATGTTTGACATAGAGGAACGGATGATGTATACTATCTCCAAAGGGAGGGACGCGCCATGGACCGGGTCATTTATCACTGCGACTGCAACAGCTTTTACTGCTCGGTGGAACTGCTGTCCCACCCGGAGCTGCGCAGGGTGCCGACGGCGGTGTGTGGTGACCCGAAAAGCCGCCACGGCATCATCTTGGCCAAGAACGAGCCCGCCAAAAAATTCGGCGTGCGTACGGCGGAGACCATTTGGCAGGCCCGCCAGAAATGCCCGGACCTGGTGCTGCTGCCCGCCCACCACGGGCTGTATCGAGAATATTCCAAACGAGTAAACGCCATCTACGACCGGTTTACCGACCTCATCGAGCCCTTTGGCATCGACGAGAGCTGGCTGGATGTGACGGGCACCCTCCACCTGTTCGGCGGGGACCCCCGGACTCTGGCCGACCGCATCCGGAACACCGTCCGGGAGGAGCTGGGCCTGACCATTTCTGTAGGGGTGTCCTTCAACAAGGTGTTTGCCAAGCTGGGCAGTGACTACAAAAAGCCGGACGCCACCACAGTGATTACAGTGGACAACTTCCGGCAGATTGTCTGGCCCCTGCCTGTCACCGACCTCCTATTTGTAGGCCGGGCGGCGGCTAAAGTGCTGGCCCAGTACGGCGTGACCACCATCGGAGCGCTGGCCGCCTTTGACCGCTTCGCCCTGGTGGAACTGCTGGGCAAGCAGGGAAGCCAGCTGTGGAACTACGCCAACGGCCTGGAGAACAGCCCCGTGGCTCCGGCAGGGACCTATACGCCGCCGAAATCGGTGGGCAATGGGGAGACCTTCTCCCGAAACCTGATCCGAAAGGACGAGGTGAGCCGGGGCGTGGCTATGCTGGCCGACCAGGTGGCGGTGCGGCTGAGAAAGCACGGCATGAAGGCGTTCACTCTGCAAGTGACCATCCGGGACCCCAATTTTAAGGATATTTGCCGCCAGCGTCCCCTGGCGGTTCCCACCAACACCGCAAGAGAGCTATTCCATGCGGCGATGGACATCCTGGAACACAGCTGGAAGTCGGGCGCGCCTGTCCGGGCCATCACGCTTACCGCCAGTCATTTGATTCCGGAGGGAGAGGCGGCGGAGCAGCTGGGCCTGTTTCAGCAGACCGCGCCCCAAAAGCGGGAGCGGGTAGAGAGGCTGGAGCGCACCATGGACACCATCCGCTCTAAGTACGGAAGGGGGGCGGTGACGGTGGCCGCGCTGAGCCAAAAGCAGGAGAAGGAGCAGGAGGATTTGCCCTTTTAAGCGCCTGTTTCACATCTCGAGGAATGCCGGCTTTGGCGAGGGATATTTCCGTCAGGCGAGGCGGGATTTCGCAGGAATCATTGTGTTTATTTCAAATTTGGGGTCCCTAGCAAAACCCGGCGCAGCGGTTTTATTGGGGAAAAGGCGGCGCAGTGGAATGAGTGAGCTTTCGGCATAGCCGGGAGTGAGGGATATGCAGCTTGTGCCGCCGAAACGAAGCATGGTGGAAGAAGACCTGCCAAATGGCATTTTGAGAGGTGTTAAACAGGCTCTAAAGGAAAGCACCCTCCGGGGGAGAGGTAACGTAAAGAAGTTCACAAGGAAACCCGCCAACCCTTGTAATATCAGGGGTTGGCGGGTTTTTCTGTCTGTTTTTCCCTTATGTTTTCCCT
>CAOKLO010000125.1 GCA_948469375.1 uncultured bacterium | reverse complement strand
CCCTTCGGGAGGAGCAGGCCACCCACTATGTGGAGTACCAGCAGACCCAGGCCCTACGGGCCCGTATCCATGAGGCGGAACAGTTCTACACCCGCATTCGTGGACTGAAACACGAAATGCGGGGCCACCTGACCAACATCAAGGGTCTGGCGCAGAGTGGCGAGTATGAAAGCCTTACAGACTATATCGCCAAGCTGGACGAGAGCATGAGCGGCTTTGAGCTGACGCTCCAGACAGGCAACCCGGTCACGGATGTGATTGTCAACGAGATACGGCGGCGGTGTCTTGACCTGGGCATCCGCTTTCAGGTGGAGTTCCATTACCCCGATCCGGGGGCCTATGACGCTTTTGACGTGGGTATCATCCTTCAAAATCTGCTGCAAAACGCGGTGGAGGCTTGCGAAAAGGTGGACGAGGGTGAGCGGTTTATTGTGCTGATTGGAAAGAGAAAAGGACGTTTCTTTCTGATAGAGGTCAAAAACCCTTTCATGGGTGAGGTGGTATTCGGACAGGACGGCTTGCCTGTCACAACGAAACAGGAGGATGCCCCCATGCACGGCATCGGCCTTGCCAACGTGCGCCGGGAGGCGGAGAAGTATTTTGGAGAATTGGAGCTGAAAGCAGCTCAGCGGGAATTTTCCGCAGCGGTTCTATTGCAGGAAGGGAGCAGTTTATGAGCGGCATGATTGATTGCAGATATTTGAACAGGATGTATCGTCCCCTGCCCGAAAACTGCAACATTCGGAGTACAGCGGCGCGGACTTCCAGTTTTCTGGATATGGCGGCAAAGGCCAGCAGAGGCACGGCTGACGTGCTGGAAATCAGCAGCAGGCCAGAAGTCACCAACGAGGGAGAAACATCAAATGTTGATGCTTACAAGAAACACCTGGAAAACAAATACGGACAGGTTACGATTCAGAGCGTCGGAAAAGACCAAGCCAGCCTTCAAAAAGCGGGCGGTCGCATGAACGGCAACAGCGTTGTGATTGCGCCCAACATTTTAGAGGATATGGCGAATGACCCGGAAAAGGCAGCGTATTATGAGCAGAAGATTGATGATTTTTTCAATGCTACTCCAAGATTGAAAGCACAGTTCGCCGCCCAGGGCCTTAACTATGAGCCTTGTGGCGTGGTGATCCATGAGGATGGAAGTGTGACCTATATCGGCGGCTGTGGCGATTCCCCGGAGCGCGTGGCCGAGGTAAACAGGATCAATGCGGAAAAGGCAAAGAAAAAAGCGGAACAGCAGCGGCAGTACCAGGAGCGGGCAGCGGCAGCGGCGGCACAGCGCAGGGCCATGTGGGAGCGCACCGCAGGGGCGGAGGCATTGGAAAAATCCTTTTCCAATATCGGTGATCTGCTGAAAACGCGGATGGTATCTGCCCCCGCTATCACGCCGGAGATTTCTTTACCGGCAGGAGCGAATATGTTTTTCCTTAATCTCTGACACCGAGGAAGGAGTGAAATATTTTGAACGACACAATCAACATAAACTATTTGACCAGACTGGCCGGAAACTTATCACGAACCGGCGCAGTCCGGCAGTCAGCGTCCCAGGGCGGTGACTTTCTGAGTATGGCCGCGCAGCTTCGGGCCAGCGAGAGCAACCCCACGCCCACCCCATCCGAAAAGGCGGATATGAGCATGGAGACTTACCGGCAGACGATTCGGGATAAGATTTCACAGATGCCCCTCTCGACTGCCCGGCAAATGGAATCTATCTCTATCCAGATTTCCGATGCGGCCTTTGAGCGGATGAAAAACGATCCCGACTATGAAGCGTGGGTGCTGAACGATTTACGGGAGGCATTTTCTCAATCAAATCCGTGGGTAGCTACCACTGGCGGTGGTTATAGCGTTTTCTATATTGGTGAGACAAAGGAGCAATGTCATGCCGAGGGCTGGTATCCGGGCTACATGGGCAATCAAGGTGCGTCCATGTTTGAGGATAAGGCCAAGGGCAGCTTTTGGGAACAGCGCATGGAAAACCATAAAAAATATATGGAGCTTCAGCAGAAGGCGGCAGCTCGGCGTCGGTTGATGATGAAACTCCGTATGAACGGCGGTTCCGTCAGCGCCGCAGAACTTTTGATGGGGCTGCTTTAAGGGAGGAAATATTGTGAGCAATACGATTCAACCGAGTTATGGGACACAGACATACAGCTCCCCCGCAAAGGCCCGTGAAACAAAGCAGACGGGGACGCGGGGCAGCAGCTTCATGGATATGGCGGCGCAGGCCAGCAGAAGCAGGGCCGACACGTTCACCACCGGCCTGGGCGGTCTGGCAGGCATGGCGGCGATGCCCACCAGCCTGATGATGGATTTGGCGGTTCGCTCCGGCGGACAGGTGCAGGCCGCAGGAACGGAGGCGGTAGAGGCCCCCTCTCTGGAAACCATGCTGAAAGCGAAATATCCCAACATCCACTACCACGTTTTTGACGCCAGCAGCGGCTATTGGCGCACCCGGAACGACTACCCCCACTACCTTCTGTACCAGGACGGGGACAAGGCAAAGGAAACGCTGGAGAATTGGCAGCCCACCGGGGCCAATCCCTTTTACGGCTCCATAGACGGCAGATTTACCGCTCCGAAGGAGATTCATGCCCTGGGCAACGTCCCGCCTGGAAGCAAGGCCGTGGTCATTCATCCCAAGGTGCAGGAGCGCATGGAGACAGACAGCGCCTACGCCCAGGAGATTTTTGCGAAGATCGACACATGGTTTGCCTTTGACGTGGCGCGGAACGAGGCCATCATGCCCGGCAGTACCTGGGATATGTCCCAGGCCGTTGCCATCGGGGAGGACGGGAATATCTGCAACGCCTGCTCCTCCAGCGGCGGCGGGGAGATCACCTATTCCAGGAGCGGTTCTGACGATGAGGAAAGCTGGTGGGATCTGCGCATGGCCCGCCACGCGGAGTTCATGAAGCTGGCGGCGGAGGGACAGGCGCGGCGGCGGATGCAGGCGTCCGATCTGCTCTCCGCCAGCGCGGCCAGGGCACAGCTGGCCAGTATGATGAAGGATGGAGACCTGCCGGGGATCTTCGGCAGCGAGATTGCCGGGATTCCCACCGAAACCATTCTGGACATCACCCGGGCCCAGGTCTGGGGGATTTAGCCAGCACAAAACAGAGGCAGCGTCCTTTTGGACGCTGCCTCTGTTCTGCCTTTCAGGCGTTCTGCGCACACCACTTCGCAATCTCCCCAATCAGCTCCAGGGGGAGGGGCTTGCTGTAGGGGAGCTGGATGGTGCCCTTGCTGGTCCTGTACTCCGTCAGACGATCGGCAAAGGCCGCCACCGCCTCCGGGCCGGGGTACAGGCCGATGTGCCGCCTGGAGGCCGCGAACTGGATCAGATTGCGGCCCTTCCAGTAGGTGGGCATGCTCCAGGAGATCTTCTCCCTGGCCTCCGGGAGGCTGGCGCGGATGGCGGCGTTCACCTGGCGCAGATAGTCCCGGGCCTGCTCCGGCTGGGCGGCGATATAGTCCTCGATGGTCTCCGGCGGCTGTCCGCAGTAGTGGCTCTGCCCCGCCCTCCGGAAGGAGCGGCCGCACCGGGGGCACACCCACGGTTCCGGCTCCTCCGGCGCGCGGAGGATTTTCTCCATGGCCTTGCCCCTGGCCAGCTCGTCCACCAGCTTGTCCAGGTACCGGATCTCCCGCATGAGGGGGTCCTCGATCTCCTCCACCCGCACGCCGCAGACAACGCCCCGGATCAGCGCCCGATTCGGATTGGGCCGGGGCGCATTGCGGAAGAAGTCCCCGTAGGGGACGGCGGCAGAGCGGGCCGCCTCCAGCTGCTCCGGGCGGTACCCCGTCAGCCAGCAGACAATCTGGTCCACCTCCTCCCTGGTGCGCCCCTTCCGAACCGCCTTGTCCAGCAGCAGGCCGTACACCTTCCCGAAATCCATCTGAAAAACCCTGTCATTGTTCATCTTTTCCCACCCCCGGCAGTTATACCGGTATCTTACCACAGATTCCGCCCCTTCGCAAGGCCGCCCTCCAGGCTGACAGCCGCCGCGTGGAAGTCCGGAAACGTTTGGATGGGCAGAGCGGGGGCCTTCTCCACGCGCCCCGCCCGCGCAGGGGCGGCCGGAAACCGGCCCGGGTTTGCCGGGGGACTGCCGGGGATGTCCCCGCCGCGGCCGGACAGGTGTGTTTCCGCGCATGTGGAATGGTGAGAAAACATGTCGGAAATGTGATTATTTTCGATAAAAATGTCAAAAATTTCCTAATTTGTCGAAATATTGACAACGATTTTTGGCCTTATTTTTTAAGTTTCACTTGTGTTTCCTGTCTGTTTATGGTAATTTGTTAACAAGGCACAACGAAGCTTCGATATTTCGTCTAAACGGACGGATGGCCCCCTATCCATGTCGACATGCAAAACTTGGAAAGGATCTATGCAAATGGACAACAGAATAAAAATCATGCTGACGGACACCAACGAGGATGCCCGGAGCATGCTGCGGGAGGCCCTGGAGCGAACGGGACGCTTTGCCGTCATCTGCTCCACCGGCGACGGCGGACAGGTTCTTGAGATGATTGAAGAAAACAGGCCGGATATGCTGGTTCTGGATCTGATTCTCCCCGGCCTGGACGGCTTGAGCATTCTGCGCCGCCTGGACGGCAAGGACCGGCCCGTGATCCTGGCGATGTCCAATTTTGTCACGCAGGAGGTGGTGGCGGAGGCCGGAAACCTTGGCGCGTCCATGTTCATCAGCAAGCCCTACAACGAGAGCGCCCTGGTGGATAACCTGATCCGTCTGGCGGATAAGCAGGAGACCCGCCTTCACGCGCCCGGACTGGAGGAGCTGGTGACCTCCATCATTCATGAGGTGGGCGTCCCGGCCCATATCAAGGGGTACCAGTATGTCCGGGAGGCCATCATGATCACTGTGGAGGACATGGACGTCATCAACTCCGTGACGAAGATTCTCTATCCGGAGGTGGCCAAGCGCTACCACACCACGCCCAGCCGGGTGGAGCGGGCCATCCGCCACGCCATCGAGGTGGCCTGGGACCGGG
>CAOKLO010000124.1 GCA_948469375.1 uncultured bacterium | reverse complement strand
CTTGGCAAAAAAACTGGTGGAACGGTTCCTGGAAACCGCCTCCACCAATCGGGAGTTGCTGGTCAGCCTGATCGAACGGGTGGAGCTAACCAGCGACAAGCAAATCATCATCAAGTTCCGCTTCCGTCAGTTGGAGGCGAATTCTTAGAGGTCATCGTTTACAATACCCGGGGCGGGATGTATCCCGCATTGAGAAAAAGGCCCTGGAAAAACTGCGCCTTGCCTATGAAAAAAGCTGAGCAACAGCCCCAGGTAAAACCTGGGGCTGTTGCCTCTCTTTTCCGATCCCTTTCACAGACTCAGCGGCGGTATGCCACAAGCTCACCCGTATCCTCCTGCCGAATCAGCGTTCCGGCGCTGTCAAAGGTATAGCGGAACACTTGACTGTCGCCGCCAATAGTAAACGAGCTGGTGGCCGGGGAGAAGAAGGTGTTCACTACACTTTCCACATCCCAGACCAGCTCCCGCTGTTCATTCACCGCCAGCCCGGCCCCCAGGGAGCCCTTGATGGAATAGAAGGTCTCCGGCGCGCCGCCCTCCGGGCCGCATACCAGCAGCACCGCCGTGTAGTTGTCCCGCACCATGGGGGTCAGTTCCTCACTGGTGATGTCAAAGCGGTCGTTGTCAAAGAGATCGTTCAGCAGGTTTTCAATCTCATGCCTGCCCGGGCCGTACCGCTCTTCGTCCGCCAGCTTGGATGTGGCGTAGGCAGACAGATATACCCTGCCGTTGAACTCCGCCATGTCTGTCAGATAATAGTCGCAGTCCTTCCCCTCGTAGCTGAAGCTGTCGGTGACGCCGCCCTCCCGGTCCATTTTCACCAGACGGTCCGGCTCTGTATCGTCCATATAGTTTTTCAGCTGAACCAGGTAGCCTTCCCCCAGCTGAACAGCGTTTTGGATGCCGTATTTGCCCAGCTCCACCCTGTGGAAGCTTAGTTCCTCCCCCGTATCAGAATACTGTGACAGGCAGATCACCTCATAGTCCCCCCGGCTCAACACCGCCCAGGTGCCGTCTCCGTTGTCGATCACGGCGGCGATGTACTCCCACCGGAAGCCGTGGTCCAGCTTGGCCTCCCACAGCACATTTCCCGCATCGTCCACCCGGGCCAGCCACGCATATTTCGGCTGCTCGCTGTTCCAGGTGGAGGTTTCGCCGCTGACCGCCACGCCGCCGGAAACCAGGGTCCAGTCCGTCACGCAGAACTGGTCAAACTCCGCCCGCCAGATCAGGACTCCATCCTCGTAATGGTTCAGATAGCATCGGTCAAAGACCTCAAATCCCAGCTCCTCATCCATCCTGTCTACATATTCAAAGCGGTAATCCAGCTCGGCCCACGGACTTGCGGCAGGATTTTTACTGGGGTCCTTACTGTTCCACAGCTCCGCCAGCTCCTCCGGCGTGGGCTCCCGCTGGAAAATCTCCACCCCTGCCACGCTGCGCTCAATGACCTCCGCCGTCTTTTCGTAGGTGAACCGCTGGGTGATGATGTCCTGGTACACCGCTTTCACGTCCTCCCGACTCAGACCGTCGGTGGACAAGCCGTTTTCGTCGAAAAACTGCACCGCCGCGCCGTATTCCCGGGCTTCGGCGGCGTAGGCCACCCCCACCAGTCCCACCATGAGAACCAGGCAGGCCGCCACCGCCGCCCGCAGCCACAGTCGCCCCTTGGACCGCTTTTTCTTTTCCGCTTTGGGAAACGCCTTTTCAAGGGCCCTGCTCTGAATGCGCTCCATGGCTCCCTCCGGCAGGGTCTCATCCAGCACCCCGGGCAGCAGCTGATCCAGCTCCTCCGGTTCGCACTGGTCAAACAGCTCCATCAACGTCTTTTTCAAACAAATGACCCCCATTCCTTCAGTTTTTTTCGCAATTTTTCCACAGCCCGGTGGGTCCTGGTGTCCACATTGGCCGTTGTCAGGCCCAGCCGTACGGCAATTTCCTTGGAAGGCTCCCCAAGATAGAATTTCCGCAGCAGAATTTCCCGGTCCGGCTCTCCCAGGCTCTTCACCTCGTCCAGCACCACCCGCCGCAGCTCCCGGTCCTCCAGCTCGCTTTCCAGCATCGCCCCGGCGCTGGTATCCTCCAGCGCCTCATTCAGCGGAAGCATCTGCGCCTCCCGATACCGCTTTCGGGCCAGGTCCAGGGCGTTGTGCCGGGCGATCACGCACAGCCAGGCCCGTATGCTCCCCTTTTTCGGGTCGTACTTGTCCAAATCCAAATAGAATTCGCTGAACGCATCGGCGGTGCAGCCCTCCACGTCGGCGGCGCAAAACACGTTTTCCGGCAGCCTGCTCCGGGCCGCGGCGTAAACCAGGCCTGCGTACTGCTCCATCAAGGTTTTCATGCCCAGCTCCGGCGTACGCCACAGGGCGTCCAATAACTCCCGATCCTCCAACTCTCCACCTCCCGTCAGTGTTCATCAAGCTTGATTCACCTATTATTGCGCACAGCCGCCGAAAATCTGACGCCCTTTGCAAAATATTCTTTCCCCCAGCATACCACACCGTTCCAGCCCGGGAAACCCAAAGCTCCCTCTTGACATATATCGAGCATCGTTATATAATCATAGACATATCGATATTCGATACACAAAAGGAGGCGAGCCGGTGGCCCGAAAAAAGCTGGAAACCTTGAGCGAGCAGATGTACTATGTCCTGCTCTCCCTCCACACCGGCCCCATGCACGGCTACCGCATGATGCAGTACGTGAGCAAACTGACCCAGGGCCGGGTGGTCATCGGGGCCGGGACCCTCTATGCCCTGCTGGGGCGCTTCGAGGAGGAGGGCTACATCCGCCTAAGCGGTCAGGAGGAGGGGCGGAAATCCTATGAGCTGACCTCTGCCGGAGGGCAGGCGCTGGAACACGAATTTGAGCGGCTCCGCCGGCAGGTGGCGGATGGAGCGCGGTTTTTGAGAAAGGAGGACGCAGTATGAACACAAAATTGGGCTTTTTCCCCTATGAGGCCATGAACTATAAGGCCGCCCAGCGCTGGCTGGACCGCAAAGCGCGCCGGGGCTGGGCGCTGAGCCGCGTCTATCTGGGCTGTATCGCCCATCTCCAGCGGCAGGAGCGCCCCAGCCATTTTGTGGACCTGGACATCCGAAACGACTATGGAGACACCGACGGCGACTATTTACAGCTCTGCTCCGACGCGGGGTGGGAACTGGTCCAAAACCTGCGGGGGATGCTGCTCTTCCGCGCCGCGCCGGGGAAATCCCCCGCTCCCATCCAGACCGACGGCGAAATTGAGTGGGAACGGTTTTGGGAAAAATACCGGCCCCGCGTCTGGCTTACCCTTCTCTACCTTCTGTGCTTCGGCCTTTTGGCGGCGATACTGCTCCTCCCCTCCCGGCTAAGCTTTACCGCCGCGCTGGCCCTGAATTCCAGCCTGATTTATGCCCTCTATCTGGTTTTGGCGGTCGTTTGTGCCGTTCTGGATTGGGGCCATTCCAGGTGGTATCTGGCCCGGTGCCGCCGGTCCTGCCAGGTGGAGGACCCGGGACCTGCGGCCACCTTGCGGGACAGCCTGCTGCGCCTGCGCAATCCCCTGCTGTGCCTGTGCCTCCTTTTCACCTTGGCAGGGTTCTTCGGCTTTGGCCAGACCGTGAACCTGAACTGGTATCCCATGAACGAGGAACACACCGCCACCGTGGAGGCCTGCCGGAATTGGCCGGTGGTGATGGCCTCTGACCTGGGCCTGCCCGACAGCGAGGACAGCCGCCATCTGGAGGGCTTCCGCTCAATTTTGATGGACTTTCTGGAATACCGGGAGCTGACCGACGGCGAAGGCCCAGACGTGCCTTTCCATGCTCTTACCACGGAACGGTACGACTGTTTTTGCGAAGCCTTGGCCCGGTGGGCCGTCGGCCAGCGGCGGAGGGAAACCCAAAACGGAGCTTTCCTCTGGGGCAGGCTGGATTGGGAGCCCGCTCCCGGTCTGGGCTTTGACGAGAGCTATACCTGCGGCGGCGGCGCCTACCTGCTGCTCCGAGAGGGAAATGTGGTGGCGCTGGTAGGCTGCACCGGGCTTGACCTGACCTCCGAGCAGGGCCTGGCCGCTGTCCGGGAGCGGGTGCTGAACGGACCGTAAGCGGGCGGATCTTCCTTTTTCTCAGGTCATTGACACATTTCCCCCCATTGCCGTATAATAAGTCATGAAAACAGCCCGGTAACGGGAGAGGAGGCAAGGCTATGGGCCCCACCACCTGGGAATTTATTCTGCGTCTGGCACTGGCCGCCCTGTTCGGCGGGATCATCGGTGTGGAGCGGGAGCGCCGGCTGAAGGGCGCGGGTATCCGTACCCATCTCATTGTCTGCTTTGCCTCCTGCATGATGATGCTGGTGTCCAAATACGGCTTTTTTGACATGGCGGAATACGAGTTCGCCAAGCTGGACCCCAGCCGCATTTCCGCCGGGCTAGTCACCGCCATCGGCTTTTTGGGGGCGGGCACCATCTTTGTCCGCCAGAAAGGGGTCACCGGCCTGTCCACCGCCGCCGGACTGTGGGCCACGGTGGGCATCGGGATGACCACCGGCGCGGGCATGTATCCCATCAGCGCCGTGGGCACGGTGTTCCTGGTGGTGGTCCAAGCCGCCCTTCACCGGGATCACGATGTGCTGGGCACCGCCGCCGGTGTGCTCCAAATCCAGATTGACGACCGGCCCGAGGCGCTGTCCACCATCATGACGGAGCTTTCCGAGCTGGGACTGGAGCCGCGCTCCTGTAAGTACGAGCGGAGCGGCGGCGTTTTATCCATCGAGCTCTCCCTGAACCGGCTTCCCTTCCCCGAACGGGAGCTGAATCGGCTGTTGTCCCCGATGATGAAGCACCCCTATGTGAGGGTCATTCTCTGGTGAGAAGCGACGGAGCAAACAATCGGAACTTTTCTTAAAAACACTGTCTTTTTTTCACCAGTTGTGGTATGATGTTCTCCGCATACCCTGAACATCGAAAAGGAGCGGCATTACACCATGATTACTGTCACCGACCTGAGCCTCAACTACAGCGGCACCCCGCTGTTCTCCCATGTGGACCTGCAATTCGACCGGGGCAACTGCTACGGCATCATTGGCGCCAACGGCGCGGGCAAGTCCACCTTCCTGAAAATCCTCTCCGGCCAGCTGGACTCCACCTCAGGCGAGGTGAGCATTCTGCCCAACATCCGGATGTCCGTTCTCAAGCAGGACCAGAACGCCTACGACGCCTACAACGTGATGGACACCGTCATCATGGGCAA
>CAOKLO010000123.1 GCA_948469375.1 uncultured bacterium | reverse complement strand
AGCACCTCAAAAAGTTACAACTTTTTGAGGCAATCAGGGGAGTGCCATGCCCCTTTCCCCGTATTTTGCAAACCGTTAAAGCGTTTCTCTTTCTGTCCGCACCGGCGCACATACCGTGGCTAGCCGGTCCCGTATCTGCTCCGGGGAGAACAGGCGGGGATTTGCCTCTCGGGTTTACATTTGGGAGTGTACCACGTCAAAGTCCGTTTGTCAACGGGGTTGGAGGGCTTGTAACATAACTGTAATAGAGGGCGGGAGGGGGTAGGGGTTGGGCGGGCGCGGTGCAGAGGAATGCCCCGATGCGGGCATTGGAGCCCACAGGCCGGGAGAGGCGGGTGAGCGCGGCGCGCCACGGGTGAATTTGCGGAGTGATGTTGTGCGTTCATTTATATAATGTTGGATTCGGGGGATTGTTGTACGGCGGGGGGCAACGGCGGGGGAGTTTTTTTGAGAAAACGCCAGGGACAATAATCGTCCATGGCGTTTTCGTCATTACTGCTGTTCCAGCATGTCGGTATACTTCTGCCGCTCGCCCTCAGGGACTTTCAGCGCCGCCATAGCCTGTTCAATCGTCAGACCCATCGTTTCCGTGAGGTTTTTGATAGAGGTCAAGATACCTTTTGCAACGCCCTTTTCCTCAACGCCCTTGCTCAGATTGCACATGACCGACACCTCCCTTTCCATTGTCTGCGTCATTTGAATGTCGTAATCGTCCTGCAAAATCTTCCGCTTCTCCGCCTCGCTGGTTTCGTTGGAGAGAAGCACGTCCAGCATCCGCAGTATACCGTCGTAGTTTTCCCCGCCCGGCCCGCCAAGGCACAGCATGATGATGGACAGCAAATCATAATTCTTGTCCGGTTCTTTGCCCTCGCCTACCAGGTGTTCCTCCACCAGCCGGTACCGGGTGATGGTATTCTCCCGATACTGCGGCGGTTTCATACAAATCCAGATGGAGTAAACCTTCTTGATTTTCTCATAGTGGGGGCCGGTGAACTCCCGGCCATACTGGGAAGAAATCATCCGGCAGCAATAGTATATGCCCCGCTTTATCAGCGGATAGCCGGGATAAAAATCGTTCTGGGCCTCTACGTTGATAATGAGGGCGATCCGCTCCTCGGAGCCGGGGACGATGGCCCGAAACCGAATGTCATAGGTGACTGTCCCCTCGTGTACCGATTTGTCCTCGGTGTCCATGCCGCTGATGACTGTGCCGTCCTCGTCCGGAAGGACCGGAACAGCGGACACCTGGGGCTGGCCCTCTATGTATTTCCCGGCAATGTCGTTTACATCGCAATCCTTGTATTCTTCCAGACAGGATTTCATGATCCGCGCCAGGATTGCCTTCTCAGACAGGACACGCTTGCAGGCGGCATCATAGCCCGCGCTGTCATCTGTAACGTGCAGCCCCTGGGCGATTGTCGTTTCCTCGTCCACCGTCCTCACCTTCTTTCACACCTCCATTTTATCACAGCTTCGTCAGAGCGTCTACTATTTTTTGAAGATTGTGCTGGAGTGGAGTGCTCGAGGCAGGTATGCAGGGGGCGGGCTTCGCGGAAATGCCTTGATGCGGGCATCAGGGATCACATGCCGGGAGAGGCCCCGCCGAGGACGCGGGGCTCACAAAGTGCAGGATGCTGCCTCCCCGGCATGGCAGGGCAGTATCGCCCGCACCGTGCCGGTGGCCCGGTAGTCTCTCCAAAGAATCGTGCTTCTCGGAGGCGAACCCAACGAAAAAGGCTGAAGGGCCAGGGAGTGGTTCCAGCGATTCGACCGGCATCGGCCCAGAGCAGACATTGGGGAAAAGAGTCAAACAGGTCGTGGCGTAAACAAAAACCCCCGTAATGAAGGAAGATTCTCAAGAAACGTAGTTTCTTGAGCGGCTTTTTGGTTCCTTTTTGTCCGCACAAAAAGGAACCGGGGGTCCGGGGGCGCGGAGCTCCCGGAGCGGGGGTGCTTTTGCCTGGAAATAGAAAAACGCCCGGAGGGGGCTGGCGCTCAGACGGTCTTTAACCGAATTTCCTCTTTATATAGGTGCGCGGTTTGCCCATTGGTTTTTCGCATGAATGACAAGCGCCCCGGTCATACGACCGAGGCGCTTGTGTCAATCGAATGATGGGTTCGTCAGTCTGCTTACCACCGTGATGTTCTTTGAAAACAAAAAACACACAGTGAACGGCAACTAAAGTTCATTAGTGCCTCACAGCCACAATCCCACTACATACTAGTATACTTGATTTTAAGAAAAAGTCAACCCCCAAATTTAAAAATTAATCTAAAATTTTAAAGCCAAATCTCCCTTTTCCTCCCCCGGCGGAGCCTTTATATAACGTTTGTCGTATATTTTTAGCAAAAGACTGATTTTTGGGCTGTTTTCCCGCAACATATCGGCCCAATGTATTTGGAACAAAGTCCGCAAGCTGCAGGCCGGCCACATTTTGCTGTTTTGCTACAAATGAAATCTCCCGAATACGATATTGAACAGTTTCCGGGGAATAATACATCGTTCCCAGCGCTTTCAGTTCATAAAGGCGCTGCTGAATCTGCAAATTCTGATTTTGCTGCATGGCTTCATAGCAGATATCACCCGTCGCAGCATTCTGAATAAGGAACTGGCAATAGCGCTCGATCAAGAACTGCGCTGCTATGGTAAGTTGATCGTTCATGTGTTTTTCACCATAGGACTTGTGCAACGAGGTCTTATTCAGGCAAACGCCAATCGTTTGCAGCTTTGACTGCTTAAACAGCTTCGATAGTTCATTATATAGAAGCCGCTGCTTTGCTCCGGAGACAAAAATCCGGTTATATGCGGGGATCTTATTCAACTGCCTCCTGTTTTTCTTTGCACTCGCAAAGCTAACATCCTTCTCGTGTAAGATATACTGCGTACAATTGGGATCGCCATTCCAGACTACATATTTCAGCTGGTCCAGCTTTTGCTCAATCAATTGACATCCCATAGTGGGAATGATAACCCCGCTCATGACAAAATATCTGTTTCCAGCGCTATTAAATGTTTCGCTCTCGTCCATATAAAGCGTATAATCCGACATCATAGTGCGCCCGTCTTTCATAGAAAATCTGAACCGCTTACAAATTGATTTTAACATGGGACGCTTGAAATATCAACTGTTTTCGACAAAACAATGGAGCCCCAGAAGAAAAAATCAAAAAATTTTTCAAACCGTTGCACCTTCGGGTGCAATTTTTTTCGTTTCCGGCCCCTATGTGAAGGGACGGTGAGAAAACATGGAGCTGGATCGGGAGGCAATCCTGGAGGCGCTGGAGAAAATCGCGCTGAGCAAGCCCAATGACGCCATCGCCCTGGCCCTGGCCCCTCAGGAGCAGTACGTGCCGGGGCTGGACCTGTGGGGCGTCAGCGAGTTTAAGCTCAGCGGGAACGGCAGCGTGGAGGTCAAATTCGCGGACCGTGTGAAGGCGATCGGCCTGCTGCTGGACCACACCGGCGGGGGTGAGGACAGCATGAACGCACTTTTGGAGGCAATGGAGGCGAGCGGTGAGTGAAAATCAAGAAGTTTTCCCCTAAACAGAAACGGGTCATGTGCTGGTGGGGCCCCCGGTCCGCGGACCGGCACTATGACGCCATCATCTGCGACGGGGCCGTGAGAAGCGGAAAAACCCTCTGTATGGGTCTGAGCTTCGTCTGCTGGGCCATGGCCAGCTTTCGGGGCGCTCAGTTCGCCTTCTGCGGCAAAAGCGTGGTCTCTCTGCGCAGGAACCTCTTACAAGAGCTCACCCCTACCCTGGAGGAGCTGGGATTCCGGTGCAGAGAGCGGCGCAGTGAGAACCTGGTGATCATCGGACGCAGCGGCCGGGAAAACCGGTTCTACCTCATGGGCGGCAAGGACGAGGGCAGCGCGGCCTTCATCCAGGGGGTGACCCTGGCGGGCGTCCTCCTGGACGAGGCGGCCCTGATGCCCAGATCCTTCGTCGAACAGGCCATCGCAAGGTGCAGCGTCCAGGGGTCCAGACTCTGGTTCAACTGCAACCCGGAGGGACCCCAGCACTGGTTCTACCAGGAGTGGATCCTGAAGCGCGAGACGCGAAACGCCCTGTACCTCCACTTCACCATGGAGGACAACCCCTCCCTCTCCGTGCGCATCCGGCAGAGATACCGGTCCAGCTACAGCGGCGCCTTCTATCGACGGTTCATCCTGGGGGAGTGGACCGCTGCGAAGGGCTTGGTGTACGACTTCTTTGACCCCGCCAGGGACGCAGTGCCCAGGCCGGAGGGCCAGATGGAGCAGTACGTCATTTCCGTGGACTACGGCACCGCGAATCCCTGTTCCTTCGGACTCTGGGGCCTTCGAGAGGGCGTCTGGTACCGGATGGAGGAGTATTACTACGCATCCAGGAAAACAGGCGTCCAGCTGACGGACCAGGAGTATGTGAGGGCCCTCCAGGCCCTGGCGGACGGGAGAGAAATCCGATCCGTCGTGGCGGACCCCTCAGCCGCCAGCTTTATCACCGCCCTGCGTCAGGCGGGCTTCCATGTGGTCAAGGCCAACAATGACGTCCTCTCCGGCATCCGGATCACCGCCGATCTTTTGAAACGAGGGCGGATCGCGATCTGTGAGGGCTGTGAGGACTGCCTCAGAGAGATCGCCATGTACCGCTGGAGCGAGGAGACCGAGGGGCGGGACGCCCCCCACAAGGACAACGACCACGCCATGGACGATATGCGGTATTTCGCCGTTACCGTCGCGGCGGGGGAGCGGAGAGAGGAGGGAGCGTTCTGCTCTGTGGTGCGGAGAAGCTGAGCCGGGGCGCGGGGCGGTAAAGGAGGTGAGAGCGTTCGTGAGTTTTTTGGCATAATCCGCCAAAGAGCGCCGGTCAGGCGCGAAAAAAGGAGTGAGCAATGAAATTCTTTAAGCGAAAGGACGACTTTGCCGCCGAGGCAACCCCACAGATCAAACGGGGCGAGGGTCAGCCCTTCAGCGCACTGAGCCGCTATGTGCCCCTCCAGCAGGGGGAAACAAAGCTCTACCGGGCCATCCGGGAGGCCGTGCCCGTGGTGGACGCCTGCATCGGCAAGATCGTGAGGCTCTGCGGAGGCGTCAGCGCGGCGTGCGGCGACGAGGAGGCGGAGCGGGGCCTGAGAGCCTTCCTGGAACAGGTGGACACGGGAAGAGGGCAGAGAGGCATCAACGCCTTTTTGGACCAGTACCTGGACTCTATGCTCATGTTCGGCCAGGGGGTGGGCGAGATCGTGGTCACCCCCGGCGGCGGGGAGATCGCGGCGGTGCTGTGCGCTAAGGTGGAGGATGTGCAGCTCCAGGAGGGGGAGAGTCCTCTGGACTTCCAGCTTTGCCATTACAACGAGCTGGGACAGGTGGAGCCCCTGCCCTATCAGGACCTGCTCCTCTTTACCCCGTATCAGCCGGAGGCCTACGCCCCCTATGGGGTGTCCCTGCTGAGGTCTATGCCCTTTTTGGCCGAGCTGCTGAGCAAAATCTATTACGCGACCGGCGTCAACTGGGAGCGGATGGGCAACGTGCGCTTCGCTGTGGTCTACCGGCCAAAGGAGGGCGAGTGGGAGCGGGGTATGGCCCAGGAGAGAAGCCGCCAGCTGGCCAGCGAGTGGAGCCGGGCCATGGAGAGCACCCGCAGCGGGAGCGTGCGGGACTTCGTGGCCGTGGGCGACGTGGAGATCAAGGTCATCGGCGCGGACAACCAGGTCCTGGACAGCTCTGTGCCCATCCGGCAGAT
>CAOKLO010000122.1 GCA_948469375.1 uncultured bacterium | reverse complement strand
CGGTGTTCTTTGAGATACTGCTTGTGCCGCTGACCCCACACGCCGACCGACTGTTCTTCTTCAGCGGGTACAGTCAGACAGGGGAAATAGTAGTCGCCAGCCAGTTCATACCACAGGCCGTTGCTTTTGTCAAAAATGTACTTGTCCATATTGAAATCCTCCGCTATAATATATTCGCACATACGTCACAGTTCTCCGATTGCCACACGTTGTCATATCCTGTTGCGAGATTTTCTTGCCCTTGCTTTTGCCCTTATGGGCAGTTGGGGCAAGGGTAAACTTGTGTGAAACCGAATAAAGGGATAAGGCGAGTACACTGCGAAAAATCCTTTGTTTTCAAGGGTTTTGGAGGACTTTATTGAAAACCCACGGCGAACGATAATCGCTCATAAAATCGTAGTATTCAAATTCCAGTTTGTCAAACTCATCGTATAATCGCAAGAAAAGAAGGGAGGCCGCGACGCCCGCCGCAGCCCCCGTTTTCTCAGTGCTTCTCCGCCAGCAGCGCCGCCCGCACGTCCCACAGCTTCTGGGACAAGTCCACGTAGTAGTTGTGGGGGTACTCGAACCGCTTCACCTCGTCCCACAGGCTGTCCACCTCCCGCTGGCAGTGGGCCCGGGACTCCTGGATGGTGGGGATCTTGTAAACCAGCTCGCCGTCCTTGAAGATGGGCACCAGCAGGGCGCGCACGGTGTAATCCGTGATGGTTTTGCGCTTCCAGGTGGCCTCCGGGTCGAACAGCTCCAGAGGCTGTGAGAAGTCGGGCTGCTCGTCGTGGACACAGATATAGTCGGCCATGGCTTTTCCGGTGGCGTTTTCAAAGAGGCGGTACACCTTCTTGAAGTGGGGGATGGTCACCTTCCCGGCGTTCTCGCTGATCTTGATTTTGGGTGTAACGGCGCCGTCCGGCTCCTCCACGGCGGACAGCTTGTACACGCCGCCGAACACCGGCTCGCTCTTGGAGGTGATGAGACGCTCACCCACGCCGAAGGCGTCGATGCGGGCCCCCTGGGTAATGAGGTCCCGGATAATATACTCGTCCAGGGAGTTGGAGGCCACGATTTTGACGCCGGGCAGGCCCGCATTGTCCAGCATCTTCCGGGCCTGCTTGGACAGGTAGGTCAGGTCGCCGGAGTCGATGCGGATGCCGCCGGAGGTGATGCCCAGCTCCTGGAATACCCGGATGGCGTTGGGCACGCCGGAGTGGAGCACGTTGTAGGTGTCCACCAACAGGGTGGCGGCCTGGGGGTAGACCTGGCAATAGGTCTTGAAGGCGGTGTACTCGTCAGGGAACATCTGGACCCAGGAGTGGGCCATGGTGCCGGTGGCGGGGGTGTGGAACATCTCGTCGGCCAGGGCGCAGGCGGTGCCGCCGGCCCCGGCGATATAGCTGGCCCGGGCGCCCAGCACCGCGCCGTCGGCCCCCTGGGCCCGGCGGGAGCCGAACTCGGACACCGGGCGGCCCTCGGCGGCCCGGACGATGCGGTTGGACTTGGTGGCGATGAGGGACTGATGGTTCAGGGCCAGCAAGAGGTAGGTCTCCACAAACTGGGCCTGGATGGCGGGGGCGCGGACGGTGAGGATGGGCTCCCGGGGGAAGATGGGGGTGCCCTCGGGGATGGCCCAGACGTCCCCGGTAAAACGGAAATCCTTTAGGTAGTCCAGGAACTCGGGGGCGAAGCAGCCCTTGCCGCGCAAATATTCAATATCCTCCTCGTCAAAGTGTAGGTCCTGAATATAGCGGATGACCTGCTCCAAACCGGCGGCGATGGCGAAGCCGCCGCCGTCTGGGACGCTGCGGAAGAACACGTCAAAATAGCAGATGCGTTCGGCCATCCCTGTCTGGAAATAGCCGTTGCCCATAGTCAGCTCATAGAAATCGGTCAGCATAGTGTAGTTGATATCGTGCTTCATGGGAGAATTCCTCCTTACTCCTTAAGTGCTTCCCATTATAAGCTGTCTTGACAGCAAAATCAAGGGCCTGCCGCCGGGAATCAAAAAGACCGCCCTGCTTGCGCGGGGCGGTCTCTAATTTGGGCCTTATTCTATTTGCGCAGCGCGATTTCGTGGCGCTTGGGGCCGGTGGACACGATTTTGATGGGCACGCCGATGCGCTGCTCCAGAAATTCCACGTAGCCCTTGGCGTTGGCAGGCAGGGCGTCGTAGTCGGTGACGCCCCGGATGTCGCTTTTCCAGCCGGACAGGGTCTCAAAGACCGGCTTAGCCCTCATCAGCCGCGGGGTGGTGGGGAATTGCTCCGTCACTTCCCCGTCAATCTCATAGCCCACGCACACCTTGATCTCGTCCAGATAGCCCAGGACATCCAGACAGGTCAGCGCCGCCTGGGTGGCGCCCTGAACCATGCAGCCGTATTTGGTGGCCACCGCGTCGAACCAGCCCACCCGGCGGGGCCGGCCGGTGGTGGCCCCGAATTCGCCCTTGTCGCCCCCCCGGCGGCGCAGCTCGTCGCCCTCTGCCCCCAGCAGCTCGCTGACGAAGGGCTCGGTACTGGAGCCTACGTCGGAGGAATAGGCCTTGGTGACACAAATCACGTCCTTGATGGCGGTGGGGGGCACCGGCGCGCCCACGCAGCCGTAGCCCGCCAGAGTGTGGGAGGAGGTGGTCAAGGGGAAAATGCCCAGGTCCGGGTCCTTCATGGAGCCCAGCTGACCCTCCAGCAGCACGGTCTTGCCCTGGGCCAACGCGTTATGGAGGAAGCCCACCGCGTCGCCCACGTAGGGCCGCAGCATTTCCCGGCAGCTCAAAAGCTGGTCATACAGGGTTTTGACGTCCAGGGCGGGCTTGTGGTACAGGTGCTCGAACAGAATGTTTTTCAGTTCCACGGCCCGGCTGAGGCGCTCCCACAGGCGGTCTTCGTCGAACAGGTCGCAGACCTGGATGCCCGTTTTGGCGTACTTGTCGGAGTAGAAGGGGGCGATGCCGCTTTTGGTGGAGCCAAATGCTTTGCCGCCCAGCCGCTCCTCCTCATAGGCGTCCTGGAGGGCGTGGTAGGGCATAAGCAGCTGGGCCCGCTCAGACACGATCAGGTTGGGGGCGGGCACGCCCTGTCCGGTGACGTCCTTCAGCTCTGCCGCCAGCTTGACCGCGTCCAGCGCCACGCCGTTGCCGATGACGTTGGTGATGTGGGGATAGAAAATACCCGAGGGCAGTATGTGCAGCGCGAACCGCCCGTAATCGTTGATGATGGTGTGGCCCGCGTTGGCCCCGCCCTGGAAGCGCACCACCACGTCCGACGTCTCGGCCAGCAGATCGGTGATCTTGCCCTTGCCCTCGTCGCCCCAGTTTGCTCCTACGATTGCTTTTACCATAAAAATACCTCTGCGTCCCGGGATTCGCAGCCAATCCTTCCGGTCTGCCTTTTCCAGCGCGCTCGGGCCATGCTCCATGACCCAACGCTGCTATTATAATCAAGTTTTTCCCAGGGCGCAAGTCCTTTTCACGCTTTTTGGGTTTTCTCTTTACTTTCATAAAGTGGTGTGCTAAAATGGCTTCCAGGTAGAAAGCTTAAAGCGTTTTATGGGAGGATGCGCTATGCAGAAAGAGATGCCGCAGCATGACGCCCTGCTGTTTGAGGCCATTCTGACGTTGAAGGATGAAGGGGAGTGCCGCGCCTTTTTTCAGGACCTGTGCACCGTGGCGGAGCTGCGGGCGATGGCACAGCGGCTGGAGGTGGCCCAGCTTTTGGACCAGGGACTTATTTATAACGACATTCTCCAGCGCACAGGGGCGTCCAGCGCCACCATCAGCCGGGTGAACCGGGCGCTGCAATACGGCGCAGACGGCTACAAAACTGTGCTGCCCCGGCTGGACAAATGATGGACGCGTACACCGTACTGGCCCGGTGCTATGACCGGCTCACGGCTGACGTGGGTTACGAGACGTGGGCGGACTATGTGGAGCGGCATTTCCGCAGGCAGAAGCAGCCCGTTCAATCCGTGGTGGAGCTGGGCTGCGGCACGGGAAGCCTGACACGGCTGCTGGCTCAACGGGGCTATGCCATGACCGCCGTGGACCTGTCGCCGGACATGCTGGCGGTGGCCGACCAGAAATGTGAGGGGTTGGGCGTGCTGTTTTTGTGTCAGGACATGTCCCGGCTGGCCCTGCTGGACCGCGCCGACGCGGTGATCGCCTGTCTGGACAGCGTGAATTACGTTACCCGGCCCGCCGCTTTGAGGCGGACCTTCCAGCGGGTGTACCGGGCGCTTACCCCCGGCGGACTGTTTCTCTTCGATGTGAAAACGCCGCTTGCTCTGGAAAACGCCGGCGGCCAGACCTACCTGGATGAGGACGACGGTCTGTTTTGTGTCTGGCGGGGGGAGTACAGCCCCAAACGGCGGGTGTGCAGCTACGGCCTGGACCTGTTTGTCCGGGAGGAGGACGGCCGCTGGAGCCGGGGCGGCGAATATCACGAGGAATACGCCTATACCATGGACGAACTGGACGGCCTTCTGCGGGAGGCGGGTTTCCGGCGCGTCAAGCAATATGGCGACAAGACCATGTCCCCGCCCAGGCAGGGAGCGGAGCGGGTCTTTTTCGCCGCAGGAAAGGAATTGTAACGCAATGGATCAGATTGTTCGCGTCATCGCCAAGAACGTCCCTGTAAAAGCTATGGCCATCTCCGCCCGGGACACGGTGGAGCGGGCCCGGGCCATCCACGACTGCTGGCCGGTGGCTGCGGCCGCCCTGGGCCGTCTGCTCATGGCTGCGTCCATGATGGGCGCCGTCGTCAAGGCGGAGGATGGGGCCGTCACCCTGCGGGTGAAGGGCGGCGGGCCGCTGGGATCTCTCACCGCCGTGTCGGACAGCAGGGGCAACGTGCGGGGCTATGTGCAGAATCCCGCTGTGGACGTGCCCCGGAAGGCCGAGGGCAAGCTGGACGTGGGGGCCGCCGTGGGCGCGGACGGGAATTTGACCGTCATCCGGGACCTGGGGATGAAGGAGCCTTATATCGGTTCGGTACAGCTGGTGGGGGGCGAGATCGCCGAGGATGTGGCCGCCTACTTTGTGGAAAGCGAGCAGGTGCCCACGGCCTGTGCCTTGGGTGTGCTTATCGCACCGGACCAGACCGTCCAGGCGGCAGGGGGCTATCTCATCCAGCTGCTGCCGGGAGCGGACGAGGCCGTGGTGTCTGCCGTGGAGCGGGGTGTGGCAAGGCTGGGGGCGGTGAGCGCCCGGCTGGACACGGGCATGGACCCTCTGGACCTGCTGCGGGAGGTGCTGGGGGAGTTCGAGCTGGAGGTGCTGGAGACCGCGGCCGTGGAATACCGCTGCTACTGCACCCGGGAGCGGGTGAGCCGAGCTCTCATCAGCCTGGGCCGGGAGGAGCTGAACGCTCTGATTGAGGAACAGGGAGGCGCGGAGCTCATCTGCCAGTTTTGCGACAAGGCCTACCGCTTTTCGGCGGAGGAGCTGGAGGCTCTTCGGGACGAGTCCTCTGCCAAGTAACGCCAACTTTTTTATTTTGGGGGTTGACATTGGGACTGCGGTTTGTTATAATGACTTTCGCCGTATGACAGACGGTGGAACGATGGGGGAGCATAGCTCAGCTGGGAGAGCACTTGCCTTACAAGCAAGGGGTCACAGGTTCGAGCCCTGTTGTTCCCACCAATGTGTTAAAATGTGGCGCGGTAGTTCAGTTGGTTAGAACGCCGGCCTGTCACGCCGGAGGTCGAGGGTTCAAGTCCCTTCCGCGTCGCCACCCGCCTCTGTAGCTCAGTTGGTAGAGCAGAGGACTGAAAATCCTCGTGTCGTTGGTT
>CAOKLO010000121.1 GCA_948469375.1 uncultured bacterium | reverse complement strand
TTGTCTTTATTATACCACTTCTCCAGGATTTTGGATAGGTTTTTTGACACGCAGTCTGCGTATCCCGATACCACTTCGCAAGCAGGGGGCCATATCGCCGCGAACGGGAAGTCCCGTTTGATACCGTTTGGCCGCAATCCCTTGTGCCGCAATGGGCTGCGGGGAGCCTCCGGTCAGGGGATCGAGTATCGTGTCAGGGACCTCTATCGTTCCTGCCATCCGGGGTGCTCAGTATCCTTTTTCCTTTTGCTTTCTTTTATTTCTTCTTTCAGACGCTCCTCCAGGAACCCCCGCCTTGACTTTTCGTCCCATCGGCGCTACAATAGGGGAAACGAAAAGGAGGTCCGGTCCATGCTGTACTCTGACCATCCAAGGGTCCGCTACCAGAGGGCCCAGCTTGCGGAGGTGATCTGTCAGCTCCGTTTCCCCGCCATATTGTCCATCTCCGCCAACGAACCCGCAGAATTCCAGGAGGCCGTGCGGGGCATGTTCCCCAAATATGCCGCCAAGGAGGAGTCCCCCGCCCCCCGGCTCGCGGACCTGGGCACATCCAAGGTCCGGCTGGAACAGCCCAAGAGCATCATCAACTACCACTTCATCTCCGCCGACGGCCGGTGGAAGCTGAACCTGACCAGCAATTTCATCTCCCTGTCCACCGTGTCCTACCCCGGCTGGGAGGCGTTCGGACAGCACTTCGACCTGCCCCTGGCCCAGTTCATCCGCATCTACCAGCCCGCCTTTTTCGAGCGCATCGGCCTGCGCTATGTGAACATCTTCTCCCGTCAGGCCCTGGGGCTGGAGGGGGAGCCCTGGAGGGAGCTCATCACCTCACCCTACCTGGGGGCCCTCGCCGCCGAGGACGTGGACGAGAAGCGTACCCGCAAGTGCTCTGTGGACGTGGAGATGGGCCTGGACAGCTCCTGCTGTGCCAAGATCCACGCCGGACCCGGCATGGTCAAGCGCAATACCCCCGACGCCCAGGCCGACCCGGAGGTCAAGTTTATTCTGGACATGGACCTCTTTGTGGGCGGTCAGATGGACCCCCGCCTCGCCGCCGCAAGCCTGGAGACCCTTCACGGCCACTCCACCGCCCTCTTCCAGGGCGCGATCACCGACCGCCTCCACAGTGCGCTGGAGCCGGAATAAGGGACAGCCCCGCGGTAAAAAATCCTCCGCAGGAGGTTTCGCCGAAGGTGAAAAGAGAATGTGCTCATCCCAGGCTCTGCCCGCCGCCCCGGCGGGCAGAGTTTTCCCGTTATAACCGCGCTCCGGCAGCCAGGCTCAAACCTCCAGGAACAGGTCATCCCCGCCCGATCCCGCGGTACAGTCTGTCCGCCAGACCCCGCAGAGGCACGAACAGCACCAACGCCAGGACAAAATTCCCCGCGCAGTGGGCCAGATCGTAGGGGATGCCGCTGATCCACCAGGAGACCGCAAAAGCCCACCCTCCGGTAACGGCGTAGACCGGGGCGCAGAGCATCCCGAACAGCAGTCCGAACACGCCGGAGAGCAGTGCCCAGCCCAGCGGGTGGGTCATCCCCCGCAGGAGCCACGCCGCAGCGGCCAGAATCAGCCAGATATAGAGATAATTGACCGACCAGAGGTTGAGGCCGTACAGCACGAATTCCAGCAGGACATAGGCGTAAATGGGATACAGCGCCTTTCTCCCGAAGGTGACCGCAAAGAGCATCACCATCAGGGAGACCGGCTCGATGTTAGGCAGGCCCGCCATCACCATCTTGGCCAGGAAGGTCATGCCGCCCAGGATGCCGAAGAGCGCTGTCTCCCGCAGTGTCAGCCGCCTCTCAGCCAACCGTATACACCAGGGAGAACGCGTCCCCGTCATTGATGGGCGTCTGGTCTACGCTCTGGTTGGCGTACTCACCGCCCTGGTAGAAGGCCCAGTAGGCGCCGTCCGTCTCGTAGACAGCGGCCTCGCCGTCCACCTCGGTGATGTACAGGCCGTAATCCCCCGGGTCGCCCTTCACCAGCCCCTCGGCCTGGAGCACCTCACCCAGATATTCGGCGTCCGTATGGTAGGTGAAGGTCTTGGAGCTCTCGTCCTTGTGGACCACCTCCACGGTGATGGTCTTGGCGCCCTGGCTGGCGGCGGGACGGGTAGCGGCCCAGACCCCCGCGAACACGGCAGCCAGCACCAGGACCGCCACAGCGGCGATGATCAGTTTTCCGTTCTTTTTCATGTTCCTGTCTCCTTTGTTTTCATAAATGACCGGCTCGGAAACACAAAGAAAAGCTGCACCCGGGGATGGGTGCAGGCAAACAGCGGCCTTGACGGCCGCAGGGCACCCTCCCAATGCGCGGGGAGGCTTCTCGTGCGTCATATACAGGCAGGTATTCTGGCTCAAGCGTCAAACGCGTCCTCCAGCCTTCCCGGGAGGGACCTCCCAGTGACATCTTTGGAGAACACTTCGCTCACACAGCAACGGCATTGCGCGGGAATCACACCCGCTTCCCTGTAACGCCTCCGGGGAGGAGGCGCACCTGTATACCACTCCATATTCGCTTCCGAAACTCGCCCATATTATATGGCGGGGAGCCTGGGATGTCAAGAGGCAGTTTGTCCTGATCACGGAAAGTCTGCGTGCCCGTCAGCCGGAACGCCTATACACATCAGGTATTATACGATATAAGATCAGCATTTTATTTCATCCGGGACCTATGGCAGAATAAAAAATACGGTCATGACCTTTATTCAGCTTGAGACCCATTGCAGGATGCTGACGGTGCGGCGTGCGGTCGCAAATATGGAGAAGGAGAAAAGGAAAATGTCTAAGAAGAACAACCGCATCAACGTCCCCGAGGCCCGCAAGGCTATGGACAAGTTCAAGATGGAGGCCGCCAGCGACCTTGCCGTAGCTGCACCATCTTAAAAAAGCAAAGGCGAATCACAGCGAACTATGACGAAATATTACTTAAATTGGTGAATCGGCCCATAAAAGCTGGCCTGTCGCAAAGAAATGTGACAAGTCGGCTTTTATTCCCTCTTATTTTTGTGAATCAAATCAGAAATTGGCTCATGTTTTAGGTGAAATAGGAAAAAAATCGCTCATTTTTTGCGGAACAGTTGTAATTCTTCCCCCATCGGAGTATACTATAGCCAATAATGCGGATGGAGGGAAGTGCCTATGCGCTACTTGAAACGGAAAATCGACTTATTTCTGGCAGAGTGGAAAGCCGCCCCTAACCACAAACCGCTGATTGTCAAGGGACCCCGGCAGGTGGGCAAGACAGAGTCTGTCCAACGTTTTGCCCAAAGCAGCTACGAAAATGTGATCTATATCAATTTCGTAGAGGAGCCCAAGTACAAGCTCATCACAGCCGACGGCTATAAGACGGACGAGATCATCAAGAATATTTCCCGTCTGGACCCGGGCAAGCGATTTCTGCCAGGAAAGACTCTGCTCTTCTTTGACGAGCTCCAGGAATTCCCTGATATCGCCACCGCACTGAAATTCTTTTCCATTGATGGCCGCTTTGATGTAATCTGCAGCGGTTCCATACTGGGGATCAATGATCGGAAGATCGAGAGCAACAGCGTGGGCTATAAGACGGACTATGAGATGTATTCTATGGATTTTGAAGAATTTCTCTGGGCAAAGGGCTATGACGATGGGTTCATTGCTGATCTGCTGGATCATATGCGGACGCTGACGCCTTTCAGCGAATTGGAACTGTCCGTCTGCAATTCGCTGTTCCTGGATTTCTGCATCCTGGGCGGGATGCCGGCGGTGGTGCGGGAATATGTGGAGCAGGGCACCTTTGAGGGCTCGCTGGATATCCAGCGTCAGCTCATCGCCGACTACAGAGAAGACATTCGGAAATACGCCGAGGGGCTGGATCAGGGGCGCATTCTCAATGTGTTCGACCAGATACCGCCTCAGCTAGCCAAGAATAACAAGAAATTCCAGATATCTAAGGTGGCCTCCGGGGCAAGGTTTAAGGACTACCGGGGGTGTATTGAATGGCTCAGCGACGCCGGGATGGTGAATATCTGCTACTGCCTGAATTTCCCGGAGCTGCCGCTGAAGGGCAACTACGAGGAGACCAAGTACAAGCTGTATTTTGCCGACAGCGGCCTGCTGGTGGCCATGCTGGACGAGGAGGCCCAGGAGGATCTGCGGGCCAATAAAAACCTGGGGGTGTACAAGGGCGCGCTCTATGAGAACATCGTGGGAGAGGCGCTGGTGAAAAGCGGCTGTGGGCTGTACTACTACAAACGGGAGGATTCTACGCTGGAGGAGGACTTTTTTGTCCGCACTGCCTCGGAACTGATCCCGGTGGAAGTCAAAGCCACCAACGGCAGGGCCAAGTCCCTGCGCACGCTGATCTCCAGCGAAAAATACAGCGATATTTCCCACGGGATCAAGCTCACCGGGGGAAACATCGGATACAGTGATAATATCTATACGTTTCCATACTTCTGCGCATTTTTATTGAAGAGGTATTTGAAGTCGGGAAACGGAATGACCTCATAGGAGAAGGGAACAGGAGAGGATGCAAATGGAATCCTGGAAGAACTGGTTCCAGCCCCACATTTTGGAACGGGGCCGAACCTACTTTGATGAGGGCCGGGTCTCAGATCTGGAGCGCACGGAAGATGGCTGCACCGCCACTGTGGAAGGCACAGAGGAATACAAGGTGGAGATCCTGCTGGAAGGGGATGCCATTGAGGATATGCTCTGTGACTGCCCTTATGCGGAGGATGGAAATGCCTGTAAGCACATGGCAGCGGTCCTGTTTGCGGTATCCGCCGCCGAACCGTCCAAGAAGAAAGCCCCGGTAAAAAAGGAGCGTCTGACTCCCGCCGGTCTTGTGGAAAAAGTTCCTGACAGCCAACTCCGCCCGCTGCTGACAGAATTGGTATCCGCTGATGAAAAACTCTACAGGGCGCTGCTCCTTCGATATGGGGAAACATCTCTGGATGAATGTATGAAAACGCTGAAAAAAGAACTGGCCTCCATCGGAAACCAGTACGCTGACTTTCATGGCTACATCAACTATAGAGACGCGGATGAGTTTGAGAGCGATATGGCTGATTTTATCGGGCGGCAGACGCAGACACTGCTGGGACGGGGGGAACCCCTGCTGGCGCTCCGGGCAGGGATAGATGCGCTGCGGGAATTTGCGAGCTATGAAGTTGAGGAGGGTTGCAGCTATATAGATGACGCTATGGATACGATGCTTACGGACATACTTTGCGTCTGTAAGAAAGACGAAGTGTTCGACTTCCTCCTGAAATACGCGGGATCGGCCGGCGAACACTGGATGGTCCAGGACTTTGCGGAACAGGCGATTTTCTCTCGGTTTTCCGGAGAGACGTTTGACAGGAAAAAACTGGAATTGATAGATAGACAAATCGCAAACCTTGAGGCTTCCGGCAAGCAAGGTTATTCCAGAGAATATGAGATGGAACAGCTGCTGACACGCCGTTTTGATTTGATGAAAAAGCTGTCCTTGCCAAAGGGGGAACTGGACGCCTTTTTAGAACGGTACACAAATTATTCTGATATCCGTAAGCTTCGTGTCCGGCAGGCGCTTGGGGACGGGAAGATGGACGAGGCCATTCGTCTGCTGGAGGAGGGTAAGTCCGCCGACCGTGACAAGCGGGGGCTGGTAGCGGAGTACAGCGAATGGCTGATGGATCTGTACGAGCAGCAGGGGCAGCGGGACAAGCTGATTGCGGAGCTGGAGTATCATGTCTTTGATCTGTCCTCCGGCGGTATAGAGATGCTGAACCGCCTGAAGAACGTGTGTACACCGGCGCAGTGGGTCGAGTACAGAGAACGGTATCTTTCCGGGCGAACTTACCACAAGCTGGAGCTTATGGAATCCGAGGGGCTTTGGGAGC
>CAOKLO010000120.1 GCA_948469375.1 uncultured bacterium | reverse complement strand
CTGGGCCAGGGAGCGCAGCTCCTTCTGGGTGGGGGGCAGGTCGATGCGGCTGTCCAGGTGGGCGGCATCAATCTTGTCCAGCTCGCCGGTCAGGCTCTCGATTTCCCGCTTGGACATGTGGGTCATGGAGTTGAGACGGGCTGCGGTGGCGGCCAGGTCCTGGATGGGCCGGAGCACCTTGCGGATAGAACGGTTGCTGCGGAACAGGTTGGTGAGCAGGGAGAGGGCCTGGCAGATCAGGATTACCACACCTGCCCACCACAGGCCGGTGAAGATGCCCGAGGTGTCCACCGTGACGGCGTAGGGACGGCCATTGTTGGGCAGCTCGACGGTGTAATAGCTGCTGAGGTCCCAGGTGCGCAGGCCGTCCACCGTCTCCCAGCGGCTGGTGGGCAGCCAGGAGGTGACTGTGTATTCAATTCCCTCCGGGTTGCGGTCCAAAGGGGTGATGGTGTAGTCGCTGGCCTCCATCCAGGCCAGAGCGTCCTCGGAGGGCACTCCCCGCTGGTTGACCAGCTCCACCACGTCGGCACACCGGTTTTCCGCGTAGAGGGACATGCCGAAGACGGCCAGCACCAGCAGCAGCAGGTCCATGACCAAGAAAATGCCCAGCTGGCGCAGGAAAAAGCCGATGTTCAGCCGCAGAGCCAGGGAGGAGTCCCGGGCGGCGGCGATGGGGTCCGATGGGGGCGGGGTTTGGAAACGGTGCCGGCTGCGGGGCATGGGGTTCACCTCCCTCGGATGTAGGGGCGGACATTGTCCACCCGCTGTACGGAACTCTGCAGGGACGCATCATGATGCGTCCACGATACGGTACGATAATATGGCGCGCCCATAATATGGTACATCCCGCGATACGGTGCGGTTGCTGGAGTAGGGCGGACGCTTCGTGAAGCGTCCCTACAGGGTCTTTATCCACTCCCGGATGGTCTCCAGGTTTTCAAAGGCCACAAAGCTGCCGCCGTGGAGGAGGAAGTCCAGCTGTTTGTTCTCCTCGGGGGTGCGGCGGCTGCCCTTGTCCCGGAGGGATTCCCGCATGGATTTGGTGGCCATGCCCACCATCCGGCGCTTGAGCCAGCCCACCTTTTTCGGGGCCCAGCCCCCTTGGAGGTAGAAAAGAGGGGCGCCGGGGACGTAGTTGGCCTTGGACAGGGTGTCCAGCACCTGCTGGGAGGCGGGGGACATGCCCACGCCACATACCCCCTTTACGGTGAACTGTTTCACCGCCTGGTCCACTCCGGTGATGTGGCCCGCCATGAGAGGGCCCATGTAGAAGACGGATTCCCCTGAGCCCACCTTGCTCTGGGCCTCGGCCAGGGGGCAGACCTTCATTTTTTCCGCCTTGCCCAGCATTTCGGCGTACTCCCTGGTAAAGCCGGTGTTGGAACGGTATACGATGACCATGGTTAATCCTCCTTGATGACATAGCCCACGCCCCGGACGGTGTGGATAAGCTTCAGGCCAAAGGCGTCGTCCAGCTTGCTGCGCAGAAAGCGGATGTAGACGTCCACCGAGTTGGTCTCACCCACGAAGTCGAAGCCCCATACTGCGTCCAGGAGGGCCTCCCGGGTGAGGACCCGGTCCTTGTTCTCCAGAAGGTGGCGGAGGAGGTCAAATTCCTTCTTGGTCAGATCCACATTCCGGCCCCGGACGGTGACCTGGTGCTTTTCCACGTCCATCACCAGCGGGCCCACCGCCAAGGGGAGGCTCTGGGCGGCCAGACCGCCCTTGCCCCGCAGGGCGGCCCGGATGCGGGCCAGCAGCTCCTCGATGGCGAAGGGCTTGGTGATGTAGTCGTCGGCCCCCGAGTCCAGGCCGGCCACCTTGTCCACCACGCTGTCCCGGGCAGTTAACATAATCACCGGGACCTGGCTCTCCCGCCGCAGGCGGCGCAGCACCTCCATCCCGGAGAGCTGGGGCAGCATGATGTCCAGCAGCACCAGGTCGAAGGAGCCGCCCAGGGCCAGCTCCAGGCCCCGGCGGCCGTCCAGCGCCTTTTCCACCTCATAGCCCTCGTATTTCAGCTCCATCTCTACCATGCGGGCCAGTTTTTCCTCGTCCTCCACCAAAAGGATGCGTTCTGACATATTGGTTCACCTCGTACGGTTGTGTAGGGGCGGATATCATCCGCCCCTATTTCTGGTCCTTCTCATCAGAGTGCCAGTCGTGTTTCAGCTCGTCCATGACCTTGTGGCCCAGGTCGGCGGCGGTGTCGGCCACAGAGCCCATCATGTTGTTCAGGCTCTCCCGCTCCAGGTCGGGGCCGGAGAAGCGGTAGCGCAGACCCAGAAAGAGGCCCAGCACCAGCGCCGGGATGGTCACCCAGGGGGCGCAGCACAGCAGCAGAAGAAGAATCAGCACTGGCAGGGCGGTGATGGGCTGGCCGCGCCGCCAGATCTCCAGTTCGTTGTCGATAAGCCAGCGGCGCAGGCTGTTAAAAAACCGCTGGCTGCCGTCCCCCTTGGGGCGGCGCGGCCCGTGGGCCTTTTTCTTTTTGGAGGGGAGCTGGGCGGGGAGGGGCTCTGCGGGAGGGGGCGGGGAAGGCGTCTCGCTCCGGGTGGAGTAGTAGGCGCCCTCCGCCCGGGGGATGACCCCCTTCTCCTCCAGATAGATCAGCGCGTCCAGCAGGTTGCCGCCGCTGTACTCCAGGGCCTCCTTGGCCTGGGTGTAGCTGACGTCGGCCTTCTCCTTCAAGCGCTCTACCAGTTCCAGTGTGATTTCCATATTAACGGCTCCTTTCCGGGGACCCTGTTTTGGTTTACGCGGTTTAGTGTACCACGGCCGGGTTGAAGGACCGTTTAGCTTTCATTAAGATTTCCTTAAAAATAGTGGCGCTTGTCCAAATGATTATACTATGGTATAATCAGAAAGGCAACCGAAAGAGAGGAGGGAGGGCCTGTGAGAAAAAAACGCCCTGTTTTGCCGCTGGTACTGGCCGTTATACTGGCTGTGGGGATGTTTCAGCCGATGCCCGCCGCCGCGGCCAACCTGTATTTTACCGGCATCAATGACAGTGTGGCCCCGTTGACCTCCAGCTCCATGCCCTATTGGTCCGGCGGGACGCTCTATGTGCCCTACACGGTGTTTGACGCCAACCAGAACGGGGTGGGGGTGAGCCTGGGGCTGTACACCAGCTACAACCACAGGAGCCACATCGTGACCATTTTCAACCTGAAGCAGATGCTGGTCTTTGATCTGGAGCGGGGCACCTGCCGGGACGACATGACTGGGGCGGCCTACGACGCCCGGGCCGTTATGCGCTATGGAAAGCCCTATGTCCCCCTGTATGTGGTGTGCTCCGTCTTCGGACTGGAGTACAGCTATAACCAGCTGAGCTATATCTCCCAGGGCTATCTGGTGCGCATCAAGAGCGCCGATGCGGTGCTGGATGACGGGCTGTTTATCGACCGGGCGCGGGAGCTGATTAACAACCGTCTGCGGGACTACACCCAGAGCCTCAGCCCTGCGGAGACCACCCCCACCATTCCGGTGAGCCCCAGCGAGCCCCCGGAGGTGGACGGGGGCAACGTGGCCACCTATCTGGCCTTCCGCTGTGAGAGCGCCGACGGGCTGTCCGCCATTTTGAACACCCTGGACGGCACGGGGCAGTACGCCCTGTTTTTCCTGGCCCCCCAGGTGATTGAGGAGGAGGGGGGGCTGGTCCGCCGCATCCTGGGCACCGGCCACAGCGTGGGAATCCTGGCCTGGGAGGGGGAGAAGGAGGCCCTCAGCCGGGGCCGGCTGGCACTGGAGGAGCTGGCCCATACCCGCACCACCCTGGCTTACGTCCCGGACGGGGCGCGGGCCGGGCTGGAGGAGCAGGGCTGGGTGTGCTGGAAGGAGACCCTGTATTTGGAACCCGGCGATTCAGTGGGGGGGACTGCCTTCGCCGGCACCGTTCTGAACCGGCTGGGCACCCGTCGGCGTACCGTTTACCTCACACTGGAGGGGAGTGGGAATACTGCGCGGGTGCTGTCTGCCCTGCTGCGGCAGCTCAGCAGTAACCATTACACCGTTGCGGTGCCGATGGAGACCAGGCTGTGAGAAAACCGCCGGCGGAGCCGGCGGTTTTTGAATCCCCCCCGCCTGCGGCAGTGGCCCTCCCCACGAATATATCCACATACTATAGCAACCATCAAAAAAGCGCCAAAGGTTGACATAAGTGGTATAACGGAATCAGAAGATGAAAATATGCTGCACAACGAAGCACGAGAATTACTGGTACAAGGCTATGAAGGGACCCATGATGCGAAAGGGATCGCTGTGGAACGGGCAATAGCCGCGATGGGCTATACGCTGAAAAAGAAATCACTCTATGCAAATGAGCGTGTTCGATGTGCGGGAAAAATGCAGAGAATGGAAAGAAACCATAAGACCTGAGATGGCGGAACGACCGGAGAACGTTTTGAACTGCACCCCGTCAAGTAGACAGTGAAATAAGATGCAAAATTTTTTCAGGCTGCTCTATATTGGATGAAGACCTCCATCGGTGTATGGATGCCCAAGCGGCGCTGGAGGCGGTTGAAATTGTAGTAGGCAATATACTCCCGGATCATCTGGCACAGCTGCTCCCGGCTGGTGAAGCGCCTGCCATAGTATCGCTCCCGCTTGAGAATGCCCCAGAAGCCCTCCATGGGTCCGTTGTCAATACACTTGCCCACCCGCGACATACTCTGCGTCATCCCAGCCGCAGCCAGCTTGTCGTGGAACACTCGGGTCGTGTACTGAAAGCCCCTGTCGCTGTGGAACAAAGGATGCGCGTCCGGGTTGGCGGCAAGGGCGCGATCCAAGGTTTCATGCACCAGGGTGCTGTCGTTGGTGTCCCGGAGAACAAAGGAAACGATCCGTCTGTCGCACAGATCCAAAATGGCGCTGAGGTAAAGTTTATGGACGGTTGGCCCCATATAATATTTGAACTCTGTCACATCGGTCAGCCACTTTTCATTGGGCTTGTCCGCATAAAACTGGCGGTTCAGAACGTTTTCAGCCAGATACTGCGGGTCTGAGGCCCGCCGGGTACAGCCGTGCCGGGCATATTTGATGGTGGAGCGGACACCCAGACTGCGGCAGATACGCAGCGCCCGCTTGTCGTTTATTGGCGCGCCGTAATAACGCGCCAGATCGTCTCGGATACGCCGGTATCCCTTATCCGGGTCCTTAGCGTGGATCTTCTTCACCAGTCCGGCCAGCCGTCTGTTTTCCACCGTGCGGGCGCTGGCTCTGCCGGAACGCCACTGGTAATAGCCGGCACGGGAGATATGCAGCGCACGGCACGCCTCTGTCACGGAATACTTCTGTTCCTCCGCGGCACGACGCACCGCCTCATACTGACGCTCCTGGCGAAACTGTCTCAGTGATCCCCCCTCTCCAGCTCTTTCACTTTTTTTAACAGGTCCAGCTCCATCTTCAACAGATAGTTTTCACGTTCCAGACGGGCATTCTCGATCCGCAGCGCCTCCTCCGGTGTCCGGGGCGTCTGGGATGCAAGACGCTTCCCCCGCCGGTCCTCCAGGCCTGCCACGCCCATCTCCCGATACCGCTTCACCCAACTGCGTACCACCTGAGCGGTTGTGCCGTATTTTTCGGAAAGCTCGGGAAAACCTTTCCCCGCCTCCAAATATTCTTTGACTGCCTGGACTCGCTCCTCCAGCGTATGCCTTCGTCTCGCCATAGATACTCCTCCCGTTTCTTTCGGATGTTCTCTATGACGATGATACTCCTTTGCCCAGTCCAACACAAGATTCCCGGAGCGCAGCTTGTACTTTTCCGCGATGGCCATGGCGCTGCCCTGGCCGGATAGATATTCCTCCACTGCCTTTTGCCGGATCTCCTCGCTGTATCTCCGCCTCTGGGCGTTCCCATTCTCAGAGAGCGCCGAAACGCCCTCCGCCCGATACCGGCTGATCCAGGTGTGCATGGTGGAATGGCCTACCCCGGCACGCCGTGCTGCCTCTCGCATCCTCATCCGCCCCGCAAGGCATTCCTGGATGAGTTTTTCCTTTTCCGCTAAATCCATTTCGATCCGTTTTCCCATCTTTCTTCCCTCTCCCTCTTATTATTTCCCTGTCTGCCTTTTAGGGAGCATATCATTTTGTCCAGTATTTGAAAAAGACTTTACTTCCGACCCTTCGGTCAGGTGACATCGTAGTGATGGACAATATGTGTTCTTACCATGTAAAGGCCGTCCGGGAAATTCTGGACGGAGCCCCCATAAAATTCTGTGTAAACGATAAACAGTGACAGAATAAAAAACTTCGGATTTGTCCTCTTGCGTGGCAAGCCTTGGTATCCTTTCAGTGGCGAAATTGGGGGTGCGGACATTTGCTTGGACCTAAAAGCCTAAGCAATGCCATCTCAAATC
>CAOKLO010000119.1 GCA_948469375.1 uncultured bacterium | reverse complement strand
TGGCCGACTCCCTGGGCCGCACCTGGCAGTGCGGCACCATCCAGCTGGACAGCCAGCTGCCCGAGCGCTTCGAGCTGGAGTACACCGGCGAGGACGGCCAAAAGCACCGCCCCGTCATGATCCACCGGGTGGTGCTGGGGAGTATCGAGCGGTTCATCGGCGTCATCACCGAGCACTTTGCGGGGGCGTTCCCGGCGTGGCTGGCTCCGGTGCAGGTGAAGGTGCTGCCCGTCACCGACCGGGCAGCGGGGTACGCCAAGGAGGCGGCCGCTAAGCTGGACGAGCTGGGCTTCCGCTGTGAGGTGGACGAGCGCAACGAGAAGATCGGCAAGAAGATCCGGGAGGCCACCCTGGAAAAGGTGCCCTATATGCTGGTGGTGGGCGACCGGGACATGGAGAACGGCACCGTCTCTCCCCGCCACCGCTCCGGCGAGGACCTGGGGGCTATGGCACTGGACCAGTTCGCCGCGCTGCTGGGCGAGGAAGTCAAGAGCAAGGCGATCAAATGAACCAAAACTGTCAAAGGGCCGCCGGAAAAAGGTGGGTACAGATAAGGAAGCACCAACCCCACCCATAGCCGAACCCTAAAACCGAAAAGACAGGAGGCCGGAACAAGGCAACTCCCATAAGGAAGCCGCCCCGTTCCGGCGCCCGCAAGTGAAAATCATTTGATTAGGACGGCGCGGCGGTTGCTGCGCCGTCTTTTTCTTGCGCTTTCTAATGAACTCATGGTCGATTTCAGGCGCCGGTTCCGTCAGCCGGGTCACCTGTCTGGCCCGCTCAATGAACCGCTGCAGGTCAGCGGCCTTGTCTGCGGTGCCTTCCAGCCCGCCTCGGCTCATCCTCAATACTTTTATCGGGCGAGGTCAGCACCCATCCAGGTAAGCTGGAGCGGGGATGATCTCCACCGTCCCCGGTGAGGGGGCACACGCCGAAGGCGGCTTAAAAATCGGGAGCGATGCTCACAATTTAGCAGGGGCTTGGGAACGGTCAGCCACCAACAAGCACGCGCCGGGTATATACCGGCGCATTGCTTGCAAGGCAGGTTAAAACCCTGCCTTGGGAGTTGAATGTCAGTCGGTTTCGTGCTATACTTTACAATAGCGACAAGTCGGAAAGCTAAACGTCGAGGTGTAAAGCAAATGGCAAAATTTCAGATTGATACAACAGACTTATACTGGATTGATGGAAGTATGGATAATCCAGAAGATTTGTGTTTGCACGGTCATGCCATTGCCTATATTGGTGAAGAAAAGTTGGAGTATGATTGTACCGTCAGTGCGACTGCACTGTATCTGCTCAAAACATTGACAGAGGATCATATCATTCATGAGGATAATCAGATGATGCCTTGTTGTGGTCACTTTTATGTCCCTGATGCGAAGCTTGAAAATGTGACGATCAGTGGTTGTGGTAATGGAATTGACTGGACAGTAAAGCACAGCGGAAAAGATGTTGTTCTGACTTTGGAAAACGGAAGAAAGGAAACCATTCCGTTGGAGGAATACAAGCAAGAGGTGTATCGGTTTGTAGACAAAATTGAGGAATACTATAAATTGTGTTCGCCAAAAAAATTACCAGAGGATTCGTTTAGTTGTGATGGATATATCGCATTTTGGAATGAGTGGCATCGGCGGAGAAATATGTAAATTATGATTTATCGGGGGCTTTCATCTTTAGGGTGAAAGCCCCCTTGACAAATACCCTCTTGGTTTTGGATGCTGCCGGAGATACCATGAATGCGTTTCACTTTACTTTCCGGGGCTTCAGCGTCCTCACTGAAATGGGCGTTGCCGGTGTAGATCATCCCGTCAATCTCCTGTTCAAAGCTGATGGGACGGGAATACTGATGCTCTTTCAGCCAGCTGAGCCGTTCCCCATGGGTCAGACCGGCGAGGAAAGCTGCCGTTTCATCAACCTTTTCCATTCAGATTAGCCGATTCACTTGAAGCTCTCGTGAGAGAGCACTGATGTTTGTTAATGCAACCTTCCAAAAATTTTTTCGTTCCGGCAAATTTGAACTTTTTATAAACTACTGGAATAGTGTTGACAAATCCGCACGACTGTGATAGTGTATACATCGTAAACTATTGCAATAGTTTGAAAGGAAGTGATTGAAATGGCCGTCAAGCTCTTTGACTCGGAGCTGAAAGTCATGGATGTGTTGTGGAAAGAAGGAGATATGCCGGCAAAACAAATTTCAGATATACTCAAAGAAAGTACCGGCTGGAACATGAACACCACCTATACCGTCATCAAAAAGTGCATCGCCAAGGGCGCCATTGAGCGCAAGGAACCGAATTTCCTGTGCCACGCCCTGATCGCCCGGGATGTGGTGCAGGCGGCGGAGACGGAAGAGCTGCTTCACAAGCTGTTTGACAGCTCCCCCGATCTGCTGTTCGCGTCCCTGCTGGGCCATCAGAAGCTGTCAAAGACTCAGATCGGCAACCTGCGGCGTATGGTCTCGGAGCTGCAAGCCCAGGAGGAAAGCGAATGAGCCTTGTGCAAATGACCTTATCCGGCGGGGCGTTCATCCTGTTCATCGTGGTGGTTCGGGCGCTGGCCCTCCACCGCCTGCCCAAGGGGGCGTTTCTGGCCCTGTGGGAGATGGCGGCGCTGCGGCTGCTCCTGCCTTTCACCATCCCCCTGCCGCTCAGCGTGTTCGCTCCCGCAAAAAATCTTCTGAAAGTGGGCGGGTATCTGACGGCTGGCGGAGGCACTGCCCTGGGCACGCCGCCTGCGGGAATGCCCAACAGCACACCGGCCCAGACTGGAACAGCTCCCGGCGCAGTTTTGCCCATGGTCTGGCTGGCAGTCGCGGCGCTGACGGCGGCATATTTTACCGTGTCCTATGTGCGGGCCAGAGGGCGGTTCCGCGCCTCCGTCCCGGACGATTCCCCCGCCGTCCGCCGGTGGCTGGCGGCGCAAAGGCTGCACAGACCGTTGGAGGTGCGGCAGTCGGCCCTGGTGTCCTCACCGCTGACCTATGGTGTTCTGCGCCCGGTTATCCTGCTCCCGGAGGACATGGAACGGGAGGATGACAACACCCTGACCTATATCCTCACCCACGAGCTGGTACACGTTCGGCGCTTTGACGCCGTGGCAAAGCTGGTGTTTGCCGCCGCGCTGTGCGTCCACTGGTTCAACCCCCTGGTCTGGGCGCTGTACGTCCTGGCCAACCGGGATTTGGAGCTGTCCTGCGATGAACGGGTAATGGACACCCTGGGCGGCAGAAAAAAAGCCGCCTATGCCCTGACCCTCATCAACATGGAGGAGGCCCGGAGCGGGTACTTCTCCCCCTACAACCATTTCAGCAAACTCGCAATTGAAGAAAGGATCGAAGCAATTATGAAGTATAAAAAAGCATCTGTGCTGGCGTTGACCTTGGCTGTCGCCCTTGTAATGGGCGCTACCACCGCTTTTGCGGCGTCCGCAGCCCCGTCCTCTCAGGAGGATCTGGATCGGAAGCTGAACGCGGAAATCACTGCCAGCGAGGACTCGCTGATGTCCTACGTGGACCCGAAGGACGGAAAGACCTATTACAGCTTTGACGGCGGGAAGACCTTTGAGCCTCTCACCGACGAGGAGTTTGAGCGGCGTTTCCCCACTCCCAACGTGGAGTGGTGGACCTATGAGGAGTACGCCGCGTGGCTGGAACAGGAGAAGGTGAACCTCCAGTCCATGCTGGGCGAAACGGGCTCCACCGGCGGCCGGGGCGAGTTCGTCTGGACCCAGGAGATCATCGACGAGACCATCGCCATGTACGAGGGCATCCTCCAGGAGATCAAGGAGGGCAAGATGTACTCGAAAACCGTTGACGGGGACGACACCTTGATGATGAGCTATGACCCGGCTGATATCGAAAAAAACATGGATACCAACACGGGCGACTTCTTTGTCAGGGACGGGGACGGCACGATGACGCCGATCGACTCCAGCCAGGTCAAAACATCCTTCGTTGTCTCTGACGGCTCCACCCCGCTGCCGGCGGGCTTCGTCATCACGGAAAAGACCGGCGTGCCGCAGGACGACTGGGACGTGGTGCGCGCCCCCGAGCGCACCGAGGAGGAGTGGCGGCAGATCCTTGCCGACATCGAGAGCGGCAAGATCCCGCCCTTTGAGATCCCGGACGACCCCAATGTGACGGTCAGCTTTATAGACTACTCTGACGGGAACTGCACGGAAAAGAACTGAACGGCAGCAAACCAGGGGGGCTTGGAACATCTTGTTCCAAGCCCCCTGTTTTACGTTTGCCATAGAATCCTAACAATATATGTACTCGTCGAATAAGATTTCTTCCGCACGGTTGCGGACGCGGTTCATCCTTCTGATCCACTCCATTTGATTTTCTTCTTTGAGCAACGAAAACAAGGTTACGCAAGAACGGGCAGACCATCTCCGGGACAAACCCCAGGCGTACGGGCGCAAGTTCACCGGAGACTATCCCATGCTCGTCAGTCCTGATTCAACGGGGCGGTCTGCGTTGGACGTGCCGGCCGCCCATTCCCCGGAGCACAGGATTTGTATTGATGTGGTTCAGACTACGGCGGCCTCCATACCCATGATTGAGAACCGCCGCCGCGCCAGAGCCGAACGTCGGAATCACCCGACACCTCCCACACGCTGCATTGACGATGACTACGCTGATGAACATTTTTTCCTGAACACCCGCCTTTTCGCCGATGATGGCTTTTTCGGGTGAGTTCTGAGCGTGAGGCCTTACCCTGAAAGCGAAAACATAGGCTTGACTTTTCCGCGGTTTTTAATTAAGACAAACTATGTATCGCTTCATGCGACTTTGCAATAATAAAGCTGGAGGTAGCCACATGAAAAGGCGCATTTTAGTTGTCGATGATGACAGTATGAATTTGGCCAGGACTCAGATCATCCTCGGGAAGGAATATCACGTGCTCACGGCGGAATCAGGGATGGACGCGCTGACGAGGCTGAGGGACACGAAGGTAGATATGGTTCTTCTGGACATTGATATGCCGCAGATGAACGGCATTGAGACCTTTGAGCGCATGAAGGGCTTTGCCCCCGAGATCCCCGTGATCTTTTTGACTGCATCTGGGCTGGAGGAGGATGTTGTCAGCGCCATCAAACTGGGCGCGGTGAACTATCTTAAAAAACCCTACCGTCCCCAGGAGCTTCTAAAACGGATCTCTCAGGAGTTTGAGAAGCGATGAAGCCGGAGGAACAGACAAGCAGGCACCTTCTGCTGGCGGTCATTATTACGGTCCTTAGCAGTATATTGAGTTTTGTCACTTTGGTCATGTCATGGGAATTCTGGATGATTCTGCTGATAACAGCAGGATGTTTCAGCGTGTGGATTTTACATATTACGAAGCTCGGAACGGATACGTTTTATGAGAATCTGTGCGCGGGAGTGATGCTGATCGAATTCTTTTTCTTTAGCGTACATGAATCCAGCCTTTATGATATACCAGCCATGGCCTGTATTCTTGTCCTTGCGCTATTCATGCTGAATAAAAAGTGGATATTGCATGCGATAGCCGCCCTGTATGTGCTGGCACTTCTGTATCACAGTGTGATCCTTCATACCATCTCAGCTCAAATGGGTCTCCAAGACATCGTGCGCATCGGCCTTGGCGCTGTTGTGACCCTTGGAGGAACCGCGCTGGCGCGGTACTGGGTCAACCAGCGGAATGTGCAGCGCAAGTGGTATGAGCATATATTTGAAGAGTTGGAGACGGCGGGGAAGCAAAACGCCGTCTTTTTATCCAATGTATCCCATGAGCTTCGCACGCCGATCAATATGGTGATCGGCATCAGCGAGGTAGCCCTGGCGAAGGAGCTTTCCCCGGACATCCGCTCGGATATGTCATCCATAAAGCTGGCGGGAAAGCGCCTGTCCAACCAGATTAACAATATGCTGGACTATACGGAGATCTTGGAAGGCACGCTGACCCCGGCCAAAAAAGAATATATGATTACCTCGGTGCTGAACGATGTGATCACAACGGTCGCGCTGCAAACCAACCGGCAGCATTTGGAGTTGGTGTTTGATATCGACCCCAATGTGCCGGCGGCCCTTGTCGGCGACGCGGAAAAGATTTCCCATGTACTCAAAATCCTGGTAGAAAATTCTATCAAGTTTACGGAAGAGGGCGGTGTGAATATCCGTATCAAGCACCGCCAGGAGAATTACGGCGCCAATCTGGTCATTGATATCTGTGACACCGGCATCGGCATGACCGATTCTCAGCTGACACAGATGTATGATGTCTTTTATCAGGCGGATACCGGGAGCAGCCGTCTTGCGGGAGGGCTCGGCCTTGGCCTCCCTATCGCGCAGGGACTTTTGACCGCCATGGGCGGTTTTATCCATTTCAACAGCGAGG
>CAOKLO010000118.1 GCA_948469375.1 uncultured bacterium | reverse complement strand
CGTTGTATCGCTATTTGGGCTGCTATTCGTGCTTAACTCGTATAGACACTATCTAGTGCGTCAATCGGTTTCAGTATCGCCGCAAAGCTCACCAGGACGCCGGCAATCCCGCCAATATTACCGTCAGGTGTTCTGTGGAGATGCGTGGTATATTGGCAAAGTCGAGCCTGTCACTGTATATGACATTGACATAGATCGTCTCAGCGGACATACTGGAATACGGCAAGCGCGTCAATCTGGTCGTTGACATTGGATATGCTGCGTAAGGGAGGCTATAATCCATTATCTTGCAATACGACAGACTGCCCTATTACCCGCCCCTGTGTCAATCATGGCGCCTCAATCGCTGGTTGCATGGAACACCTGAAAGGCTTAGTTTCCTCCAAGCTGCTTGACACAGACGATACCTGTATTGTGGTTCCCTGTGACAGTCTGGAGACTTGGGTTGTAGCTGCCTATGACGGTCTGGAACATATTGAAGATATGGTCACCACCAGCGACGGGACCGTGGTGGGCAACGGCAACGGCAAGTTTGTGACGGACAGCGCGGGAACCTTCACCGTCAGCGGCATCGAACCCGGCACTACGCTGGTCGTCAAGGAAACCCGCCAGAAGGAAGGGTATATTCTGGACGACGTACCCCAGACGGCAAAAATCAGCGCCGGGCAGACTGTGACCCTGGAGTTCAGAAACAAAAAGCAGGGAAATCTCATCATTTACAAGCTGTCCAGTGTGGACAAGTCCCCGTTGGAGGGGGCACAGTTCAAGATCACCTACGCCAACGGCCAGGTGGTGGACGCGGCGGACGGAAAGCTGTCCTCCAACGGCCTGTACACCACTAATGCGGAGGGGCAGATCATCCTCTCCAACATCACCGGAACCATCATCTGCACCGAGGTAGTCAGTCCCGAGGGCTATGCCATCGACCCCAACACCCGCAGCCAGACGGTGGTGGTCAACCCCGGCGACGACACGCAGAGCATCTATTTTTACAACACACCCCTGTGTTCCCTCAGGCTCTCAAAGGTGGATTCGCTCACCGGTAAGCCGATCCCCAACACCACCTTCACCGTGAAATACGCCAGCGGGGAGCTGATTGGGCGCTATACTACTGGAGCGGACGGGACTGTGACCGTCAGCGGCCTCCTGCCCGGTTCCACCGTGGTGGTGTCCGAGTACAAGGTCCCGGACAACTATGTGCTCAACACGACACCGCAGACCATCACGCTGAAAAGCGGATCGACTGCCGTGACCAGCGCCCCGCCCAGCAACACCGGGAGCACCAGCACCGGAGGCGGCAACAACCTGGATTTTGAAAACGACCCCAAGATGGTTTTGACGATTCGGAAGTACATCAAGGGCACGGATTTTGAACCTTTGAAGGGCGTTTGCTTCAAAATTGTGGATGGCTACGGCAAGCCCATCGGCACCAATAACGGGGTGTACTACACCAACAGCGCCGGTGAAATTGTGCTGGAGGACCTGGAACCCGGCACCACTGTGACCGCGCGTGAAATATCCACGGTGGAGGGCTATGTGCTGGACGGCGAGCCCCAAACCATTACGATCCAGGCGTCTAAAAAGCCCCAAGAGCTGATTTTCTGGAACAAAAGGCTGGCTCCCTGGTCATCCAAAAAAAGAGCAGCCTGGACGGAAGCCCGCTGGCCGGGGTGCAGTTCCTCTTGACCTACGCAGATGGCAGCTATGTTGACGCGAACAACGGCCACACCAGCAGCAAGGGGCTGTATGAGACGGATGCCGCTGGCGAAATTCGGATCAGTGGAATCACAGGCACCGTCATCGTCAAGGAGCTCAAGACCTTGCCCGGTTATACGATTGACCCCGCAACCTCTACCCAGACCGTCCAGGTCAATCCCGATGACTGCCAAACGCTGGTGTTCTACAACACTCCCATCGGCAATTTTGAGCTCATCAAGGTGGTGGCCGGGAACAAGGAGAAGCGCATCCCCAACGTGACCTTCGAAATCCGCCGCGCCGACGATGACGCGCTGGTTGATACCGTCACCACTGACAGCGATGGCCGCGCTACCCTCCAGCTGGACGCGGGCAATTATTACGCCGTTGAGACGAAATGCCCCTCGGAGTACAAGCTGGACAGCACACCCCACTACTTCACCATGAAGGACGGCGGCAAAGGCACCACGCTGACGGTAAGCAACGAGGCTTTCTCCGGCATTATCCTCCACAAGATAAATTCCGTCACAAAGGAGGGTATTTATGGGGTGAAATTCCTGGTCTATGACCAGAACAAGAACCCCATCGGCGAGTACACCACTGACGACCAGGGATACATTTACATCGACGATCTCACTGTACAGGGCAAAGGCCGGCTGTATATCCGCGAACTGGAGGCCGCCCAGGGTTATGAGCTGGATGAGGAGTACAAGACCGTCTATGTCCAGCCCGGTAAGACCATCGAAATTGAGTGGGAAAACGTGCCCATTACCGGCCAGTTCCAGATCTATAAGTACGCCGCCGAGGCCAATCCTGTGACCGGGGACCCGGCAGGAACTCCCCTCAAGGGCGCGGTCTATGAGATCAGCGAAGCCCGCAGCGGCCGTGTAGTGGATTATATTACCACCGACGCCCGAGGCGTGGCGGCGTCCAAGCCCCTCCCATTGGGCCGGTACAAAATTGTTGAGGTGACAGCCCCGGCTTATTACCAGCTCAGCGGAAAGACCTTTGACGAAACGCTGGAATACTCCGGCCAGATCATCAAGGTGTCCGACTACGACAAGCCCGCCAATCTGAAGGTGACCATCACCAAGACGGGCAACAAGCAGCTCATGGCCGGCGACTCCATGCGTTATGACCTGACGGTGGCCAACAATTCCAATGTGGCGTTGGAAAACTTCTTCTGGCATGACCGCTTCCCCACGGACTGCGCCACCGCCAAGACCATCACCACCGGTACCTATAACGCGCGGCTGTACTACCAGGTCACATATAAGACCAACTACAACGACTACCGCGTACTTGCCACCAACCTTCTGAGCACCAATAACTACGCGTTTGATTTGACCGCCATCCCGCTGATGCAGGGAGAGGTAGTCACGGACGTGCGGCTGGAGTTTGGAAAGGTGCCCGCCGGCTTTGCCTCCGTCACAAAGCCCACCGTTGTGATCCAGACCCGGGCGGACCTCGCCAACGGGTATCAGGTGGTCAACCGGGCGGACGCGGGCGGTCAGCACATGAGCCAGTGGGAGACCGGCAACACCGCCTGGGTGACAGTCATCGTTCAACTCAGGAAACCCACTCAGCCCTACCTGCCCAAAACCGGCTATTAACCACATGGGGCGGCTCCAAAAGGGGCCGCCCCATACCAATATCAAAAGCTGTGGCCCATCTGAGCTGTGATGAAATCAGACAGCTTTTCTTTGAAGCTGCCGCTCCCGCTCAATGTAGTGTAAATCCGGTTCACCTGTTCCTTCGGCGTCTCGCTCCGCTTTGCGGGCAGATGGACCGACATCAGGAAGCTGCTGGTTATCCCACCCTCCTGACGAGCCCAAACATTTCCCGCCAGTTCGCTTCGGTTGGCCGGGTTTTCGCCGTATTCCACAATGACATCCACGACCATTTCGCTGTCGATTTGCAGCGCTGTGGCAGGCAGCCGGAACGAGAAAGAGCTGAGCATTGAGAACTCTGTTTCCTCCAGGGCGGGAAACCGGGGTGCTTCTGAGTGCTCGCTGCGGACCAGCTCCGCCATGCGGGTCTCAAATTCCTCCTGCTCGGTCTCGTTTGCGGGACGGACCATGTGCTTCCCACAGTCGGGGCACTGGTCCGTCTCCTCCGTCCGGCTGAAAATGAAGCGGCAGTTGTCACAAGTAAGTATCAATTCAATCACCGTTCCTTATTATACCAGGAACGGCGCCCTGGTTCAAGCAAATGTTAGAGAGGAGGCAAATTGTATGGCCAACCATGAACCCGACTGGCCCATCCTGGACCGGACGGCCTATCTGATCGAGCACACCTGTGTACCCAGGGCGGCGCCGTTCTATTGCGCGGAAGCGGGACAGTTTTTTTGCGGCGCTGGCGGCCTGCCTGCACCGCACCAGCCCGCCGGAAAGCAGCGGGGCGAACGAACCAGGCCCCTTTTGAAAACCGCTAAGTCTTCGGCGCTACGCTGTCATAGCTCAGCTCCAGCAGCGTGAATAGCTGTTCATTCGGGACGGTCCCATCCAGGAGGATGGACACCCACGAGCCCTTACTCATGTGGTACGCCGGGAGAAACCCATCCTGGGCAAGCAGGGAACCCACCATAATAGGACCGCATTTTACATCTATGATATCGACAGTCCCATCCCCGTCCAGGCCCAGCCGGCTGCGGGGAATGTCCATGATGGCCCCGAACCATTTCCGGCTGCCGGGATGCCGGAGTACGGCATAACCCGGATACTTTGCCCAGAGATATTCCGGCTCGGCCCCGTATCTGTTCTGAGCGTACTGCAAAACGCTCTCACGCTGCGAAAGCTGTCCCATTTCAACACCCTGTTCCATTTCATTTGGATCATCATAACAAATTCGCCGTCCACATTCAAGGGGCGGTGAAAGGAGGAAGTCATGGAAACTAAAAACTTTTGGGACCGCCTGTGTCCCAAGCTGCCCCGATACTATGTCCGGATCATGACTATGGTGCTGCTGTGCGGCTGCCTGGTCATGCCCGCCTTCGCGGTGGATGATATGTGGACCGTAGCCAACCGCATCATCGTTGACGTCTACAACAAAATCGCCGGGATCAGCACCGTACTGGCGGGCCTCATGTCCGCCGTCGCCGTTGTGGGGGCCAAAATCTCCAACAACCAGCACAAGGTAGACCAGAGCTGGGACTGGCTCAAGCGCATCTGGATCGCCTGGGCGGTCATCAACGGCATCGGGGCGTTCCTGGCCTATGTCCGGCCTCTGTTCAACGGGCTGAACACCATTGAATAGCCTGCTTTCAACCTTGCGGGGCGGTTCCTGTGAACCGTCCCGCCCGCGTTTCACCATAAGGAGGTGCTCACGATTCTTGAAAGTATTTTTAAGGGCTTCGCCCAATGGCTCTACGGCCTGGGCTTAGAGATCGTCCAGTACATCGCAAACTCCCTGCTGGACGTTTTCTCCATGGACCTGGACTATTTCCGCAGGGTCGCTCCGGTGACGGACGAAATCGTTTCCATCATCATCGCGGCGGGCTGGGCGCTGCTGCTGGGCAATCTGGTTTTTCAGGCCGCCAAAAGCATGATGACCGGCCTGGGCTTTGAGGGGGAAGACCCGAAGCTGCTGTTTATGCGGACCTTTGTGTTCGGCTTTCTGCTCCTGGCCAGCCGTCAGATCTGCGACATCGGGCTGGGCATATCCGCCAGCGTCATTGATCTGCTCAAGATCCCCAACAGCGTCACCATCAGCCTCCCCGATGAAAACAACTTTAACATTGGGGCATCCTGGCTCCTGGTCATCATCATCAATTTCGTCATCATGTGGCAGCTCATCAAGCTCTTTTTCGAGATTGCCGAGCGGTATGTGGTGACGGCGGTGCTGGTCATGCTCTCCCCGCTGGCCTTTGCCACCGGCGGCAGTAAAAACACGGCGGATATTTTCAAGGGCTGGTGCCGGATGTTCGGCTCCATGTGCCTGATGATGGTGCTGAACGTGGTTTTTCTGAAGCTGCTCATCGCGGCCATGGGGCATATGCCCTCCGATGTGGGCGTCCTTCCCTGGATGCTGCTCATTGTCGGCATCGCCAGGGTGGCGAGAAAGGCGGACAGTATCGTGGCCCGCATGGGGCTGAATCCCGCCATCACCGGGGACGGCCTGGGCAGGGGACTGCCCGGCATGGTGGCCTATGCGGTAGTCAAGAGCGTGGGCTCCACTGTAGCGAAGACGGTGGCTCACTCGGCAGGAAAAGGCGGTTCGGCAGGCACCAGGCGCTCCAGCGGCCCCGCAGCCGGGGGACGTTCCGCACCGCCGCCCACTCCGCCGCCCGCGCCGCCCTCTGGAGGTTCCGGGGGTGGTACAGGTCAGTAAAGCTGGAGCAGGTCTTGACTACGCCCATCACGAAAAACAGCACCAGCAAGGCGCAGCCGATGGCCTGGAGCGCCCCGTTGATATCCTGCATGACTGTCCAGACCCCGCCACCCTTGAATTCTTCCGGGGTGGTACTGAGGAGCTGCCAGATCTCTGCCAGCTTCCCATTCCAGGTCCCCAGGGCGGAGTTCAGGTTGTCCACGATCCAGTTTCCGCTTCCCATCTATATCACCTCCTTCGGGAAACGAGTGGGGAGGGCGCACCCGTGCCCTCCCGCCGCCACACTCCTCAACCGCCAGTGATGAGGGTGAGGATCTCTTTCGTGAAAGTGATGACAATGCCGCCGGCGATGGTGAGCATAGGGCAGGCCGCTCTCATCCATCAGCGGACGGTTATAGGGCAGATCCAGGTT
>CAOKLO010000117.1 GCA_948469375.1 uncultured bacterium | reverse complement strand
GTCAGGCCGACCACTACAAGGTCCCCCGGATGATCTATGTCAACAAGATGGACATTATGGGCGCCGACTTCTACCACGTGCTGGATATGATCCACGACCGGCTGAAGTGCAACGCTGTGCCCATCCAGCTGCCCATCGGCTCTGAGGAGACCTTTAAGGGAATCGTCGACCTGGTGGAGATGAAGGCCGATATCTACTATGACGACCTGGGCAAGGACATGCGGGTGGAGGAGATCCCCGCCGACATGGCCGAGAAGGCCCAGGAGTACCGCACCAAGCTGCTGGACGCAGTCTCCGACATTGACGAGGAGATCATGATGATGGTGCTGGACGAGCAGCCTGTCCCAGAGGAAATGATCCGCAAGGCCCTGCGCAAGGGCACCATCGACAACCTGCTGGTTCCGGTGGTGTGTGGCACGTCCTATAAGAACAAGGGGGTCCAGAAGCTGCTGGACGCCATTGTGGACTATATGCCCTCCCCCGTCGACATCCCTGCCATTCAGGGCGTCAACCCCGATACCGAGGAGGAGGACGAGCGTCCCGCTGACGACAATGCCCCCTTCTCCGCCCTGGCCTTTAAGATCGCTACCGATCCCTATGTGGGCCGTCTGTCCTTCGTCCGGGTCTACTCCGGTATGCTGAACACCGGCACCTCCGTGCTGAACAGCACCAAGAAGCAGAAGGAGCGCATCGGCCGCATCCTCCAGATGCACGCCAACCACCGGGAGGATATCGACACCGTGTACTCCGGCGACATCGCCGCCGTCATCGGCCTGAAGAACTCCACCACCGGCGACACCCTCTGCGACGAGAAGCACCCCATCATCCTGGAGTCCATGGAGTTCCCCGAGCCGGTTATCCGGGTGGCCATCGAGCCCAAGACCAAGGCCGGCCAGGAGAAGATGGGCATTGCCCTGATGAAGCTGGCCGAGGAGGACCCCACCTTCAAGACCTACACCGACGAGGAGACCGGCCAGACCATCATCGCCGGCATGGGCGAGCTCCATCTGGAGATCATCGTGGACCGTCTGCTCCGCGAGTACAAGGTGGAGGCCAACGTAGGCGCGCCCCAGGTGGCCTACAAGGAGACCATCACCAAGCAGGTGGAGCAGGACACCAAGTACGCCCGCCAGTCCGGCGGTAAGGGCCAGTACGGCCATGTCAAGATTCGCGTGGAGCCCAACGAGTCCGGCGCGGGCTATGTGTTTGAGAACGCCATCGTGGGCGGCGCGATTCCCAAGGAGTATATCCCCGCCGTGGACCAGGGCATTCAGGGAGCCATGCAGGCCGGCGTGCTGGCCGGCTACCCCGTGGTGGACGTGAAGGTCACCCTGTACGACGGCTCCTTCCACGAGGTGGACTCCTCTGAAATGGCGTTCAAGATCGCCGGTTCCATGGCCTTCAAGGAGGCCTGCCGCAAGGCCGGTCCCGTGCTGCTGGAGCCCATTATGAAGGTGAGCGTTATCGTGCCCGACGACTACCTGGGCAACGTCATCGGCGACCTGAACAGCCGCCGCGGACAGATCCAGGGTCAGGAGAACCGCACCGGCGCCACCCAGGTGGACAGCCTGGTGCCTCTGGCCAACATGTTTGGCTACGCCACCGACCTGCGGTCCTCCACTCAGGGCCGGGGCCAGTATTCCATGGAGCCCCACAGCTACGTGCAGATTCCCAAGAACATCGCCGAGAAGATCGTGGCCGAGCGGGGCCGCAATCAGGACTAAAAAATAGGGTTGCAATTATGGACAAAATAGGATAGAATATCCACAATACGTCCGCAGCCCATCCGACCCCCAAAAGTATAACTGTAATATAAGGAGGAAACATCCAATGGCTAAGGCAAAATTCGAGCGTACCAAGCCCCATGTAAACATCGGCACCATCGGTCACGTTGACCACGGCAAGACCACCCTGACCGCCGCCATCACCAAGTATCTGGCCCTGAAGGGCCAGGCCCAGTACGAGGACTACTCCAGCATCGACAAGGCTCCCGAGGAGCGCGAGCGCGGCATCACCATCAACACCGCCCACGTGGAGTATGAGACCGACGCCCGGCACTATGCCCACGTCGACTGCCCGGGCCACGCCGACTATATTAAGAACATGATCACCGGTGCTGCTCAGATGGACGGCGCTATTCTGGTTATCTCCGCCACCGACGGCGTTATGGCCCAGACCAAGGAGCACATCCTGCTGGCCCGCCAGGTGGGCGTGCCCGCCATCGTGGTCTTCCTGAACAAGTGCGACCAGATGGACGACCCCGACCTGCTGGAGCTGGTGGAGATGGAGGTCCGCGAGATCCTGAGCTTCTATGAGTTCCCCGGCGACGACATCCCCATCATCAAGGGTTCCGCCCTGAACGCCCTGACCTGCGAGTCCGGCGACGTGAACGACCCCGACTTCGCCTGCATCAAGGAGCTGATGGATTCCGTCGACAGCTATATCCCCAATCCCCCCCGCGACGACTCCCTGCCCTTCCTGATGCCCGTGGAGGACGTGTTCACCATCTCCGGCCGCGGCACTGTCGCGACCGGCCGTGTGGAGCGTGGCCAGCTGAAGGCCGGCGAGACCGTCGACATCGTGGGCCTGCAGGAGGAGAAGAAGTCCACCGTCGTCACCTCCATGGAGATGTTCCGCAAGACTCTGGACTTCATCGAGGCCGGTGACAACGCCGGCTGCCTGCTGCGCGGTATCGCCAAGACCGACATCGAGCGCGGCCAGGTGCTGTGCAAGCCCGGCTCCATTCACCCCCACACCAAGTTCAAGGGCCAGGTTTACGTCCTGTCCAAGGACGAGGGCGGCCGTCACACCCCCTTCTTCAACAACTACCGGCCCCAGTTCTACTTCCGTACCACCGACGTGACCGGCATCATCACTCTGCCCGAGGGCACCGAGATGTGCATGCCCGGCGACAACGTGGACATGGACGTGGAGCTGATCACCCCCATCGCCATCGAGAACGGCCTGCGTTTCGCCATCCGTGAGGGCGGCCGCACCGTCGGCTCCGGCGTGGTTATCGGCATCAACGAGTAAGATATAGCGCCATAAAAGGACGGGCTCCGGCCCGTCCTTTTTCTGAATTTTTGAAATGCGGGAGGGAAGACTTTGAGCGATACGAGAAAAATCAGCGAGGGCCTGAACCTGATGTATGTGGGTAATATCATTATCATTGCTGCTGCTCTGTGCACGCTGCTTGCCATGCTGATGCCCTTTCTGGTAATTTTGACGTCACTTGCGATAATCGTTGGCGGCGTTGTCTGCCTGGTGGGGCTGGTGAAGCTGCGCAATGAGCACGGGGACTACATGAACGCTCTGATTGCCTGCGTGCTTGGAATTGTGTTCCACCTGTTTTCCCGCGGAGACTCCGCGTTTGCCAACTTTATGTCTCTGGCCAATATGATATGCACCCTGTTTGAGACGTATTTTGTCATTCGCGGGACCAACAGCTTCCTGCGGGAGCGTGGGTGCCTGATAGAGTTGGCTATGGGCGATAAGGCCTGGAGGTGGCAGCTGATTTCCGCCGTCGCCGGCGTGGTTGCCGGGATACTGACCGCAGTGACGCTTTTTGCGGCGCCAGGGCTGAGCATTGTGCTGGTGCTGGGCAATCTTGTTGTGAGTATTGCCGCGCTGGTATTTTATCTGTCCTATTTGAGGGCGGGCGTTGCGGCGTTGAGCTGAAGCAAATGCAATAACCCAGGTGCGCTTGACGTACCTGGGTTATTGATTTCCAGCAGAAAACTGCTGCAAAAGCTGGGAGGGTTGCCAAACGGGGAGCTTGGACTCTTTATAGTCGCCGGGATTTCTTGTTACAAGTCCATCCATCTCGTTGGTAAAAGCGACAGAATATTGAACACAATCTTCAAAATCACCCCAGGCCAGCTCCATGGCATGAAAAATCTCGCGCTGGGAAACTGCTGCGACCGACACTACCATAAGGAGCTTCTGCAAAAGTGCTCTGACAGCTGCGCTGTCCCGAAGCATTTTGTGGGCGATGTAGTAAATATCTGTGATGGCAGAAGCGGAAACGTATTCCTGAATCCCGTCCCGCTGAGCCAGCTTTAGGACTTCTGCCGCCTCCTGATAAAATGGCTCGCGTTTCAGGAGAAGGTCCAGTACAACATTGGTATCAATTAGCAGTTTCATATTTTCCAAGCCGCTCCTCTCGAAGCTCCGCCAAGGTTAAATCGGTGTGGGGAATGGAGCCAATCAGGGATTGCACAATGAGGGAAATGTCTTGTTTTTGTGTATCAGGGGCCTGTTCTTCTACCGGGTGGATAATGATTTCCAGCTTTCGGTTTCGGAAGGTTTCGGGCAGGGAAAGAATGGACATCAGATTTTGTGAATCAACATATTTTCGGACTACCTCCATAAATTTACCTCCGTTTCTGCACTTTTATATCTGTATTATATACGATTTCAGGCGGCTTTACAAGGCAGATATTTTTGGAGAAAAATAGTGTTCGTGATTATTTACAAAAACAGCTGGACAGAACGGGAAAAATATGGTATATTTAAAAAGAACCAGATGACCCATGTAAGAAGGAAAAGGAGGAATAGCGATGGAGCCCAGGTTTTTTAAGATTCCTGTCTGTGTAGGCGATGTGTCCCTTAATGTGGCCCAAGGGCATTTTGCCACCCGCAACAGCCATACCAATTACTTTGTGGATGTGACCAGCCAGCAGTCCTGCATCCGCGACGCCGAGGCGGCAGCCCAGCAGCTGGCCCAGCGCCTGACCCAGCACCTGATGGTGGACACCATCCTCTGCATGGACGGCACCCGGGTGATCGGCACCTGTCTGGCCCAGAAGCTGACCCAGGGCGGTTTCCGCTCCATCAACGCGGGCCGGGAGATTTACGTCCTGCGGGAGCACCTGGGCACCAATGGCAAGCTGATTTTCCGGGACAACGCCCGGCCCATGCTGGAGGGGAAAAATATCCTGCTGCTGCTGGCCTCCGTCACCACCGGCGGCACGGTGCGCAAGGGCATCGAGTGCATCGAGTACTACAAGGGCAGCGTAGTGGGCATCGCCGCCATTTACAGCCACCTGAAGGAGATTGACGGCATCTCGATCACCTCCCTGTTCGACACCAACGACCTGCCCGGCTACGCCAGCTACCTGCCGGAGGAGTGTCCCATGTGCAGGGATAAGCAGGAGCTGGACGCGGTGGTGGACAAATTCGGGTATTCCGCACTCTAAAAATCCGTCAGGGCCTGCCGTCCGGCAGGCCCTGAAAAATTTTCTTTAGCGGATTAAAATTTGGGGGTTGACAAGCGGGGGAGGAGCCGCTATAATAACCACAACAACCAAACAGCAGTAAACCTTTGAGAAAGAGTAGTAGCCGGCACAGCAAACCTTTCAGAGAGCTCCGGGTGGTGGAATCGGAGCGGGGCGCGGCCGGGCGAATGGACTTTCGAGGGCGGCTTGAACGGGAAACCAAGTAGATGCCGACGGGGACCCACCCGTTATCCATCGGGCACGCGTGATGGCGCGTGAAGCGAGCGGACGTTTTCCAAGACGTCAATTTGGGTGGTATCGCAGGAGTGCAGCTCTTGTCCCATGTGGGATAAGGGGCTGTTTTTTTATACTCCAACAAAAGGGACCCTGGCACGGCCCCCTCATCTGCCGCCTAAATCTAAAAATTTGGAGGAACCCAACATGAAAAAGACCAATACTATGAAGAAGCTGATGACCCTGGCCCTGTCTCTGGCCATGACACTCTCCCTGGCCGCCTGCGGCGGCGGGAACGGCTCCCAGTCCTCCGGCGGCTCCGCTTCTCAGCCCAAGGGCGGCGGCTCCAGCGCCCAGCAGCCCGTTCACGAGAAGGCCTACAAGGTGGGCATCGTGAAGTTTATGGACCACGCCTCCCTGAACCAGATTGAGGACAGCCTCCAGGCCGAGCTGGACCGGCTGGGCGGAGAGCTGGGCGTCACCTTCTACTATGCGGACTACACCGCCTGCGGCCAGGGGGATGGTTCCACCCTTCAGGCCATCGCCGCCCAGATGGTAGCTGACCAGGTGGACGTGATTGTCCCCATCGCCACCCCCGCCGTTCAGACTACCATGGCTACCACTGAGGACGCCGGCATCCCCATCATCTTCTCCGCTGTCTCCGATCCCATCAACGACGGTATTGTGGCCGATATGAATGCCCCCGGCGGCAAGGTCACCGGTACCAGCGACGCGCTGAACACCGAGATGGTGATGGAGCTGATGCTGGCCGCCAACCCCAACCTGAAAAAGGTGGGTCTGCTGTACTCCAAGTCGGAGGGGGCCTCCACCAAGCCCATTCAGGAGGCCAAGGACTACCTGACCTCCAAGGGCATCGCCTTTGAGGAGAAGACGGGCACCAATACCAACGAGATCACCTCCGCGGTGGATGCCCTGGTGGCCGCCAAGGTGGACGCCATCTTCACCCCCACCGACAACACCGTCCAGAGCGCCG
>CAOKLO010000116.1 GCA_948469375.1 uncultured bacterium | reverse complement strand
TGATGCTGGTCTTCAACGGGAAGATCATCCTGGGCACCCGGGCCAGAAAGACCCGGAGCAAGAGCTTCGAGGCCTTCTCCAGCATCAACTACCCCCTCCTGGGCATGGTCCGGGACGGGCGGATCATCCGCTACATACGGCCTGAGGCCCGGGCAGTGCCCCAGTTTTACGGGGAGGTCAACCCCAGGGTGGCCCTGCTCAAGCTGATTCCCGGGACAGACTGCGGCGTGGCGGAGTACCTGCTGGAGCGCAGCGACGCGCTGATTATCGAGAGCTTCGGCGTGGGGGGCCTGCCCACCTACAAGGCCGGGGACTACTACGACACGGTGAAGGCGGGGCTGGATGCCGGGAAAACCGTGGTCATGACCACCCAGGTGGAGAACGAGGGCAGCGATCTGTCGGTCTACCACGTTGGGACCTCCATCAAGCGGAACCTGCCCATTCTGGAGGCCTACGACATGACCACCGAGGCGGTGTGCGCCAAGCTCATGTGGATTCTGGGCCAGACCAAGGATCGGAAGTGGGTTCAGGAGCTGTTCTACACCCCGGTGGCCTGCGATATCCTAGCGGGGAAATAAATACTATGCTGAGTTTGTATGAGCCCAAGTTAGAGGACCTGTGGTTCAGGGCGGAGCTGATGGGCGACCCGGAAACCATGTCCTACAATCACGCCCAGGGCGGGACGCTCCCTTTTCCGAGGGAAAAATGGAGCGCCTGGTATCATAAGTGGATCGTCCAGCACGGGGGCCAGCGGTACTACCGGTATCTGATGGACAGAGAAGCGGATGCCTTTGTGGGAGAGATCGCGTATTACCTCGATTGTCAGAGAAATCTCTATATAGCGGACATAATCGTGCACGCCAGGCACAGAGGGCGGGGATACGGAACAGAGGGCCTGCGTCTCCTGTGCGGGGCGGCAAAGGAGAATGGCTTGACCGCGCTGTACGACGATATCGCCATTGATAACCCCTCTGTTCATCTGTTTTTGCACAATGGCTTTACAGTCGATTATCAGACAGAGGATATCATCATGGTAAAGCGGGAGCTGTAAGCAGCGGCTGGCCGGAATCCGGCCAGCCGCTCTTTCTTTATCTGCGGGGCTCAGTCCTCCCGCCACCGGGGCATGAGCACCACCGCCGCCACGCCGCAGAGGATGCCGCCCACGGCGTAGAAAACCGGGGCCCACTCCCACTTGTTGACCGCCAGGCCCAAGCCCACATAGAGGGCTGTGGTCAGGAGCATAATCACCGCGCAGGCCACGCCCGTCAGACGGCGCTTCGCCTTCTCCTCCGGGGTGGGGTTGTTCTCCCAGTTGTACTTGGGGATGTTGTACTTATCCTCCAGCATCCCGCCATAGACCAGGAAAAAGGCTGCCGCCGCCACAATGAGCAGGAACAGCGCCCCTATCAGAGATTCGTAAGGCTCCTCCTCCGGCACCACCGTGAACGCCAGGAGCAGCAGAACCACGCCGAAGAGGATGGCCCCCACGCCCCCGGCGACGTACCAGATGTAGCGGCGGCGGAAGTCCCGCTTTTCCTTCTCGGTGTAAAAGTCCGGGATGGCAGGGTACTGCTTGCGGAAGTTGTCCTCCTCCATGCCGCTGGCCACCATTACCACGGCGGCAATCGCCACAATCAGCATAAAGACCGCCCCGCTGAGCATTTCGCTGCTCCACAGATACAGCAGGGTCATCACCGCCGCCCCGGCGATGATGGCGGACACCGCCCCGGCTATCCGCCGGGCGTAAAGGGTCATGAAGCGGTCATAGCCGGCGGTGTCCTCGGTGAGGCTCTGCTCCGCGCTGCCCCGCAGCAGAGTGTCCATATCCACATGGAAGATGTCGCACAGCTTTAAGATGGTATCCATCTCCGGATAGCTCACGCCGCTCTCCCACTTGCTCACGGACTGACGGCTGACGTCTAGCTCCTCGGCCAGCTGCTCCTGGGTGACGCCCCGGCGCTGGCGCAGGAATTGAAGGTTTTCTGACAGGCTCATAGATGAGTCCTCCTTTCTTTTGTGACCCCAGCATAGCGCAGCAGCCGCCGCAACGCAAGCGCGCGGCTGTTGCTTTTTGAAGAAATTCATGTCAACTTTGGGGCGCATCCCTGATTTTTTCCAAAATATTGAAAAAGACGTGTTGGAAAAAGACGGTAAATGTCAAGAAGAATTTAGACATACCCCCTAGGGATATGCATATGAGCGTAACACAAGAATCGTCCTTGCGGAGCCGCTGCGGGCTGGGGAATGTGCTACAGGCCGCACGGCGGGGACGAAAGAATGAGGAGCCCCGGCCATGGGCCGGGGCGGTCGCACAATAACAATTGGCTGTCAAGGGCCGCAAAAATTTTTCCAGGTTCCGAAGAGCCTGGAAAATTTTTTGCTTTCCGCTCCGCTCCAACCCTTGACAGCCAACAGTGATTGTGCCCACGGTGGGCAACCGAAATCGCCGAGGCCGATTTCGGCAGGCCAACACGTTTTATTTTGGGGCCGGGTGGTTGCCCGGAGAAAGGAGCACAACATGGAGCGGGAAGAATTCACGGTCACTTATGAATTGGATGAGAGAATGGTCAACCGTCTTAACAGGCTTACAGAACGGTGGAGGGCAATGGGCAAGGAAATTACGCCGGAAGAGCTGTTCGGCTTCGCCATGACGATGGACGGGGACATGGGCATCAAGAACTATCTGGACGTCGTGGATCGGTTTTTAAGAAGGAAGGGAGTGTAAAACACGGCGACGAAACCGAATATTCGGAGCATCCGCTTTTCTGACGAGCTTGCGGAGCTCATAGACCGGCAGCAGGGAAGCAGTTTCACCCAGAAGTTTGAGAACCTGATTACCCGGTGCGTCTGGGAACTGCCGGCGAAGGAGCGGGAGCTGAAGGAACTGGAGAAACGTATTGAGGAAAAACGGGCCCAGCTTCTGGAGATGTCCGATCAGGCCCGGAAGCTGAGCGCCACGATCAACGACCTGTTCCCGAAGGTCTTTGCGCTGGAAAGCGCCGTCGGCAAAGCGGCGGAGAAGTGGAGGGCGTAACACAGGCCGCTCCCGGAGCCGGTTACGATGAGCGCCGTAGCGGCGAAAGATTGTGTTACAATACAGGAAGCCCCGGCGGGGGCCTCCCATTTGTTTCAGGTCAAATACTTTGAGCCAATGGAGGTTTTGGCGGGTTATGACGAAAAAACAACACTATATGACCAGAGACGAGCGGTACAAGCTGGAAGCTCTCTTAGAAGCAAAAATTCCAGTCTCCAGAATTGCGAAGCAGCTGGGCTTCTGCCGCCAGACCATCTACAACGAAATAGCGCGGGGAAAGTACGTCCATACCTGCGACTGGTGGGACGAAGAGCGCTACTCCGCAGACAAAGGCCAGCAGATACACGCCTACAACCAGACCGCCAAGGGCAGGCCCCTCAAAATCGGAAATGACCACGCCTACGCGAAATTCCTGGAAAACAAAATGCTGGGCGTCCAGGCGGATGGAAAAGTGGACCGGCGAAAACGGTATTCCCCGGCGGCGGCGCTGGCTGAGGCCAGGAAGGCGGGATTTGCCCTCACTGTCTGCGCCAGCACCCTGTACAGCTACATAGACAAGCGGATATTCCTGCACCTGACCAACAAAGATTTGTGGGAGAAGGGCAAACCCAAAAAGCAGGGCCATCAGCCGGTACGGCGGATTGCTCACCCGGCCCTCCCCAATATCACGGAAAGGCCGGAGCATGTCAACCGGCGGGAGGAGTACGGACACTGGGAAATCGATCTGGTGGTAGGCAGAGCCAAAAGCAAGCCGGTACTGCTGACCATGGTGGAGCGGCGGAGCCGGGAGCCGCTGGTCTTCAAACTGCCGGATAAACGGGCGGCGTCCGTCCGAAAGGTCTTCGATACCCTAGAACGAACCCAGCCGGATTTTCGGGAGAGATTCAAAACCATCACCACAGACAACGGGCCGGAGTTTCTGGAGTACAAGCAGCTCACCCAGTCCATCCACGGCGGTCAGCGGTTTGAGGTCTACTACTGCCACAGCTACTCCGCCTGGGAGAAGGGCGGAAACGAGAATATGAACCGAATGATCCGCAGATGGTTTCCCAAAGGGACTGACTTTTCCCGGGTGACAAAAAAGGAGATAGCGGAATTCCAAAACTGGCTGTTCCACTATCCCCGAAAAATATTGGGCTGGAGATCTCCGGCGGAGCTGGCTGTGTAACACAAAAAACCTTCAGCTGCCGGGCGCCAGGACAAAGAATTGTGTGACACTACCACTTTTCCCACACCTTCTGGGCGAGCTCCTTCCGGGAGTAACTATTGAAAAGCTTCCAGAGAGGCGGGGAAAAAATACGCTTGGTGTCCAGCAGAGGCAGGCCCATGGCATAGAGGTCCGCGATCTGCTTGGTCTGCTCATCCACGCCCACCTTGCGGCGGATTCTCCGGGCCACGACACAGAAGGGAACCAAGGAGCGCCGGACCACGTAGAAATTCTGTGCCAGACGGCGGAGCGTGACGTCCATGTCCTCATAGGACTGGGAGAACACGTCCACAGAGACCTTGTAATGACGATGGTACTTGTAAAAGTAGATGGACTCCGGGGGAAAGGCTTTGTAATTGCGGTTGTTGTACTCAATCCCGGCCTCGTCTATGATGACCTTGGCGTTCTCAATCATGCAGAAGCCAATATCCTTTTTGGCATCCAGGCGGTAAGCGCCGGTGATGGGGACATTGCTGTAAACGTCAATCCGGCGCTTGAGATACCGGCTGTTGAGAAGCAGACTTGTCAGCCGGTTTCTATGCCTGCGGCAAAAGCGAATCAGGATATTTTCATGGAGGGCCCACCTGGTCAGATAGGCGGCGAAGGTGGTCTTGCCGGAGCCGGGGACGCCAAAGTAGACGTTGAGCACATGGGGATGAGACGGGCAAAGAAAAGAACGCAGGAATACAGGCAGATAGAGCAAAGCCGCGAAAATCAAGACAAACATACTTCACTCCTCCTCAAAGATTCAGCAGACGCTGGAACAGACCAGCGCCAGTGCCGATGAAGCCAATCACGACGCCCAGCAAAAGGATCGGGTGAGAGACGATCGTGAAGCACACCGCCTCCATCCACTCGCAGGCCATGGAAAAAACCTCAGTCATGGTCTGGAGCAGAGCTGTCAGGGACAGGCTTTCACTCGAAGGTGGCTCCGGCTCGGCAGGGAGCTGGGGGATAATCTCCGTCTTCGTTTCGCTGCATCTGCTACAGGAATACCCGACAGAACCAGGAATGTCAACGGTGGCGTCAACACGGCTGGATTCTATCCAATCATGACCAAGCGGATCACCAACTACAAGTGTCTCAGCGATACCATTACAACGTGTACACTTATATTCTACATAAGCTGGATTTGTACAAGTAGGCTTTATTCCACTCGGTATCTCCGCTTTAACATGGCCGAGGGCGGGAAGGGGTTTTGAACCAATGGTTAAATTACATAATGAACATTTTTCATAAAATGCAATACCCCTATTAGTACAAGTAGGAACAACCGATGTAGATGCCAATACACCTGCCATACCGCATTTCCGGCAATTACCTTCTGGAAAGACAAAATCCTCAGCGGCAAAGGCCGGAAGCGTAAGCACCGCCAAAGTCAGAAAAAAGCAGGGAAAAACCCGCTTGAAATCAAATTGTTTCTGTTTCATAGAAACCTCCGAAAAAGCTGGGGGAAGGGGCGCGCGCTTCGCTTGGCGCGCCCCCTTCCCCCTGGGTCTTACACTTTCAGCAGACGGGAAAACAGGCTGATACCGGTGCCGATGAAGGTGATCACGACACCAACCAGGAGCAGGGGATTGCTGACCACAGTATCAGAGACAGTGCCGACCCAGCCGACAGCGGCGGTAAAAACCTCCGTGATAGCGGACAGGACCGTGGCCATAGTCAGGGCAGCGCCCTCCGTAGCAGGATTCATACTCGTTTCTCCTTTCTATGAAATCATATTCTTAACCGCCTTTACCACAACGGCGAGGCAGATAAGACCAAAAAGATAGATGATGGGCTCGGAGCTCAGGAACACCGCCACGGCGTCCAGCATCCCGACAGAGTAGGCCATCATGGAATCTGTCATTTCAGGACACCTCCTAAAAGCCGCATCAGGCAGTAGAGCAGGATGCCGAAGAGAAACACACCGGCCAGCCACTCATAGTCCACGCCAGCGGAGCCATCGGGAACGGTTTCTATCAGGTATTGATATGTATCGTTGTCCACTGTCTGCGTGATAACGGTTGTGGAGGCGACCGGCGTATACTCTCCGAAGATGGATGTTACCAGGGATTTCAGACCACCGGCAGCGGAGGCGGGAGGCTCCGCAGGGCGCAGGTCCTGCACATACCAGACGGCGGGGTCCTTGGCGATATCCGCAAGCAGACCGGCAATCAAGACCAGCGTATCCTGGTCCGTCACCTCCAGAGCCGCAGAGTCATCCGCAGGATCCAGTTCATCAGGCGGAAGTATGTCCGCTTGAGGAGGCGGGTCAGCTTGTACCTCACCCGGCGAAAGAAGCTCCCCATCCGAAGACCAGAC
>CAOKLO010000115.1 GCA_948469375.1 uncultured bacterium | reverse complement strand
GCAGTATTCGTATAGCCCACGAGCACCAGATGGGGTGCTCTTACGGGCGCACCTGCGTGGTGAACGGGATGAAGATGGCGGTGGAGCTGGTGGTGAGGCCCCGCTGAATGGCGATCTGGTTGAGGCCCAGGGGGAGGGAGGACATTAGCCCCTGCTCCTGCTGGTAGTCCAGCCGCCGCAGGGCGCAGTTGTACTTTTGGGCAATGCCCGCCGCCTGGAATACGTTGTTTTCCAGCTTCTGCCGCGTCTCCGCCGTGTTCATCACCAGCATCGTCACCAGGAACATCCGCTCATTCCGGGATTGCAGGTCCTCCAAAAGCGTCTTGGCCTCCGCGCCATAGGTGGCGAGATCAGAGGGGATGATGTCCATATCGTATCCGCTTCTGACGGCCTTTTTCTGCTCCTCAATGGTCATTTTCTGCAAATCGGTGATCTTCCGCTTCACATTTTTAATAGCGGCGCTCTGGTCGATGGACTGGATATGGAGCGTGACCACCATGCTGCTTTCCAGGTCCAGGAAGTCCGCCAGCATCCGGTCGGTCAGCTCCGGGGCGAGGATTTGCAGGAAGGACATTGCCCCGTAGGTCCTGCCGATCTGGAACATCCGGCCATTCTTGAAGGTGAAGCTGTCCGGGGCGATGAAGTCCTTGCTGGAAAGGCCGGTTTTATAGATGGCATCCCAGGCAAAGCGGAACTTCTGATTATCCGCCGGGTGGAACATCTTATGGAGGACGGCCAGCCGCTCATAGCCGTTGAGGGAGTGCGCCCGCACCCCCAGGGTCTTGAAGTTAGCCAGCACGTCCGCCTCGATACGCTCCAGCCGGGGCTTGGCCTCCTTCAGACTGTCCGCCTCCACGCCGAAGGTGATGTACTTGGTCTTGGTCAGGCCGTTGTTCCCCTTGGAGAGCTGGCCTTTCAGCATATCCGAGTATTCCTCACGGATGCTGTTGAAGGTGTCCTTCTGGTCGGGGATGTGAATGGACTGGCGCTGTTCCTCCATATCGGCGGGCTGGTTGAGAAAAGAGAACTGGACCTGGATGGAGGAATCAAAATAATTGAGGAAATCGCACCAATTCTCAAAGATCAGGTTCTTGTCCTCGTTCTGCGCCAACTGGTAATTGATGTCGTAGAATTGCACCTGCTTGGTGTAGTAACGCTCCGTCACCACGCAGATACCGTCCCGGCACATCTCCCGGTAGGGGATGGTCTGCTGGGCGGTGCGGGGGATTTTGCCGTCCCGCTTGGCCTTCTGGACGGAAGCGGACAGCCGCCGCTTCTGGCGGCTGGTGAGCTTGGCGTCAGGGGTCAGGCGGATGGTGTCCCGCAGGTCGGCCTTATCTTTTTTGTGCTGTCTTTTTGCCGCTTGCAGATTTTTTGCTTGCTTTTCCTGCTTTTTTTGCAATCGCGTGTACCTCCTTTTCATGATGATTCAGCCGCTCCATAGCGGCGTAGAGATTGTCGGTCTGGTAGGGACGGACCTTGGGGGCGAGGAACTGCGCCCGGATGAAGTGGCCCAGCACCTTCTCTAAGGGCTGGCCGTCCTTTTCGTAGATGCCGAACAGGAAGAAGGGCAGCATAAGGCCGATCATCAGCAGAGCCGCCGCCTCGTTGCCGAGACTGTTCCGGGTGAGCATATAGGCGGGTACGCCAATCAGACCGCCCGCACCGAAGCAAATGAGTTGGCGCGCGGTCAGGTTGAACGCCACTTTCGTCTTTACTTTAGCGAGGTCTTTTGGGACAGGGACAAAGGGCATGGTTACACCTCCTTCCGCAGCACATCCCGGATGCCCTGCATGATGTAGGCCACACACGGGACGGCAATGCTGTTGCCTAACATAGAATAGCGTTTCGTATCGCTGATAGGCTTACCGTCATGGCCATGCTCCGTCCAAAAATCCGGGAACCCCATCAACCTCTCAGCTTCAAGGGGGGTCAGCCGCCGCACACAAAAGCCGATACGGACCGGATTCTGATAGTTCAGCGAATAACCTCCCGATTTGGTTTTTGCCTGCAATGTGCCGCTGATTTCTTCCGTCTCCCGGAGATTACGGCAATCCACCGCACTGACAAACACACTGCTTTGCTGGTTTGCGAGTAAGGTCGGGGCCGTTTCTTCCTGGTAGCCCACACTTCCTGACGCGCTCCCAGCCTTATGCCGGAATCCGGCGCTGGTGACGCAGAAGTCCAGTTCACTCCCCATCCCGGCGGGACGGGAGAGGCCAGCGCCGGAGGCGCACAGTGTTCCGGCAATCTGCGGATGCACCAGGAGGGGCCGCTCATGGGCCGCGGTCAGGGTGGGGGATTGATTGTCCAGAATACCAGCATTGGCCTGCCCGGTTCCCATGCACAGCGCGCTGGCAATGACTGGCAGATTGCCGTGGGTCTGGCTGCGGAGGGTGGGGGAAATGCCGGACCGCTCCACCGTCATGGAATCGCCGCCCTGGTCGTTCAGGACCTCGACAATCCCGCCTGCTGCATCAGGGCTGTTTTCAGCAAAGGCGGTAAGTCCTTGCCGCGGCGTTCCGCCCGCCTCAAAATACCCGCGCAGGCTTTTGGGGACAAACAGTATTTCTCCGGCGCTTTTTCCTCTAAAATCTGCGACAAGAAACAGGCGCCTGCGCCGCTGTGCTGTTCCGAAATGTTGGGCGTCGTACACGCACCAAGCGAGATCAACGCCTCGGCCTCGCGCCATTCCGGCGTTTGCCCACTTTCCAGATCGAGGCATTGAAACCTTACTCTTTGTGAACGCCGCAAGCACGGCCTGATAGTCACGTCCAGCCGCCGAACTCGTTGCGCCGACAACGTTTTCCCAGATTGCGAATTTGGGGTATTCGCCATGTGTCGCCTCCCTCATTTCATCAATAATTCGTATGGCCTCCATAAAAAGGCCGCTTCGCTCATCCACAAGGCCCCGGCGCAGACCGGCCAGACTTAGCCCCTGGCACGGGCTTCCAAATGTGATAATGTCCACAGGCGGCAGCTTTGCGCCGTCCAGCTGAGTAATGTCGCCCACATGAACCATATCCGGGAAGTGGCGCCGGGTGATGGATACGCACTCCGGCACGATCTCGCTGGCCCACAGGGAGCGGATGCCGTAAAAAGAAGCGGCATAGGGAAAGCCCCCTATGCCGTCAAAAAGTGATCCTAATGTTAAGTTTGTTTTTTCGTAGAAAATAAGTTACCTCACCTCACGATCTTTCGGTTTTGCTGCAGGATGGTCAGCGGGGACGGGCTTCGCCGCCAACTGCTTCTTGATAGAAGGCTTTCTGGCCGTCTGTTCCGGCTGCTTCTGCATAACGTCTATTTCTTTCTGCGCCGCTTTTTCCATAAGCAGTCCATAGTCGGTGGGCGTCATAGAGCGGCGCTCCATCTGATTCTCAACGAGAATCAGGTCCCGGACCTCGTTGATGGACAGGCCCACGACTTCCAGTTCGCCGTTTTTGATCTCGTTGAATTTTTCATCCATGAGTTTGTAATCCCAATGCCCCGCGCCGCACTCCACGGCAAGACAGGCATTCCAGCCGATCTTCCACGCTGCCTGCTCCGCATCCAGCACCGGCTCCGGGCGGCAGACACCCCCGCCGCGCTCCAGCACCTCGGCAAACTGGCAGATGTGGTAGACCTCGCTCCCGACATAGGTGTGGTAGTCGTCGATATACCCGCACTTGGCGGAGAAGGTCCTGTCCGGGTACTCCACCTGGATCGTGCCGCCGTCCGGGATGCGGAACTGCTCGTCATAGCCGCTGTTGATGAAGCGGATGTCATCCTTCGGCAGCGTCTCCGGCTCCCAGATGGAGCGGCGGTAGATGTCCGACTTAGGGAAGTCCTTCAGGGAGGTCAGGCCCACCTGTGCCACCTCGATGCCGTCCAGACCGGCATCTTTAATAGCGGCGTCCCGTGCTGCCGCCAGATGGTCGTGAGTGGGGTCGATGCCGTCCAGCACATTGTCATCAATGATCCTGCCCTTGGTCACTTTCCCTTTGTTCTGTTTGTCGAACACGGCGTATTCAAAATCGCCGCCCTGCACTTCTTTCAAGTGAAGCAGAACGGCCCGGTCAATCAGGTACACGGCCTCCTGCAATGCCATTTTGTCAGTTTGTGCCTGATTCAATTTTTCTGCGTCCATGAACGTCTCCTTCCTTTATAATAATTTCTCATACCGCAATTTCATCTGCGGCGGGCAGAGGTCCACAGCGGGACAGCGTTTGCCGGTCCAGCGTTTTCCCCCTGCCTGCCCCATACACGTCCAGCCCGCCGCCCGGATACTGGCTCCGGCCTCCGTGTCCAACGTGTAGGTGATGATCTTGCGGTAGCCGATAGCCTTTGCCGCCCGCGCCGCCGCAGAGTACAGCATACTGCAAGCGTTTTTCTCGCCCGTGGTACAGAGCCGGGTCACTTCCAGCGTCAGGCCATTGTCCAGATAGCGGCTCACGGGACGGCCCACAATGGCAACGCCCACCAGCCGTCCCTCCGCCGCACAGCCGATGGAAAACTTGTGGCCGGTGACGGGCTTGTGGTGGCGGTGGTGGGCGGCTACAAAAGTATTAGCATCTTTTAGGGACATGGGAACTAATGTCAGCATAACAATTCCTCCGCCAAACCGGGGCTGGGTTCTACCTCATTTCCCCATACGTCCCAGCCGGGAAGCATCTGGCGGGCGAACAGTTCCACACGGGATAAATTGCCCATCAGGGTGACAATCCGCTCCCGAACAATGTCCGGCTTTTTGCTGTGCTGTTCCACCGGCGATACAATTACCTGATGTACGGCGGCAGATTGCCGTTTAGGGCTTCCTTTTGTTGCCAGTAGGCACAGCTCCGCATTGGCGCGTGTCCAGTGTCCCAGGCCCCAAAAAAGGGAGGGAGATTTTCGATTCTGTTTTATCCACACGAAAGCTACTGTTTTATAGGTAAATCCCCACGCTTCAATGACAGAAAATGCTTCAGAAAGCGTTGGCATTGTGACCCACAAAAACAGAGCACAGTCTTTTGCCGCCAGTTTGCCAACGGGCAGTGCCCGAATGTCCTCTATGTGCATGGTAGGATAGTGGCTTTCTGCTGTGCGTCCCACGCCTTTTTTTGCCCATACCTTATAGGCCCACGGAGGATCGGCAAGGATGATACTGTATTTTTTCAATCTGTTTCCACCTCCTTAATGTGTGTTGAATATGGACTTGCTGACTGCGCTGGTCTTGAAAAGCGAGAAGCACAGCAGCACCGTATATCCGGCGCATTGCCAGATAGCAATATGAAGGTTGGTTCCGCTGGTAATCTGCCCCACCAACACGGCATAGATTGCCACGCAGATCATGATGAAAAAGCCTTGCATCCCCAGGGCCACAAGGCCGCGCAGGTAGTTTTGCCCCATCTGCCCCCATTCCCGGTTGGTCATGGTGGCGAAGGGAATTGCGCCGATAGAGCAGTAGATGTAAATTTCAATCATCCGCCCCACCAGCACAATCATCACGCAGAAGGACAGAATGGGCATGGTGATTTTCAGCAGCATGGTTTCCACCAGCAGGCCGAACAGCTCGCCCAGCTCCATAGCCTCCAACTGCGTGGACACATCGCCTATGACCGTGGCGAAATCTATGCTGGTGGTTCCGGTGATGATACCGGCGCTCTGCTGTACCACGTTCTGCGCCAGTTCAAAGATTGCCATGGTAATGTCAAAGGTATGGGTGACAAGGTACACGGCGATGAACGCTTTCAGCACCCATTTATAAATGGCGTAGGTTTCAAAGTCGTGGAAGTTGTTCTTTTCCATGAGCATGGAGATCAATTCGTAGCACAGGACGAAGGTTATAATCATCCCGGCTACCGGGACCACCACGTTATCGCTCAGATTGCGGATCATGGAAAAGACCCCGGCGTTCCATGCCGCCGGGGTCGTCCCCACGTTTGCCGCAACTTCCCCGACCTCGCTGTTGATCTGGTCAAACATCCCGTCCAGGTTGCCCATAATGCAGTCCCGGAGGATGCCCTTGATCCAGTCTGTGATTATGTCGAGGATGTTCAGCATTGGCTACGCCCTCTTAGCCGAACAGGTTCGCCAGCAGGGGGATGAGCTGCATACCGATCAGGGCAACACCGCCGCCCGCCATGAGCTGCTTCATGCCCTGCGACTTAGCTCACTACGGATAAAGAAGCAAGGAGAGGTTAAAAATTTTTGCCGTCCCCATCCGGCGGGGCCTCGCCGGATAGGTCTGGCTCAATCATCAGGCAAGTCCACCTTGCCCACAAAAGAATAATAAATCTCAATGTCCTGGTGGCGCATTCCCTGCTCGTCCTTCCAGCACTCATGCACCACGATCTTCTCCACGAACTCCCGGAGGAGGGTAGGGGTCAGCTCCTCGAAGCTGGTGTACTTCCGCACAACGGCCATGAACTTCTCCACGTTCACAGCGGCCTCCTGCGCCTGCCCCAGCTCCGCCTGTAACTCAGTGACACGGGCTTTCAGCGTGGCCTGCTCCTGCTCGTAATCGGCGGACAGCTCCATGAAGCGCTCGTCCGTGATGCGTCCTGCCACGCTGTCCTCGTAAAGTCTCTTGAAGATGCCATTCAACTCTCCGATGCGCTTCTGCGCTGCCTCCAGCTCCCGGCGGCGGGCGGCGTTCTTCCGCTTGCCGCCGTCCTCGTTCT
>CAOKLO010000114.1 GCA_948469375.1 uncultured bacterium | reverse complement strand
CCTCCACCAGGTCCTCGGTGAGCTTTTTCAGCCGCTGGCTCTTCCGGTCCAGCACCTCGATATACTCCTGGGCCTTGGGGTCGCTGATGTCCACTTTTTTCAGCAGGTCCACATAGTTGATGATGGAGGTCAGCGGAGTCTTCAGGTCGTGGGACACGTTGGTGATCAGCTCCGCCTTGAAGTGCTCGCTCTTCATCCGCTCGTCCACCGCCGTGGAGATGGCGTGGCCCAGGTTGTTCAGCTCGTCGGCGTGGCCCTTCAGATCGGGGAGCATTCGGTTGGTGTCGATGTGGTAGTTGGGGTTGCCGCCGATGATCTGCTGGGTGCCGTGGCGGATGCGCTTCCACTGATAGGCCCAGGCGCACAGGTAGAGCCCGCACAAAAAGCTCACCAGCAGCCACAGCCCGCCGGCCCATCGGATCGTAGCCAATGTGAAGATCGGGTATGCCATGCAGACCACCACCGCCTTCCAGATGAGGGGGACGGCGCCGATCCCCCGTCCTATATCTTTTAACAGCTCCCAGCACCAGCACCAGAGGCGGACGAACACTTTCCAGCACCAGGCGCAGATCGCCCAGGTCCAGGTGTTGCGCAGGAGGGTATGGGCTTTGGCCCGGGCGCACACTGTGATCAGCGCGGCCAGGCCCATTGCCGCCGTGGCGGATACCCCCAGCCCCACACAAATCAGCTGGATATACATGGGCGCGTCCATGTAGGCATCTATTGCCGCAACGCCTGCAATCCCCACAGAGCCCACACCGCCCAGGAACAGGAGAAACAACAGCAAATCCCCGGGCACCCGGTGGAACCAGTTGAGGTAAATTCCCTCCTCCCCGCGCTTGTGCCCCGCGCCCCAGCACAGGTACGCCGTCAGCAGGAGGCCCAGCACCCCCAGCACCAGGGTGAGCGCAAGGTACCCCGTCCGTCCGGCCTGCCACTCCTCCATTTTGAGCGCCGCCTTGCGGTATTGGTCGTCCACCCGAAGGGCGTCGTCTACCCACAAAATCAAGCTGGCGCTCTTCTTGTTTGCCTCATCTGCCGCCGCCTCCGGGGTCAGCGCCCATTCCAGCCCGTCCGGGTCGAAAATGTACCCAAACCGGTTTCCCTCCAGGCAGGCCCGGACGGTGGGCAGATAGAGATACCACCCGTCGGAATCCTGAATCCAGAGATGATTGGTATAGCCGTCGTCGTCCACCAGCGCTGCATCCAGCGGCACCACAATGGTGTCGCCGTCCGGAATTGGCAAAATCACGCCCACTTCCCCGGCGTTTTCCTGGACCTTAGCCGCCTCGACCAGTTGAGGCAGCAGGCTCCGCCAGTTGGTGTTATTACGTACGTCGGTGTAATCCGTCCAATTGAGGGCGCGGCTTTCAGGCCCGACCCAATAGTCCCAACCGGAATCGCTTTCAAGAATGCCCATCCTGCTCCGCGAGTAATCCTCCAAATAGTCTACCCGGACCTGGGTGCTGTCCTCCTGGGTGTTGCCGTAAATGATTTTGCCGTCCTGGTCCAGCAGCTGCCAGCGCAGGTTGGTGGCTCCGGCGTCATACTGCGCCTCCAGTCGCTCCATGGCCCGCTTTTCCGCAAGGGACAGCTCCTCGCCCGCCGCCACCCGCTCCTTGAAGGCCACCAGGCTGCGCACCATCCAAAAATCCTGCTTCACCAAATAGGTCTGGGTATAGCCGTGGCTCTCGTCGCCCAGGTAGGCATCCCCCCAAAGCGCGTCGAAATTGGCCAGTTGGTACCAGCTCATGATGGCTGTGGCGGTGAACGCCGCCACAGCCGCGGTGAAGGCCAGGGCCTTCACCGCTACGTTTTCCCGCCACTTCATTGCATCTTCTCCATTTTATAGCCCAGGCCCCACACTACCTTCAAATACCGGGGATTGGCGGGGTCGATCTCCAGCTTCTCCCGCAGGTGCCGGATGTGGACGGCCACGGTGTTCTCGCTGCCCAGGGCGGGGTCGTTCCACACCTGCTCATAGATCTGGGCGGTGGAATACACCCGGCCCAGGTTCTTCATCAGCAGGTGCAGGATGTTGTACTCGATGGGGGTGAGGCTGACGCTCTCGCCGTCCACCGTCACCGACTTGGCCTCATCGTCCATGACGATGGAGCCGTTGCGCAAAGCGCCGCCCTCCTCCTGGGCCACCGCCTTGCCCCCCAGAGTGGTGTACCGCCGCAGCTGGCTCTTCACCCGGGCCAGCACCTCAATGGGGTTGAAGGGCTTGGTGATATAGTCGTCCGCGCCGATGTTCAGCCCCAGCACCTTGTCCGAGTCCTCGCTCTTGGCGGTGAGCAGGATGATGGGGATGTTGCCGCCGGACTCCCGCAGGCGGGCGGTGGCCCGGATCCCGTCCAGCTGGGGCATCATGATGTCCATCAGGATCAGGTCCACGTCCCCCTCGTTCACCGCCCGGACGGCCTCTTCCCCGTTGTAGGCGGACACCGTTTGATAGCCCTCGCTGGTCAGGTAGATCTCCAGCGCCGAGACGATATCCCTGTCGTCGTCGCAGATCAGCACCGTGTACATAGCGCATCACTCCCCTTTTCTCCTTATAATCAACATGTTACCAGCACGCCGATTAAGTTGCAACGGGGAAAATATTTAAATTCAGCTTAAGAACCGGTATCATTTGGGCACATTCCCTCTTGCAATTTTTCCCGGGATGGGGTACACTATCCCCAACAGGCAGAGTAGGAACGCACGTGTAAAAGTGCCGGCGGGACGGGGAGTTGTCCGCCGGACGAAAAGCCGCAGGCTTGCAGTGTGCGCTCCGCATCCCGCTGCCGCATGGTGGAATTGCGCGTGGGCTTCCTTTGTGCGGCATACCCGTTTGGGCTGCCGTAATTTTAAGGAGGTCTTTTTTATGGAACTGTTCAAAACGCCCTTTTCCCGCGCCTACTGGCGGTGCGCCGCGGCGGACGCAAAAAAACTGCGCACCCTGGTGTTCTCCGCCCTGATGGTGGCCGCCTGCGTGGCCCTGGGCTACCTGCGCTCGGTGCCGGTGGTGAACAACATCTCGGTGAGCTGGGGCTTTCTGGCAAGGGCGCTGTGCGCCCTGGTGGGGGGGCCGGTAAACGCCCTGCTGTTCGGCTTCGTGGAGGACACGGTGGGCTATTTCATGAGCCCCGGCGGCCCCCAGGGCGGGTACAACCCCTTTTACATCCTCACCACCATGCTGGGGGTGTTCACCTACGCCCTGTTCCTCTACCGGGCGGAGGTGACGGTGCTCCGGGTGTTCCTGGCCAAACTGGCCACCAACCTGCAAAACGTGTTCATCGGCGGTCTGGGCACCTATCTGTGGTACTCCGGCGGCAAGGGCTACTGGGTCATTGTGAGCGGGAGCGCGGTGAAAAACGCCATCATGCTGCCGGTACAGACCATCATGCTGGCGGCGCTGTTTGCCGCGCTACTGCCGATTCTGCACCGCATGGGCTTCCTACCCAATCAGGCGGGGCGGCTGCGGCTCTGGAAGCGTCCTGCCTGGTCTGAACAGAAACGGGCGTCAAAGGAGGACAACGCGGCGCCCGGGGAAGGCTGACCTCTCCCTCTGCTCTGCAACGAATAACTTGTGCCATGTCCGCATACCTTCCAACAGGAGGGGATGCGGACATGGCTTTTTTCAAAGCGCTTGGCGACTGGCTGTGGGGCGGGCCGCTGCTGGCGGCGTTTCTGGCGGTGGGGCTGTGGTACTCCTTTGGCTCTGGATTTTTCCAGATTTTCGGGCTGCCCACCTGGTGGCGCACCACGGTGGGCTCCCTGTTCCGGCGGAGGAAGAGCAGCAAGGAGGGCCGGGGAGTGACCCAGCTCCAGGCCCTGTCTACCGCTTTGGCCGCCACCATCGGCACGGGGTCCATCGCCGGAGTGGCCACCGCCATCGTATACGGCGGCCCTGGGGCGGTGTTTTGGATGTGGATGTCCGCCCTGCTGGGGATGATGACGGGATGCGGGGAGAAAATTCTCGCCGTACGCCACCGGGAAAAGGGCCCTGACGGCCGCTGGCAGGGCGGACCCATGGAGTACATCTCGAAGGGGCTGCGCCTGCCGGGGCTGGCGAAGGTGTTCGCGCTGTTCTGTATCGCAGAGACGCTGGCGGGGGGAAATCTGGCCCAGGCCAATTCCATCGCCACGGCGCTGTCAGCCTCCGTAGGGGCCAATCCCATGGTGGTGGGCGTAGTGCTGGCGGTTGTCACCGCCGCCGTGCTGGTGGGGGGAATCAAGCGGATCGGGAAGCTGTGTGAGCTGCTGGTGCCCGCCATGGCCCTGCTGTTCGTGGGAAGCGGGCTGGCGGTGATCGGCGTCAACTGGCGGGCGGTGCCCGAGGCGTTCCGGATGATTGTCAGCTATGCGTTCGCGCCCCGGGCAGCGGCAGGGGGATATGCCATGGGCGCCGCCCTGCGCTACGGCGTGGCCCGGGGGGTATTCACCAATGAGGCCGGACTGGGTATGTCCGCCATCGCCCACGCCTGCGCCGATGTAGACCAGCCTGCGGAGCAGGGTATGTGGGGCATTTTTGAGGTATTCTTTGCCACGATTATCATCTGTACTGTAACCGCCCTGGTCATACTCACCTCCGGCGTGTATGATCCGGTTCAGGCCCTAGCGCTGGTGGAGGCGGGCGCGGTTCCCGATGGAATGCTGGGCGCCCCGCTGACCGCGGCGGGGTTTGCCGCTCTGTTTGGTGAGGCCGGAGAATGGATTGTGTCGGTCAGTCTGGTGCTGTTTGCCTTCACCTCCCTGCTGGGGTCCGGGTATTACGGGCGGCGGGGTATGGAAACCCTCACCAGCGCCCAGTGGGTGCAGGGGCTGTATCAGTTGGCTTTTCCCGTGTGCATTATTTTAGGGGCGGTTGGCGACTTGACGGCGGTATGGCAGTTGGTGGATGCGTTCAACGGGCTGCTGGCGGCAGTAAATCTGCCCGCGCTGCTTCTGCTGTCGCCGGAGGCACTGCACCTGCTGCGGGTCTGGCTGAGAGGGCAAAAAAAGAAATTGGAAAATTGTGCGCAAGCTACTTGACATCCGCGAAAAAGCTGTTATAATAATCTACGTTGTGTCGCACTACAAGCGGCAAGATAAATTGTGACTTCACCACCACCGATTTGCAGCGGTATCGAAGAGGTCATAACGAGCACGATTGGAAATCGTGTAGCGGCTGAAACCGCTCGAGGGTTCGAATCCCTCCCGCTGCGCCAACTTGCATTGACAAAAAAGATGCAGGCAAAAATTCCGCACTTCGGTGCGGAATTTTTGCATTAAATCAGCAATTTAGCGAAAAAGAATGAATATTTTTCGAGCGTTTCAAAATTTTGGGTGCGTAAAATAAAAATAACGTGTCGGAGATGCAAATTCCCCGAATTTGGGAGTTTTTAGAAGCACACATGACTCGAACTCCCCAGCATTCAAAAAAAGAGATTTGCCACCCACAGTCTGCCAGCCACCCAGGCAGACCGTGGGCGGCTTTTTCATTATCCAGTCTGTTCAGATTGGTGGTTATGCTTGGTTTGTCTTTGGTTCCTTGGTGGTATTGGTGAATAGCTTTCCCCATGCCTTTCAGCTATACTTGGCCTGCAACCGGCAGAAAGGAGAATGACACATGGCCACCACAAAGAACCTCTGCGCGCAAATCAGCCTCGACCTGCATCAGAAAATTTCCGAAGCCAGAGAGGCGGCGGGCCTGACCACCGCACAGTACATCACCGAACTGCTCACCGAATACTTCAAAATAAAAGAAAATGGAGGGAACATCACCATGACGAACAACAACACCAGGACCCTGGCCTTTCAGATCTCGGAGGAACTTTTCCAGCGGATCAAAACCCACCTGGAGCGCGAGACCCAGCGCACCGGCAGGAAGCTGACCCAGCGGGAGTTCGTGCTGGGGCTGATCGAGGAGGCCCTGGAGGCGGCGGAGCGGCAGGAGGAGGCCGCCCCCATCAGCAACGGTGACGAGGCGGATGACAGCACCGAGCAAGAGATCTGACACCCCCAGCCGGGGCTGCTCCAAAAGGGAGCGGCCCCGGCCCGTTTCAAGCCGTTTGTGCCAGCCCAAGGCAGGGTGGCATCCGTGTGCCCTGCCAGGACGGTAAAACGCGGTGTCGGCCCCTTTGTGGCCCAGCGTGACGGCCTCCTGCCCACAGCAGCAATGCGCCCCGGAGATTTCCCGAGTTTTGGGGAAACCTCCGGGGCGCTTTTTTGTTGTCAGCTTGCCAGCACAGGCGCCGTGTCGCGCCAGACGTCCTCCAGCTTCCGGGCCTGGAACGCCCGGTTCTCCTCCGCTGTGGCGGTGCGGATACGGTTCAGCTTCCCGCAGTCCGGGCACTGGCAGGGCTTGGACACGGCCTCGATCTCAAAGTGGCAGTGATCGCAGACAAACACCATTTTGACCCATCTCCCTATATTTTTCACTGAGGGACAGTATACCACTTTTGCCCCAGCCATACAAGCCATAGTGGCGTTTTCCCTATTTTGCCCAAAATATGGTGTACATAACAGCAGCGTAACGGCCCCCGCCCGAAGAAAAGCAAGCCCCGCAAAGGCCCCAGCCATCCGTCAAAACAACGAAAGCGAAACGACCGAACAGCCAGGGAGAGCGCCCCCGTTTGCGGGACGTTCTCCCTGGCTGTTTTGCGTTTATGGAGGAGGTGATGAATCACGAAACAGAAAACAGGCCAGGAGGATTTCTGGAAATTCACAGACGAGGAGATGGAAACCGCCAAAGGGACGGATCTGCCGGACCTGCTGG
>CAOKLO010000113.1 GCA_948469375.1 uncultured bacterium | reverse complement strand
AGCCGTCCCCGGAGTTGGCCACCTTGGGCACGGGACAGCCCATGTTGATGTCGATGATATCCGCCCCGGACTGCTCCAGCGCCAGCGCCGCGCCCTTTTCCATGAACGGCTCGTCACAGCCGAAGATCTGGACGGCGGCGGGGTGCTCGCCCTCCCCCAGCCTCAAAAGCGCGGGGGTCTTTTTGTCCCCGTAGCACAGGGCCTTGGCGCTGACCATCTCGGACACGGTGTAGCACCCGGACCTATCCCGGCACACGGCGCGGAAGGCCAGGTCGGTGACTCCCGCCATGGGGCCCAGGGCCAGCCGGGTATTCAATTCTACGCTGCCAATTTTCATGGGATATTCTCCTGATTTGCTGATTTGCCCTTTATCATACCAAATTCCCTCCAAAAAGGCAAGACAGGTTGCGACCGCGTTTTTCAGGGGCCTGTCCTATAATGAGTCTACCATAATATGGAATTTTATACTTAAGATCTCACCACGGAGGGAAAGACTATGACGGCAAACGAGGGGACTAGACGGGAAAAGCAGCGGCGGCAGGTGGACCTGCCCATGGTGATGCGGCTGAGCGACTGCGGCGTGCGGTTTCTGCTGACGGCGGTGCTGGCGGGGGCGGAGCTGATGGGGGGGCACTCCCTGTTTGCCCTGGCCCTGGTGGGGGTGTGCAAGCCGGGTCTGGAGGGCCTGGCGGCGCTGGTGGGGGCGGCGCTGGGCTACCTGTCCTTCCGGGGGGTGATCGAGGGCCTGCGCTATATCGCCGCGTCCATGATGGTTTACGCCGTGGCCCTGGCCATGGGAGAGTTCCAGCTGTACCACCAGCCCTGGTTCATGCCCACGGTGTGCGCCGCCCTCAACGGCATGGTGGGCTTTGTCTACCAGTCCGCCGCCGGGTGGAGCCAGGGGGCGGCGGTGGGCTTTGTCACAGAGGTGGTGCTCACCGCCGGGACGGTGTGCCTGTACCGCCAGGCCTTTGACCTGTGGGAGACGCGCCGCCCGGGCGGGGAAATCTCCGTCCGGCAGCTGGCGGGGGCCATCACCTTAGCCGCCACGCTGATGATGACCCTCACCCGGGTGACGGTGGCGGGGGATTACTCCCTGGGCCGGGTGCTGTGCGTACCCATTGTGCTTGTCGCTGCCTGGAAGGGTGGCGTGGGCATGGGGGCCGCCGCCGGGGTAGCGGCGGGAATGGCCATGGGCTTTTCCGCAGGCCTCCCCACCTATTATACCCTGGCCTACGCCCTGCCGGGGCTGGTGGCGGGAATTTTTGTGAAGCAGAGCCGCCTGATGTGCGCGGCAGGCTACGCCCTGAGCGGCGCGGCGGCGATCTTATGGACCTGGGAGCTGGGGCCGGGAGAGGCCCTGGCCTGGGAGCTGGCGGCGGGAACGGCGGTGTTTCTGCTCCTGCCGGACAAGCTGCTGCGCCGGCTGTCCGCCCTGATCCGTCAGGAGGAGCCGGAGGAGGAGAGCGTCCACGCCCGGAAATTTGCCGCGGACCGTTTACAGCAGACCGCCGAGGCGTTCCGGGCGGTGTCCGGAGGGCTGCGCACTGCGTTCCAGGCCCCCGTGGTCCCCAACGACGGGGACGCCGCCCGCATTTTTGACCGGGCGGCGGACCGGGTATGCGTCAAATGCAAGCAGAAGGAACGCTGCTGGCAGCGGGAATACCAGGTGACCAAAACTGCCCTGGCCGACGCCCTCACCCCCATGTTGGACCGGGGCGCAGGGGCGCTGGAGGACTTTCCCCCCCATTTTTCCAGCCGGTGCATCCGGTTTGAGACCTTTTTGGTGGCGGCCAATGGGGAGCTGTCCGCCCTTTTGAGCCGCAGGCGGTACGACAGCCGGGTGCGGGAGAGCCGGGCGGCGGTGTGCGCCCAGTACGGCCATATGGCGGCGGTGCTGGACCGGGCGGCGGCGGAGCTGGCCCAGGAACCGGCGGTGGACGTGCGCCGCCAGCGGCTGGTAAAGCAGCGCATGGCCGCCCTGGGGCTGGAGGGGAAATGCACGGTGTACTCCGACCAGTACGGCCATCTGCAGCTGGAGGTGGAGGGCCCCGGGGCCGAGCAGCTCAGCCGGGAGGGCGAGATCGGGCGGCTGAGCGCCATTTTGGGCTGTCCCCTGCGGGATGCGGACAGCCGGCGGGGCCACGCCCATCTGGCCCAGCGGGAGCCGCTGATGGCCATTGCCGGGGTGGCGGGGGCGGACCGGGAGGGACAGCCCATCAGCGGCGACGTGGGGGTGTGGTTCAAGGACGATTCCGGCAAGCTGAACTTTTTGCTGTGCGACGGTATGGGCAGCGGCAGCGCCGCCCGGGAGGATAGCGAGACCGCCCTTCGTCTGCTGGAGAAGTTTCTGCGGGCGGGCCTGACCCCCGAGGAGGCCCTGACCACCGTAGGAGAGGCCCTGGCCCTGCGGGGCGAGAAGGAGGGGGGGTTCACCACTGTGGACCTGCTGCAGATCGACCTGTTCAGCGGAACCAGCGCGGTGTACAAGCTGGGTGCGGCGCCCACCTACCTGCGCCGGGCCGGGGTGGTGGAGCGGCTGACCGGCGACTCCCTGCCGGCGGGGGTGGCGGCAGGGGAGCTGTCTACGCCGGACGCCTTCCCGCTGACCCTGGACGCGGGGGACTGCGTGCTGCTGGTCAGCGACGGGGTGACCACGGGCAAGGAGGACCGTTGGCTGAAAAAGCTGCTGTCCGAATTTGACGGCCTGTCCCCCCAGGCCCTGGCGGCGGAAATCTTGAAGGAGAGCGATCTGCGCTCGGGAAACGGGGACGACCGCACGGTGATCGCCATCAAGCTGGACGTGAGAACCTGACAAAGGGCCCGGAGGGAATTCCTCCGGGCCGCTTTTTGTTCACTCGGCGGGGATGATGCCCCGGTTGATCTTCAGCCGCAGCACCCGCAGCACGCTCTCATCCAGCCGCTCCTGGGTGATGGCGCCGTTCTCTACGGCCTGGGTCAAGGCGCTTACCGCCTCGTCCAGATTCTGCGGGCACAGCAGCAGGTCCACCCCGGCCTGAACGGCCCCCACGGCGATGTCGCCGCTGCCGTAGTGGTCGGTCATGGCCTGCATTTTCAGGCTGTCGGTGATGACCACGCCGTCAAACCCCAGCTCCTCCCGCAGCAGCTCCGTGACGACTTTGTGGGAGAGCAGCGCGGGCTTGTCGTCCAGTTCGGGGAGGATGAGGTGGCCCATCATCACCGCGTCCGCTCCGGCGTCGATGCCCGCCTGAAAGGGCAGGAATTCCGCGTCCCGCAGCTGGTCCAGGGTCTTGTATACGTACACTGAGCCGTAATGGCTGTCGGCGGAGGTGTCCCCGTGGCCGGGGAAGTGCTTGAGGGTGCAGGCCACGCCGCCCCGGTGGAAGCCGTCCACGGCGGCGCTGACCAGGATCGCGGCCTGTTCAAAATCGTCGCTGTAGGCCCGGTCGCCGATGACGGTGTTTTCCGGGTTGGACCACACGTCGGCCACCGGGGCCAAATCCATATTAAAGCCGCAAAAGCGCATATCTGCGGCAATGGTTTTGGCGTTGTCCGCGGCCGTGTCCGGGCCCTGGTCCTTGTAGTCCAGCATGGGGCCGATGTAGGTGGTGCCTACGGTGTGCATCAGGCGATTGACCCGGCCGCCCTCCTCGTCGCAGGTGAGGATGAGAGGGATTTTGGAATAGCTCTGAGAGTTGGTCAGCATGGTGTGGGTCTGGTCCAGGGAGACCAGGTTTTTGGCGTCGTACAGCAGCCCGCCCACAGGCCAGCGCTCCAGCGCCTGCTGGGTGGTTTCCCCGGCCGCTGTGACGATGAGGGTGCCGGTGATGTCGGAGGGCTGGACCACAAACAGCTGGCACACCTTTTCATGGAGGGTCATGTCTGCTAAAATCCGCTCCGCCTGGCCGGGGGTGGCGGTGGGCGTGGGTTCCAGCGAGGGGTCCGGTGGGAGCTCCTGGGTGGCCGCCGGGGCGCTTTGAGGGGGCAGGGATGGACTGAGCTGCCCGGGCTGGGGCTGCTGGGCGGCGGACTGACGGATCAGCAGGACTGCAAATACCGCCGCCGCCAGCAGGACGATGGTCAGGGCGATGACGGCCACCAGACGCCATATAGGGGCGGGGGGTTCGCTTCGTTTTCCTTGGTACACGGCTGGGACCTCCGTAAATTGATAGAATGGTGCAGGGAAAGGGATTGTGCCGGTCGCTCCCTGGAAAGGGAGCGGTTTTCATTTTATACTATTTTCCGCCCTGCTGCAAGTGCTCTGCGCCCGCTATTTTTGGCCCGTCCCAGGCGAATAGGGGACTGGCAGGGAAAAATAGGGTGAAATGGCGGGGGAGAGGGGCGCTCCCGCACCATTCCCACCGGTGTCACATAGATTGAAATGAAACGAACGGCGGGACGTATCCGCCGAAACTTGGAGGAGGCTTTCGGATGCCCAACATACAGTATTTTCTGGGCGGCAACACGCCCGCAGGTTTTTACTCCCTGTATCACCAGCTGTCCGACCCCGCCCGGATGCGGGCATTGTATATCGTCAAGGGCGGACCGGGCAGCGGCAAGTCCACCCTCATGCGCCGGGTGGAGCGCCATGCCCAGGCGGCGGGCCTGGAGACGGAGCAGGTGCTGTGCTCCGGCGACCCGGACTCGCTGGACGCGCTGATTTTGCCTCAGCTGGGGGCGGCGCTGGTGGACGGAACAGCGCCCCACGTGGTTGTTCCGGAAGTACACGATGAAGGTCAAGGGCCGTACTTTTTCTTTGAAAAGAAAAAGTACCAAAAAGAAACTTTTATCCGCGAAACTTCGTTTCGCTCCGAGTTTGCATTAGAACTTCCAGGTAATTGAAACGTTTTGCTGACCTGTGTCCGGATTCCGTTCACCGATCTCAATGCGGTCGATCAGCCCCACCACCAGCTCCCGGGGAACGGTTTCCAGCTTGAGAAGCTCCCGTGCCCGCTCCATCAGGTCGGTCTGCTGTTGGGCATCCTCCCGCTGGGCCAGCTCCTCGCCAATATATGCCAGCCGCCGCTCCAGGCGGCTTTTTTCTTGCAGGAAGGACTGGTTCAGCTCCACAAACTGGCTTTCGCTGATGACACCCGCTACCTTATCCAAGTACAGCGTTTTGAGGGCCTGGCTGCGTTTTTCCAACTGAGCGGCAATGGACTTTCGCTCCTGCTCCAGGGCCTCCCGGCGGGTGTCCTTCTGCGGCTGGAAGTCGCTGGGGTCCAATTGGTAATAGGTCTGAACATAGTAGCGGATGCGGTCGGACACCAGCTCAATGAGCTGGTCCAGCCGGACGGAGTGGCGGGTGCACAGCTTGTTCTTCCCGCTGTCGGCGTACAGCTTACAGCGCAGGTAGGATTGCTTTCCGTTGGAGCACTTGCTCATGGTGGAACCGCAGTCAGCGCATTTCACCAGCCCGGACAGCAGGTGTGCCTCGCCGGAGCCGTCCGTTTTGGCGCGCAGGCGCAGGCTCTGCTGGACAGCCTCGAAGGTGGCCCGGTCAATGATGGCCTCATGGGTGCCCTCCACCCGGTACCACTGGTCCTCCGGGGTGTCGATGATAAGCTTGGATTTGTAGCTCACCTTTTTCCTGCGGCCTTGGATCATCACGCCGGTATACATCTCATTGGTAAGGATGCGGCCTATTGTCACCTTGTTCCACAGGCCGAAGTCGTTCTTTATGGGGTGGTTGCAGGTCCAGCCCCGTTCGGCCTTGTAGCGGGTGGGGTTGGGTACACCCTGCTGGTTCAGCAGATAGGCGATGTTCTGGCGGCCGTGCCCCTCCAGAGACCACTGGTAGATTTGCCGCACCACCTCAGCGGCCTCGGGGTCGGGAATGATGTGGTTTTTGTCCTCTGGGTCTTTCTGGTAGCCGTAGATGGGGAAGCCGCCGATATACTTGCCCTCCCGTCGCTTCAAGTCGAACACCATACGGATGTTTTCGGATAAATCTTCTAAGTACCACTCGTTTACCAGCCCGTTGATCTGCCGGGCTTTTTTGTTGCCCTTTACCTCGGTGTCGGCGTTGTCCGCCACGGCAATGAAGCGGATGCCCCAGATGGGAAACAGGCCGTGGATGTACTTTTCCACCAGCTCCATATCGCGGGTGAAACGGGATTGGGATTTGCACAGGACGATTTGAAACTTTTTCTGCTTGGCGGCCTGGATCATGCGGTTGAAGTCCGGGCGTTCGCTGTCCACTCCGGAGTAGTCCTCATCACAAAAAATCGAGTAGATATCCCAGCCGTGTTCGATGGCGTAATGAGTTAGCAGGGATTTTTGGTTTTGAATGCTCTCGGACTCGGGCTGGTGCTTGTCTTCATCCTCCTTACTCAGCCGTGTATAAATTGCGCAAAGAATTTGTTTACACCCCCCCAAAGGCGTAACCGCTCACTGCTATGGCGATGCAGGAGCAGCTGGACCGTAAGGATTTATTGGAAATGCCCGCGCCGGTAAAATGGCGCAGGCATCATTTCTGGAGCTCTTTTTTGAGCCAGGCGGTGACGACCTGATGGACAATATACTTGGATGGCTCTGTATTTGCCGCATACTGCTCACGTAAAATCATGTTTTTAAGTTCCATAAAGTCATATATCATAAAAGCCGTCCCCAAGGAATGGTTTTTATAATAGGCTCCTTTGAAATATAATAATGCTCTGCCAAATTATATGGCCTGTGTATGTCAAATATGAAAAAGCAGACGCAATACATGCGTCCGCTTTTTCGAGGGCGGCGTTTCCGCCGCGCGGGATCAAAACAAATCCTGACCTTTTAATGCTTCAATTTGATCCTGCACATATGTTGTGTTGGGATGCTGCAGCCCCAATTTGGCTTGAAATACAGCTAATGCGTCTTTATAGAACTTACCCGCTTTGGCATAGTCCCCCAGTTTCTGATATACGCCGGCAAGATTGTTATAGCTGATCGCTGTACTGGGATGCTCCGTACCAAGCACCCTTTCGCAGATGGCCAAGTCCTTCTGATAATATTCCAGCGCTTTGGCATAGTCCCCCAGTTTCTGATATACGCTGGCAAGATTGTTGTAGCAGGTCCCTGTGCTGGGATGCTCCGTACCAAGCACCCTTTCGCAGATGGCCAAGTCCTTCTGATAAT
>CAOKLO010000112.1 GCA_948469375.1 uncultured bacterium | reverse complement strand
CGCCTGGGAGCAAAGCCGTGGTCATTCATCCCAAGGTGCAGGAGCGCATGGAGCAGGACCCGGCCTACGCCCAGGAGATTTTTGCGAAGATTGACACATGGTTTGCCTTCGATGCCGCCCGGAATGAGGCCATTATCCCCGGAAGCACGGCGGGTATGTCCCAGGCCGTTGCCATCGGCGAGGACGGGAACATCTGTAACGCCTGTTCCTCCAGCGGCGGCGGGCTCACCTTTTCCAAAAGCGGCTCCGACGAGGAGGAGAGCTGGTGGGACCTGCGCATGGCCCGCCACACCGAGTTTATGAAGCTGCTGTCGGCGCGGCAGATTCAACAGCACATGCTGGCCTCTCAGCTGGAAGCATCCGCAGCGGCAAAATCCCAGCTTGCCGCCATGCTGAGCGGCGGAAAGCTGCTGGAGATTTTCGGCAGTGAGATCGCCGGGGTCCCCACCGAAACCGTCCTTGCCCTGACACAATCCCAGGTTTGGGGCGGCGGAGCGATTTTGTGATTATCCTTACAGGACTGTTTTATTGCACAAAGTTCGGTATTTTTCTTGCTTCCACGTCTGCGCCGCGCTATACTTTTGACATAAATAATACAAAACCAATACAGGCACATATGGTATTCCCCTTGCTGCCGGTATTGCCCTCCTCACAAATTTGACTATGAAACAAAGACATTTGCTCCCAACCTGAACTTTTTTTCGGATCTAATGGCGGAGCAGGCGGCAGCCGAGGCGCTCCGAAGCACAGGTCGCATGGTGTAAGAGCGGAGCTCTGTAATTGCCTGGCCCGCTGGGGGATGGGCAGAAAATACACGCATATGTTTTCCTTCTGAAAACATATGCGTGTTCTGTTTATATACCGGTTTCTCCCTTTGCGCGGATGATCCTTTTCAGGCCGCTGACTGCGTAGCTCTTGGACGCCGAAATGGGCATCCAGAGCACCCGGTCTATATAGGGGCTGCCCTCCAGCAGGGCGGCAAAGAGCTGATACATGAACTCGTCCGACACCAGCACCGCCGTTCGGCACTTGGGCCAGAGGTTCTCGCAGTAGTACTCCAGCGACTCCCGCACGCCGCCCATGATGACGCCCTCGCCGTAGGAGAGGCGCTGATGAGGCGTCCCCTGGTCAAACAGACGCATGGCGTGGCAGATATACAGGGCCCGGTTAAAGCCGAAGCGTTTCAGATTTTCATAGCCCTGGCGCACCATCTCAACGTCGGGCGGGCTGCCGTCCGGGGTGAGGACGGGGGACAGGATGGTATCCTTCTGGATGGCGTAGAACAGCTCTCCGGTAAAATTGGAGATGATTCCAGTGATCTCCTCCCCCTGAATATAGGTGACGTGGGTGTGGGAGCCAGGGAAAATCAGGGCGGCGTCCTGCACATCGTCCATGGCCTTCAGCTCCTCCAGAGCGCCGATAATCTCGATCTCCTCCCCCCGCATATTGTTGACAAAAGAGAAATCATCGCTCAGCGTCTTGAGCCCAGGCACCAGAATGATGTCCCGGTGAAAGCAGGTGTCCTCCCGGAAGGGGTACAGACTGTCCGCGAACGTCTTCACCGTCAGTGGCAGCGGCAGGTGGGGGACCTCCTTCAGCCCGTAGGGGGAGGTAATCATGCCGGAGGCATAGATGGCGGAGATGTTCGCCTCCGTCAGCCCGTTTTCCGCCAGCACCTGGTCGTGGAGCGCCTTCATGCCCTCCACCAGCACCCGGTTGCTCCCGGCGATGGCAGAATCCTTGGAGCCTACCGCCTTTTTGGCCACATACTTCACTTGAAAGTCCCGGTCCAGCAGATAGGCCCGGGTGTTGGAGGTGCCGGAGTCAAAGTAGAGCAGATAGCTGTCCAATGTTTAGTCCCTCCTGTTCATCAGCCCCGCAGCGCCGCCACATAGGCCCGGGCGGTCGCGGTGATTTCGTCAAATTTTCCTTCGTCCACCAGTGTGGCACTGACCAGGCTGCCGCCAACGCCTACGCCCACAGCCCCCGCCCTGATGAACTCCGCGCAGTTTTCTACGGTTACATTGCCCACTGCGGTGACGGGAATGTGCTTCAGGGGCGCCTTTACCGCCTTGATATAGGCCGCGCCCAGCAGGCCGGCCGGGAAAAGCTTTACAATATCTGCCCCGCATTTGTGGGCAAAGGCCGCCTCGGTGGGGGTCATGGCTCCGGGGATGGACACCTTGCCCAGGCGCTTGGTCTCCCCAATGACCGCCTCGTCCACATTGGGAGAGATCATATACTCCGCGCCGGCCTCCGCCGCCTGGCGGACCTGCTCCACCGTCATGACTGTGCCGGCGCCCACACACATCCTGTCCCCCAGCGCCTCCCGGATGGCGCGGATGGAGGCCAGGGTGTCCCGGGCCTTCTCCTCGCTGGTCTGGTCGAATGTGACCTCGATGCAGCTGACGCCGCCCCGCTCCAGCGCAGAGGCCAGCCCCAGAATTTTGGTGCTGGGGATGCCCCGGACGATGGCAATAATTCTTCCCTCTATAATTTTTTCCAGTATAGATTGCGCCATTGGAATCCCTTCTTTCCACATTTCCCTGTTTTAATTATCCGGTTGGCGGGTTGAGCCCGGCTTATACTACCGGCCTCCTGATCAGTTCAAACTGGGCATTTTTGTCTATATACTCGTCAAACATGACGCCCTGCGCCAGGGTGTCACGAAAGGCCCTTTGCAGGCCGTAGACCTCGGCGCCGTAGCGGTACACGCCAGCCAGGAAATTGTCGTAGTGCCGGTTGTCTCCGCAGGAGATCAGCTTTGCATCCTTCTCGTGCTCTGGCCTTACGTCGGTGATCCGGCTCTCCTCCCCGAACTGGGAGTTGATGAAGAAGGTCTTGCCCTCAAAGCCGAAGCCGTTCCAGCCGCAGACCAGGCTGAATACATCGCACTCGCCCTGCTCCGTCATTTCCCGGTATCTTGCAGTGACCTTGTTGAAGACCTCCGCCAGACTGTCCGGGCAGTCCTCCTTCAGGGTAAAATCTACGTTCAGATAGTCCTGAAACAGGTAATAGTTGTCCTCAATGGCTCCGGACAGGCCGATGATGACCGCTTCGTTCACCTTAAAAATCTTTCTGAAATTATGCAGCACTCCGCCGCTGGTCAGATTTAGCTGCTGCTCGCCGCAGACCAGGGCAAACTCGTTGCACAGGACAGCTTGGACTAAACTCATGGCCGCTCCTCCCTTTCCTACAAAAGACGGTACTGCCCCGAGATTCAGGGCAGTACCGCCGAAACAGCTTACACAGACTGGGGCGCTTCTCCCCCGAAGGCCTCGATGGCGTGGGCAGTCTCCGCCCGCTTCTCCTCAATGGCCTCTTTCAGGATGAGGTCCTTTACCTTCATCAAGCGGATGGTGTTGGATCGCTCATTTTCATCCAGCTTCATGGTGATATACTTGATGTTGGCCTGCATCTCGGGGATTTTTACATACTCCAGCGCGTTGACCCGGCGGCGGGTCTTTTCGATCTCCTCCGCCAGCAGCTGGGAGGTCTTCTCCACCTCGGCCAGCCGGAGCATGTCGCTGAGCACCCGGGACAGGGCGTCCACCGCGTCATCCAGCTCGCCGCTGGTCTGGGCGAAGCCGTAGGGGTAGACCTCCCCAGGGTCCTGGCTGCTGGTGCGGAACTGGTACTGGGGGACGTCCACCGACATGATATTCTGGAAGGTCATGTCCAGCTCCACACTCTGCTTGGGGTAGAGCAGGGACTGCTCCAGCATCTCCGGGGACATGAGGGCGGCGGCCACGGTAAACGCGCCGTGGGCCCGCATCAGCGCCTCCTCCACCCGCTTGCGCAGGGCGCGGTTCTCCCGCACCACGTCCATGAACTGCTTCATCAGCTCATCCCGCTTGTCCTTCAGCAGCTTGTGTCCGCGGATGGAGGTACGCAGGCGGTTTTTCAGCCGGTTCAGCTCCTGCCGGGTGGGGTTGATTGTTGTGGAAGGCATTTATACCCCCCCTTGTTCCTTTTTGGGCAGATACTTTTCGATCATCTCGGGCTTGATCCGCTTCAGCTCGGTCTTGGGCAGGATGGACAGCAGGTCCCAGCCCAGGTCCAGAGTCTCGAAGATGGAGCGGTTCTCATCCGTCCCCTGGGAGACGTACCGGCGCTCAAACTCGTCGGCGAACTTGGCGTAGAGCAGGTCGGTGGGGGACAGGGCCGCCTCGCCCAGGATGGACATCAGCTCCTTGTTCTCCTTGCCGGTGGCGTAGGCGGCGAAAAGCTGGTTCATGGTGCCGGCGTGGTCCTCCCGGGTCTTGCCCTCGCCGGTGCCCTTGTCCTTCAGACGGGACAGGGAGGGCAGCACGTCCACCGGGGGATTGACGCCCTTACGGAACAGCTCCCGGGACAGGATGATCTGGCCCTCGGTGATATAGCCGGTCAGGTCGGGGATGGGGTGGGTCTTGTCGTCCTCGGGCATGGTGAGGATGGGGATCATGGTGATGGACCCCTCCTTGCCCAGCTGACGGCCGGCCCGCTCGTACATGGTGGCCAGGTCGGTGTACAGGTAGCCGGGGTAGCCGCGGCGGCCCGGGACCTCCTTCTTGGCGGCGGACACCTCACGCAGGGCCTCGGCGTAGTTGGTGATGTCGGTGAGGATGACCAGCACGTGCATTCCCTTCTCGAAGGCCAGGTACTCCGCGGCGGTGAGGGCCATACGGGGGGTGGCGATACGCTCGACGGCGGGGTCGTTGGCCAGGTTGGTGAACAGCACGGTGCGGTCGATGGCGCCAGTGCGGCGGAACTCCTGGACGAAGAACTCCGACTCCTCAAAGGTGATGCCGATGGCGGCGAAGACCACGGCGAAGTTGGACTCACCGTCCAGCACCTTGGCCTGGCGGGCGATCTGGGCGGCCAGGGCGGAGTGGGGCAGGCCGGAGCCGGAGAAGATGGGCAGCTTCTGGCCGCGGACCAGGGTGTTCAGCCCGTCGATGGTGGAGATGCCCGTCTGGATAAACTCGTTGGGGTAGTTCCGGGCGGCGGGGTTCATGGCCAGGCCGTTGATATCACGGTACTCGTCGGCCAGGATGGCGGGGCCGCCGTCGATGGGCTGGCCCATGCCGTTGAAGACCCGGCCCAGCATGTCGCCGGACACGGCCAGCTGGAGGGGGTGGCCCAGGAAGCGGATCTTGGACTCGGCCAGGTTGATGCCGGCGGAGGCCTCGAACAGCTGGACCACGGCGGAATCGCCGTTGACCTCCAGCACCTTGCAGCGGCGGATGGTGCCGTCGGTGAGCTCCACCTCGGCCAGCTCGTCATAGGTGACGCCCTGGACCCGCTTGACTACCATCAGAGGGCCGGAAATTTCTTCGATTGTCTTATATTCCCGAATCATACTTCATCCGCTCCCTTCTCGGCGATGGCGGTAATCTGGTCCTCCATCTCCCGGGTCATGGCGTCGTAGGCGCTCTTATACTGGTCGGCGGGCACCGACTTGGCACGGCCGATCTTCTCCCGCACGGGCACGCCAAACAGGTCGTTCAGGCTGCCGCCCTTGGCGGAGGCATCCCGGCACAGGTCCTCGTAGCGGCGGATGATAGCCAGCATCTGGGCCTGACGGTCGTACTCGGAATAGCAGTCGATGTCCACGAAGGAGTTCTGCTGGAGGAAGTCCTCCCGGAGCATCTTGGCGATCTCCAGGGTGATCTGGTCCTTGGCAGACAGGGAGTCCTTACCAACCAGCTGGACGATTTCGTTCAGGTTGGCCTCCTCCTGGAGGGTAGACATGGCCCACTCCCGGTTAATCAGGAAGTCCTTGCCCAGGTTCTCGTCATACCAGGGGCGCAGGGAGTCCAGGTACAGGGTATGGGAGGTGAGCCAGTTGATGGCGGGGAAGTGGCGGCGGTAGGCCAGGGAGGCGTCCAGAGCCCAGAACACCTTTACAATACGCATGGTGGCCTGGGAGACGGGCTCGGACAGGTCGCCGCCCGGGGGGGAGACCGCGCCCACGGCGGTCAGGGAGCCGCGGCGGTCCTCGTCGGACCCCAGACAGGAGACGGAGCCGGCCCGCTCGTAGAACTGGGCCAGACGGGAGGACAGGTAGGCGGGGTAGCCCTCCTCGCCGGGCATCTCCTCCAGACGGCCGGACATCTCACGCAGGGCCTCGGCCCAGCGGGAGGTGGAGTCGGCGATGACGGCCACGGCATAGCCCATGTCCCGGAAATACTCGGCGATGGTGATGCCGGTGTAGATGGAGGCCTCACGGGCGGCCACCGGCATGTCGGAGGTGTTGGCAATCAGCACGGTACGCTTCATCAGAGTCTCGCCGGTGCGGGGGTCGATGAGCTCAGGGAACTCCCGGAGCACGTCAGTCATCTCGTTGCCACGCTCGCCGCAGCCGATGTAGATCACCACATCCACGTCGGAGAACTTGGCCAGGGCGTGCTGCATCACCGTCTTGCCCGAACCAAAGGGGCCGGGGATGGCGGCGGTGCCCCCCTTGGCCACGGGGAAGAAGGTGTCCACGATCCGCTGGCCGGACTGGAGGGGAATCACAGGGGGGTACTTATGCTTATAGGGGCGGCCCACACGGACGGGCCACTTCTGCATCATGGTCAGCTCGTGCTTTTCCCCCTTGTCGTCCACCAGAACGCCGATCTTGTCCAGCACGGTGTAGGAGCCGGACTGGATGGACTCAATGGTGCCGCTCATTTTCGGGGGGATCATGATTTTGTGGAGGATGGAGTTGGTCTCCTGGACGGTGCCGATGATGTCGCCGCCCACCACCTTGTCGCCGGCTTTGACAGTGGCGGTGAAGTCCCACTTCTTCTCCCGGTCCAGGGCGGGCACCTCCACACCGCGGGGCAGGTTGTTGCCCTTGACCTTCTTCATGATGACCTCCAGCGGGCGCTGGATGCCGTCGTAGATGTTCTCGATCAGACCGGGGCCCAGCTCCACGGACAGAGGGGCGCCGGTGGTGACCACGTCGGCGCCGGGGCCCAGGCCGGAGGTCTCCTCGTATACCTGGATGGAGGCCGAGCCGCCGGTCATGGTGAGGATCTCACCGATCAGGCGCTGCTCGCCCACACGGACCACGTCGGCCATGTTGGCCTCCTCCATGCCGGTGGCCACCACCAGCGGGCCGGAGACCTTAACGATTTTTCCCATAGGCGTTAAAACCTTCTTTC
>CAOKLO010000111.1 GCA_948469375.1 uncultured bacterium | reverse complement strand
TTGAATTTTACTAACGGTCAGGTCAGTAAGAATTCAAATCTACCTGAGGTATCTTCTTTCGTCAACTCCCTGCTTTGAAGTATACAGGAAGCTCCTAATATGATCGTATACTATCTGCCGTCCTCCGCCGTCTGCGCGGACAGCACCGTCTCCGTCAAGGTACGGAAAATCTCGGCGCCGTAGGCCCTCCCATCGGCGTTGGCGGCGTAGTCGGTGACCTCCCGGGCGTATGCGATGTCCCGCAAGACCATCCACACAGCGGACAGGGTACTCACCACGCCCAAATAGACGCCGTCCTTCACGGTACGGTCCGCGTCCTTCGCCGCATCCGTGATACGCTTGCAGCGCTCCAGCCGGACGGCCCTGTCCCCCGGGGGCTCGAAGAACGCGTCCGCCAAGGGCTCATACAGGCTGTAATCGCCCAGCGTTTTCTCCAGCTCCCAGGCGGCGTACTCCTCCTGCACCAGCCGCCCAGCGTCAGCGGCGGTCATCTGCTTGTCCAGGACCGCCTTGGTCGTGGTGCTCAGGATGACCCCCAGCAGAGGGGCGCCCCTCTCGACTTCCTTCATGTCCTCCAGATACTCCTCAGCCTCATCGGGAAGGCTCATCCCGGCCACGCCCTCCTCCATGGAGCTCACCAGCGTGTCGATCTGCTCCGGGAACCCAGCCGCCAGCTCTGCCAGGCTCCCGGCGGTCTCGGACTGCTGTTCTTGCAGCTCCTGCCATTTGGACACCATGGTCCGCAGTTCCTCGTCGCTTGCGCCGGCCATACCGGCGATGGCGTTGACGCACTCCTTGCTGCCGTCGGCAAAGGCCGCGATTATGTCGCTGAGCCCAGCGATATCGGTACTGCGATCACTTAGGGCGTCCAGGTTTTCATTGTACCGCTCCCAGTAGGCGAGCTGGCTGTCCAGCGCGGCGGTAATGGTCCCGGCGCTGGTAGCGGTCACCTCCGCCGCCTTGTCCCACAAGGCATACTGCCCGGAGATGGACTCCTCCGCAGCGGTATACGCCTCCAGATACGAGGCGGCCAGGACGGTGAGTTCTCCGGTGACATCCCCCAGCACGCCCTGGAGCTCCCGGGTCTGGGCGGCGGCATCGGTCTCCGCCGCGGTTTGCTCCTCCGTCGCGCCGGTCAGGTTGCGAAACGCCTCCTCAGCAAGCTCGATCTCCTCTTGCGCGGAGGCGACCGCCGCCTCATCCTCCGCGATGGCCTTGGTGTAGGCATCCACTGCGCTCTGAGACTGGATGATCTCATTTTCCACATCGCCCAGAGACGTCTCCAACTGGTCGTACTCGTATTGCAGGGCCCGGACCTTCTCCGGGTCATCTCCGGCCCCGGTCTGGGCCAGCCGGATGTCGTTCATCCGCGCCAGGGTGTCGGACCGCTTCTTCTCCGCCGCCTCCAGGGCCGTCTGGGCCCGGGTCAGCTCGATGCTGTTTTTCTCCGCCTCGATGAGGATGTCCGCCTGGGCGGCGTAGACGGCGGTCAGCTGCTCCTGGTACGCCTGGGCCATGGCGTTCTGCTTCCACGCCTCCGTATTGGCGCGGAGGGCCGCAGTACCGCCGTGGATGGCGTTGTTTTCCAGGTCGATGCTGTCCGCCAGCTCCGGCACCGTCTGACACAGGAGGGCCAAGGTGTTGTGGTACTCCCGCTGTTCCGCCTCGCTCAGCCGGGCGTAGCTGCCCATCTGCTCCAGCTTACTGATGTAGGTATCCGCCACATTGGCGGCGGCGATCACAGATGACGCGGTGCTGTCATAGGTCCCGGCGGCGGCCTCCAGGGTTTCATCCAGCTCCCGTGCGGCCTCCGTCAGCTCCCGGACAGAGGGGACGCCGTCGTCCGTCGCAGTCACGAAGCCCACCACAGCCGCCGTGACTGCGGCTACAGCGGCGGCGCCCATGACGCCAGTGAAAGCCATCACGCCCTTGACCAGGGCGGGGTGTGCCTGAACAAAGCTGTTCGCCCAGCTCAGCACGTCCGTGCCGGTCTCGGCCAGACGGCGGAGCTCCGGGTTGAATTCCTCCCCGATGGTGGTGCGCAGGGCGTCCCAGGCGGAGTCCATCAAGGCCAGTTGGCCGTTGAGGTTGTCCATCTTGATGGCCGCCATGCGCTCTGCCGCGCCTGTGCAGTTGTTGATGCTGTTCGTGAGGGATTGATAGTCCTCGTCCGTGGCGTTCAGGATGGCCAGCAGACCGTTGTAGCCCTCTTTCCCGGCGATGGCCTGTGCGTTGGCTACCCGCTCGGTCTCGGTCATCTGCTCGAAGTACCCCCGCAGTTCGTCAACGGACCCGGCGAAGTCTTTCATGGTGCCGTCCACCTGGACTGCGGAGTACTGGTATTCTCCGAAAGCAGCACTGGTGAGCGTCACACCCTCCAGGAGGCCGTTGAAGCTGTTCTTCAGCGCGGTACCGGCGATACTGCCCTTCACGCCCGCATTCGCCATGAGTCCCACGGCAACAGCCACATCCTCAATGCTATAGTTAAGGGCCCCGGCAACGCTGGCGGACTGCTTGAATGTCTCGCCCATGATGCTGACGTCGGTATTGGCGCTGGTGGCCGCTGCGGCCAGCACGTCCGCAAAGCGGGCGGTGTCGGACGCCTTCATGCCGAAGGCGGTCAGGTTGTCGGTGACGATGTCGCTGACCTGGGCCAGATCCTCACTGGAGGCCGCGGCCAGAGCGATAACGCCGTTCATGCCGGAGAGCATCTCCTGGGCATCCCAGCCCGCCATAGCCATGTAGCCCATGGCCTCGGAAGCCTGCAGGGCGGTATACTTGGTCTCCGCCCCCAGCTCTTTGGCCTTATTCGTCAGCTCCGCCATCTCCTGGGCCGAGGCACCGGACAGGGCCTCTACATCGCTCATGCCCGCCTCAAAGTCTCCTGCGGCGGCGGCACATTCTATGTAGGCGTCCTTGATCTCCCGCAGCGCCCCGGCGATTCCCGCGGAGACAAGCGTCTGCTGGACGGCGGAAAATGCCTCCGACGCCTGCACTCCAAAGTTTCCCGCGGCCTCGCCGACCTCCTGGTATGCCTGTCCTCCGGCGCGGACAGCGCCGGCAGCGGCCTCATGCTGTGCCCGCAGGTCCTCCAGCTCCTCCGCCAGTCGGGCGCTCTCTCCAGCCAGATCTGCGGTGTCGACCCCGGCCTCCTTCAGCCGGGTGCCGGTGGCTTCAAGCCGCTGCTTCTGCCGCTCCAAAGCGGTTTCGGTGTCCCGGATGCGCTGCTCCAGCTTGGCCTGCTCCCGTTCCAGGGCGGCGGTAGAGCCGTCCGTCTCCCCGATCTCCTGCCGCAGCAGGTCATACTGCCGCTGAAGGTTTTGCAGCTTGGCGCCCGTGTTTGTTACCGCCGCCTGCTGCTTCTGATAGGAGGAGATATCCGACTGCATACGGCCCAAGTCACGGATTTCACTGCCCAGCTTGGCAAATTCCGCCTGGGCGCTGCTGAAGGTCCCCTTGAAATTCCCGTTCAAAGCGGCGTTCAGCATGAAGTCCATGCTGTATTCTTTTCTACCTGCCACCAGCCGCCTCCCTTCTCCGCTGCGCGTTCTCCGCCTCTATCTCATTGTTGGCCTTGATCCAGCTCCCCAACTCCGGCAAAGGCAGCGCCAGCCAGTCAAAGACGGGCGTGCCGTTATTTCTCGCCAGGATCAGGCATTGCTTCCGGAGCCAGCGCCCTCCGTCACCCGCCCTGATCCCGACCGCAATAAAAAACGCCGGGCCGCGCTGCAGATCTGCCGGAACTCCCGCAGGGGCAGGGCGTACAGCAGGTCCGTATTGACCGTGCGGAAGCCGTCAGCATTGCGGTAGGTGCAGGCCCGGGCCGCCATAGCCGCCAGATATTCCGGTGTGAATTCCGCCAGCACAACGGTTACGTTGATGCCGCGCAGCTCCCGCTCGATGGCCACACTGTCCTTTCCGCTCAGGCTCTCCCAGTCAAAAGTCAGATGCTCATAGGTCACGCCCTCATGGGTAAAGGGCTGTTTGAACGTGTGGGTATAAGTTCCACTGTCAGCCTCGGACCGGGCCGAAGCCTCCAGACGCTCCGCCTGCGCGGCGCTGTCTTCAAACGTGGTGGCCTTTTTCTCGTCAGTCATGAGTGTATTCCTCCGAAAATTTTACGTATTTTTACGTGTTGCTATTGACATGCGTATTTTTACGTGTTAAAATAGCAGCAAGAGGTGAGGGAAACAATGAAAAGAAAAGAAAAGACATTGACAAGGCACTGCGGAAGGCTGGATGGGTCATCATCCACGGTGGGAATCACGACCTCGCTCAGCATCCGCAAAAACCTGGAATCAAGATCCCGATCCCCAGGCACACGGAAGTAAACGAACAGACCGCAAGGGGGATCCTGAAGCAGGCGGGGATCCAATGATCCCCGCCCTCCAGGAGCCTCGCAGATCAGAAAGGAGGACGCTATGTCCAAATACGTCTACCCCGCAGTTTTTCATCCAAACAAGGATGATGGGTCCATCACAGTTACCGTTCCCAGCCTTCCCGGCTGTATCACAGAGGGGAAGGATCTAGCGGATGCGATCTATATGGCTGGAGACGCAGTTTCCATGTGGCTGTGGTGCGCAGAGGATCAGCACGAGGAGATCCCCACCCCTATGCCGCCGCCCGCTGTTGGAGCACCTGAATTTGTCAACTATGTCTATGCCGATACAGAGGAGTACCGGCGCAGGCACGATAGCCGCGCGGTCAAAAAAACGCTTTCGATCCCCAGCTGGCTCAATGACCGCGCGATCCAAGCTGGTGTGAATTTCTCCCAGATCCTCCAGGACGCCCTGAAAGAGCGCCTTGGGGTTCAATAACCTGCAAAGACAGCACCCGATGCAGAGTTCCTGCATCGGGTGTCCTTTTTTAGCTGTACCCCAGGGCCTTGCGGACGTCGGCCATATAGTACATGGAACCGGGGAAGCAAATTCCGGTCCCGTCGTCGCAGATAATCGCCACCCAGTTGTAACCGCTGTCTTTTACGACGGTTTCGGCGAAATCTTTATATTGTTCAGCCGTGACAGATTCAAGCTGGCCTTTGTTGATTTCAATATACGCATATTCGCCGATCTTTTCGCCGGTCCCGCTTTCAACGTCTTTCACAGTCAGGGCGCAGGCCGTCAAGGGGTTATCATCGGCGGGAGTGTCGGGAGCCGGGTAGGGTCGAACCCCGGAACCTTATGCAGTTCACTGGCGGCAGGGACGGTGCGAAGGATCGTGTTCTCGTTCATGTTGAAATCTCCTCTCATATCAAAATTCATACAGCGGAATGTCCGCTATATCGCAATAAAAAAAGACGCAGGCACTCATTACACAAGTGCTTGCATCTCAACTTGCCTTCCGCATAGGCGGTTCCTCTGCAGACCGGCTCGGACTGGCTAACTTTTTGTGGTAAAGCCGCATCCGCTCCGCCAGGAGCGTGTTGCGTTTCCCTTTTCGTGTCTTGGAGATTGCCATAAACAGCGCCTTTTTCTGCCCCACCAGTAAAACCCGCCCCTTAGCGCGGGTGACGGCGGTATAGAGCAGGTTCCGGGTCAGCAAAACCCGATGGGCTGCCAGCAGGGGGATGATCACGGTATCATACTCGCTCCCCATGGCTTTATGGATGGTCATGGCGTAGGCAAGCTCCAGCTCTTCCAGACTGTCTAAAGGATATTTGGCATACCGCCCATCGAAATTGATGATAACGGTATCGGGCCTGATCTCGCGGACTAAGCCTACATCGCCGTTGAATACGCCCTTTCCAATGATGTCGCCCTGGCGGTTATACAAAACCATCTTACTATTGTTTTTCAGCTGGATCACCCGGTCATAGAGGCGGAATTTTCGGCTGCCACGCGCCACCTCTGGTTTCCCATCCAGTTCAGGGTTCACTTCCTCCCGAATTGACTCATTCAAATTCTGAGAGGATGCCTCGCCCTTCTCACGGTAGGGCGACAGGATCTGAAGCTGCTGAATACCCACGCGTGCTGCCTCCTCCTTGTAGAGGCGGCAGACGGTTTCCGCTGTTTCCTCCTGGTCGGCGGCAGGGATAAAGTTGAAGTCCGGCCCATAGTACAGCTCGCCGCTGCCCTCGTTGATAAACTTGGCGTTATGGGCGATCCGGCTGTCCTGCGCCTGCCGGAAAATCTGGTCCAGTACAGTAACTGGAATAATACCGCTGTCAATCAGCTCATGAAATACATTCCCAGCCCCGACACTCTCCAGCTGGTCAGCATCGCCAACCAGCAGTACCTTTGTACCTGGTGTCAGGCGAGTAAACAGCTGATGCGCCAGCCACATATCCACCATGGATGTCTCATCCACAATCAGCAGTCCAGCCTCCAGAGGCTGTTTTTTCTTCGGTCCGCTGTCATCCCCGTGGAGCTTCAAAAGACTGTGCAAGGTCTGTGCGTCCTCAATTCCTGTAGTCTCCGCCATGCGGCGGCTGGCTTTGCCGGTGGGGGCCGCCAACGCAATTTTTTTATCCGGGTACAGCATACGGAATGCCTCCACAACCGCCAGCAAAATGGTACTTTTACCAGTACCGGGTCCGCCGGTAATGATAGACAGATTATATCGGAACGCCATTTCCACGCCCTCGGTCTGCCGCTGAGATAACGTGATTCCAAGCCGCCCCTTGACCTGCTCCATAATGGGTGTCAGGTTGACGGGGGCGGGAAGCTCCAGCGCCATCTGTACTGCTTTCAGCGCCGTCTCGCACTCCTGTTTATATACCTGTGGCAGATAGATATTGCCGCCGTTGGACACAACCACATTCAAATGGATCATGGCTACCAGCTACTGTTCCAGTTGTCCCTGTTTCAGCGGCTGATCCAAATCTTCATTAAGCAGTTTGAAGGCATCCTTGAGCAGCCGATCTATCTCAATATAGAGATGACCGTTTTTGCTGCGGGACTCTTGGATCGTATAGAACAACGCTCCCTGTATCCGCATATGGCTATTGAAAAGGTAAGAGCACATTTCGCTCAATTTGGTATTGCAGACCGGGTACGGGAATTTGAAGTGTCCAGCGCCACCGTGGAACTGGCGGCACAGGCCCTTAACTGTGAACCCTGCCGGATCGCAAAAACGCTCTCGTTCATAGTAAACGGTCACGCCGTCCTGATCGTCGCGGCTGGTGACGCCAAAATCGACAATCCCAAGTATAAAGCCCAATTTGGAGCAAAGGCGAAAATGCTTACCCCTGATGAAGCGAAAACGCTGATCGGCCATGCGGTGGGCGGCGTATGCCCGTTCGCAGTCAATGAGGGCGTGACCGTCTATCTGGACTGTTCCCTAAAGCGGTTTGAAACTGTTTTCCCCGCCTGCGGCAGCAGCAACAGCGCCATTGAACTGACCATTGCAGAAT
>CAOKLO010000110.1 GCA_948469375.1 uncultured bacterium | reverse complement strand
GCCTGGGCCTGCTGTTCGGAAACGGCGCTGCCGCCTATCTGTCCAGGCTGCTGGGTCGGGGCGACAAGGATACGGCGAACAAGGTAGCGAGTACAGCCATTTACAGCGGCGTTTCCATTGGCGCAGTTGTGATTCTGCTCTCTGTTATCTTTCTGGAACCAATTTTGAAACAAGCTGGTGCAATCGAAAGTGTGATGCCCTATGCGATTACCTACACCCGCATATATATAGTGTTCTCCATATTCAACGTGTTCAACGTCACCATGAACAATATCGTTTCCAGCGAGGGCTCGGCGAAAACGGCTATGTGCGCGCTGATGGCTGGCGCGGTGCTGAATGTGATATTAGACCCTGTTTTCATCTACACACTGAACCTCGGCGTGGCTGGCGCGGCGATTGCGACAGCGATTTCCCAAATCGTTTCCACATTGGTTTATCTTTGCTACATACTCCGGAAAAAGAGCGTGTTCAGTTTCAGCATTAAAGAATGCTGCTTTGCAAAAGAGATTATGTCCGAAATTTTGAAAATCGGTATTCCCACGCTGATTTTTCAACTCCTGACCAGTCTTTCCATTGGCATGGTAAACAGCGCGGCCAAAGAATACGGTGGCTCCGCCCTGGCCGCTATGGGGCCGGTCACAAAAATTATGTCCATGGGGACGCTGATTGTCTTTGGCTTTCTGAAAGGATTTCAGCCAATCGCCGGATTTAGCTATGGAGCAAAAAAGTTTGACCGGCTGCGGGAGGCTATCAAAACTGCTATCCTTTGGTCTACCGCCTTTTGTGTGATTTTTGGTGTTATTGCCGCTGTATTCTCTACGCAGATTGTATCCCTGTTTACAAAGGAAGACGCAGAGATGGTTCGTGTCGGTTCGATTGCTCTACGGGCAAATGGACTTTCTTTTGTCCTTTTTGGTTTTTACACAGTCTATTCCTTCCTGTTCCTTGTGATGGGAAAAGCCACAGAGGGCTGTATCCTCGGCGCTTGCCGTCAGGGGATTTGTTTTGTCCCTGCTATTCTGATACTTCCAGCGGTTTGGGGATTAAGCGGCGTTCTCTACGCACAGCCGATAGCAGACATTATTTCGGCGATTGTCACCGCAGTTATGGCTGTTCGGCTACACAGAGAATTGCGGATAGCAGGACCCCAGGTTTCCACTCCACCCCAGGAGCATTGATAACATAAGGTGATGCAAATGAACGCAACACAAAATTGTTCTCACTGGATATGCTGTCCTGCCTGTGGCGGAAAGACCCGAATAAAAGTATATGAAGATACGGCGCTTGAAAGGTTTCCGCTGCATTGCCACAAGTGCAAGCAAGAAAATGCTAATCAGTGTCCGACAACTGAATGCGTCCATCATAGAGCCCGACGCACAGATGCAGAGCCGGTAACATATGGGAACCTTTCCTATAGCGCAATATTCGCGGCGCTGGACACCCTGATAGCGGCAGGATTGTCGCAGATGGAGCTGTACTGCGGGATTGGTCGGCTGGTCAGCAACAGGTCAGAGAAGGGCGCCGCTGTCGCCGCTGCAGAATATCTGTGCGCCGCATATCCTGACGTCTCCGGCTTCTCCCCCCGAAACCTGCACCGGATGCGGAAGTTCTATCGCGCCTATGAGAGCGTACCGGAAGTGCTGGCTCAGGCCATGACCATCGGCCGGACACAGAACGTGGTCATTCCGGAAGTAGAGTTGACCCTCCAGGAACAGGCATGGTACATCCGGGCCGTTCAGCAGTTTGGATGGACAAAGCTGGAGCTCCAACGAAAGATCGCCGCTGGCACACATCTGGAAATCGCCATCGACTTCACAGGCAAAACAGGCCCTGGCCGCCAACCCCGATGCGCACCCGCTGTTCCACAGCGGCAGGGGTTTTCAGTACACTACTCGTGTGTTCCACGACAAGCTGGCCGCGGCCGGGATAACACAGAGTATGTCCCGGGTAGGCAAGCGTATCGACAACGGGCCTATGGAAGGCTTCTGGGGTATTCTCAAGCGGGAGCGTTATTATGACAGGAAATTCACCAGCTGGGAGCAGCTGAGCCGGATGATCCGGGAGTATATTGCCTACTGCAATTTCAGCCGCCTTCAGAGTGCTCTATGCCCCAGAGCGTGCCGGGGGGGCGCGGCGGTGATGATGTTCGCGTCCATCGCCTGTTCTGCAAGCCCCCTTGACAAATATATCGAAGGATGATATATTGTATATACATCGAATGGCGATATATTAGAGAAGGAGGACGGGACCATGGATAGAAGCCAGCCCCTCACCGAGGCCCTGTTCTACATCCTCCTGGCCGCCCGCAAGCCGGTCCACGGCTACGGCATCATCCAGGAGGTGGCTGAGATGACCGGCGGGCGGGTGAACCTGGGGCCGGGGACCCTGTACGGGGCCATCAACGTCCTGCTGGACCGGGGGTGGATCGTCCTCTACAGCGCCGAGATGGGGTCTCGGAGGAAAAAGGAGTACGTCATCACAGACCAGGGCCGGGCGGCCTTTGCCGGGGAGCTGCGCCGGCTGCGGGAGCTGGTGTCCAACGGCGGAAAGATGGAGGATGAGACATGATCCAATGGAAGTTTACCTTTGACAAGGACGAGGAGCAGGACTGGCTCAACGACTATTGCCGGGAGGGCTGGGCCATGGCCGGCTTTTTCGCCGGTCTGGTCATGTTTGTCCCCTGCCGGCCCGGGGAGTTCATCTACCAGATTGACCTGCTGCCCGGCGCGGGCCTCCGGGCCGATGACTACGAGGACTATGTGTCCTTTATGCGCGACATGGACGTGGAGGTGCTCCAGCGGTGGGGCCGGTGGGTGTACCTGCGCAAGAGGGCCGAGGACGGACCCTTTGAGATCTATACGGACACAAACTCCAAGATCCAGCTCTACCGCCGCATCCGGAATATGTTCCTGTGGGTGGTGTGCGTGAACAGCGTCTGCTGCTTGAACCTGGTCTTACAGGCAGTTCACTTCAACACGCTGCTGACCCGCTGCTCGGCCGCAGCGGCAGCGCTGATGCTGCTGGCCATTCTGCGTGGGGCGCGGAAGTGTACAAGAAAAATCCAGGAGCTGGAGCGGCTGACGCAGTAAACCTGAAAAATCCGCACGCCCCCCTTTACAAATCTCAAAGGATATGATATAATACGTACGAACTGAATACTGCGCCAGCTGCAGCCGCGTCAATCGCGGCGCATGGAATGGGGTGAGAAGCCCCGCGAGTCGGTCACTGTGATGCTCCCTTGAGAGGAGCTGAGCCAGATACATGGCAGCTTGGCAGCATTCCGCCGAAACCGGAGATGCACTCTCTTTTTCGGCCTCACCGTATTACGGCGGGGCTTTGTGCGTTCCGCATTTCTGGTGCGGGGCGTTTTCTTTTGTGTTTCCTCCGGTGCCGATGGGGCGGCGCCGGGAAACAAATATTGTCCCTCTCTTCAATATCGGCTCTATATGGAACATCCAAAGGGCTGCCCAGGTCTCAAGACCGCCTGGGCAGCTCTTTGGAGTTCTTTCTTGGAAATAATAATGGTCTTCCCCCGCCGCAGAGCGCCCTACGCCCCGGCCAGCCGCCGGGCCGTTTCGTCCAGGAACGCCGCGGAATCCACCGCCCTGGCCTGGAACCCCGGCTCCACCAGCCCCACCAGATCCTGGGTCATCACCCCGGCGTTCAGCGTGTCCAGGCAGGCCCGCTCCAGCCTCAGCGCGAAGTCCGCCAGCTCGGGCAGTCCGTCCAGCTCCCCCCGCTTGCGCAGTGCGCCGCTCCAGGCGAAGATGGTGGCCATGGGGTTGGTGGAGGTCCTCTCCCCCTTCAGGTGGCGGTAGTAGTGGCGGGTGACGGTGCCGTGGGCGGCCTCGTACTCCGTGACCCCCTCCGGGGAGACCAGCACGCTGGTCATCATGGCCAGGGAGCCGAAGGCCGTGGACACCATGTCGCTCATCACGTCGCCGTCGTAGTTCTTGCAGGCCCAGATGTACCCGCCCTCGCTGCGGATGACCCGGGCCACCGCGTCGTCGATGAGGGTATAGAAGTAGGTGATGCCCAGCCGCTCAAATTGGGCCCGATAGCACTTGTACTCCTCCTCAAAGATCCGTTTGAACTCCCCGTCGTAGATTTTCGCAATGGTGTCCTTGGTGGAGAACCACAGGTCCTGCCTGGTGTCCACGGCATACTGGAAGCAGGCCCGGGCAAAGGAGCGGATGGACTGATCCGTGTTGTGGGCCCCCTGCCACACCGCCGGGCCGTCCACGGTCTGGACCACCGCGGATTTCTCCTCCCCGCCGTTCCCCCGGAAGGTCATGGTGCAGACGCCGGGCTGGGTGGTGACAAAATCCACGCTCTTGTACACATCGCCGTAGGCATGGCGGGCAATGGTGATGGGCTTTTTCCAGTTCTTCACCACCGGCTTGATGGCGTCGATGCAGATGGGGGCGCGGAAGACGGTGCCGTCCAGGATAGAGCGGATCGTACCGTTGGGGCTCTTCCACATCTCGGTGAGCTGGGGGTACTCCTCCATCCGCTGGCGGTTGGGGGTGATGGTGGCGCACTTCACCGCCACGCCGTACTTCTTGGCGGCCAGGGCCGCGTCTACGGTGACCTGATCCCGGGTCTCGTTGCGGTGGAGGAGCCCCAGGTCATAGTACTCCGTTTTCAGCTCCACAAAGGGGAGGATCAGCTTGTCCTTTATCATGGCCCACAGGATGCGGGTCATCTCATCGCCGTCCATCTCCACCAGCGGGGTGGTCATCTTGATTTTTTCCATGGTCTTCTCCTCCTCAGTCCCTGCCATAGCCGGCGGCGTAGTAGTTCATCAGGCAGCCCTCCTGGAGGATCTGCCGCTCGCTCTCCGTCAGGCCCGCGCACCGGAGGGACAGATCCCGGACAGTCCCGTCCGCAGCAATCACCCTGGCCGCAAAGTCCTCCGCGCCCCGGGCGATGGCCGCCCGCACCCCGGGGATGTACACCCAGTCGCCGTCCTTCCAGGGGAAATCCCCGTCCACGGTGAAGGGCACGAGGCCCCAGTTGATGCAGTTGGAGCGGTACCGCTTGGTGGCGTACTCATGGCAGATGTTGGCAAAGCCGCCCAGAACCTTCTGACAGGAGGCGGCCTGTTCCCGGGCGGAGCCGTCTCCGGGCTTTCGGGCAAAGATGCAGGAGCCCACGGTAGTGCGCCGGGCGTCGCCCCCCACCCTGTCCAGAACCGCCCGGACCTCACCGGGGATCTCCCCCGCCTGCCGGGCCTCCTCCAGGGCCCGCACGGCCTTGGACCGGGCCACGTACTCCGGGACGCGGCGGCTGAGGGCGAACTCGCTGAGCCCGACGGGGTTGGAGCGGTAGGAGCTGGTCTCCCCGGAGGGGATGAGCTCGTCGGTGGTGGTCACGGGGTCGTGGATGACCGCGCACAGCCGCACCAGCAGGTCCTCCTCCAGCTTGGGCATGTGGGGCCAGTCCTTGATGTTGGGCCCGTAGCGCAGCTCCACAGAGGGATCCGCCTTGCCGAAGCCCTCGTAGCACCGCTTGGCGTAGACAGAGCCGTCGTAGTGGTACTCCAGCTCCTGGGCGGTGGGGAGGTCGTAGTCGATGTCGGTGGCGGCGGTGAGCACGCCCCCGTTGCGGGCGGTGGCGGCGATGGACCGGGCGTCCATGAGGGCCACGGCGGCAATCTGGCCGCTGCCGGGCTTGGACCCCTCCCGGTTGGCGAAATTCCGGGTGGCGTGGCGGATGGAGAGGGTCTGGTTGGCAGGGGTGTCCCCCGCGCCGAAGCAGGGGCCGCAGAAGGCGGGCTTCATCACGCACCCGGCCTCCATGAGCCTGGCCGCCGTGCCGTTTTTCGTGACAGCGAGGCTGATGGGGGTGGAGGCGGGGTAGACGGACATGTCGAAGTAGCCGTTGCCGATGGACTGGCCCTCCAGGATCTTCCCGGCCTCCACGATGTTCTCGTACATGCCCCCGGAGCAGCCCACGATGACCCCCTGGCCGCAGACCACCCGGCCGTCCACAATGCTGCGGCGCAGGTCCAGGGATACCCTGCCCTCCAGCTGGCGGTTGCAGTCCGCCTCCACCCGGGCCAGGATCCCCTCCGGATCGGCCTGCAATTCGTGGACCGTGCAGGCGATGGAGGGGTGGAAGGGCAGGGCAATCATGCACTCCACCTGACTGAGATCAATGCGCACCACGCTGTCGTAATACGCGCCGTTCTCCGGGCGCAGGGGCCGGAAGTCCTCCGGCCGGCCCACGTTCTCGTAGTAGGCCCGAATGGTCTCGTCCGTCTCCCAGATGGAGGAGAGGCAGCTGGTCTCCGTGGTCATCACGTCGATGCCGGTGCGGTAGTCGGCGCTGAGATTTTTCACGCCGGGGCCCACGAACTCCAGGATTTTGTTTTTCACGCAGCCGTCGGGGAAGGTGGCCCCCACCAGGGCGATGGCCACGTCCTGGGGCCCCACGCCCCGGCGGGGTGCGCCCTCCAGGTAGACCATGACCACCTCCGGGGCAGCCGCGTCGTAGGTGTTCTCCAGCAGCTGCTTGACCAGCTCGCCGCCCCCCTCGCCGACGCCCATGCAGCCGTAGGCGCCGTAGCGGGTGTGGGAGTCGGAGCCCAGGATCATCCTTCCGCACCCGGCCAGCCGCTCCCGGGCGTACTGGTGGATCACCGCCTGGTTGGCGGGGACGTAGATGCCGCCGTACCGCCTGGCCGCCGAGAGGCCGAAGGCGTGATCGTCCTCGTTGATGGTGCCGCCCACAGCGCACAGGCTGTTGTGGCAGTTGGTCATGGCGTAGGGGATGGGGAAGCGCTCCAGGCCGGAGGCCTTGGCGGTCTGGATGATGCCCACAAAGGTGATGTCGTGGGAGATGAGGGCGTCAAACCGCAGGCGCAGTCTGGACCGGTCCGTCCCCCTGTCGTGGGAACGGAGGATGGAGTAGGCCATGGTCTTCTCCCTGGCCTGCGCGGGATCGGCGGACAGACCGTCCGCCCAGACGATGCCGCCGTCCACCAGATACGCGCCCCTTTTGATTACTTCAACCATAGTATATCCTCCTGCGATGGGCGGCGGAGCTGTCCCCGTCCGCCAGACTATCGTCTTTGAGTGTAGCATAGGGCGGGCGGTTTGTGAAGAGGAAATATGCACAAACCGCTTTAAATCATTAAAAACAAAAGAGGACCACTTGACAAATCAGGGAAACAGGCTACAATGTAATGGCATGTGTCATGACACATAGCTGAAGAATACAAGAGGTTCAAAGAAATGGAAACTGTCAACGCGTTCCTCAAGCGCAAGAACATCGTGTTCTCCGCCAGGCGCTACGGCGTCAACGCGCTGGGCGCCATGGCCCAGGGCCTGTTCTGCTCCCTGCTCATCGGCACCATCGTCAAGACCC
>CAOKLO010000109.1 GCA_948469375.1 uncultured bacterium | reverse complement strand
AGCTCGGCCAGTCCTACCGCTACCGCATGATCGGGGCTGAGGTCACTCGCGACGGTCTGACCCGTCTGCGGAATCTGGACACCGGCCTCCTGACTTACGTTGAGCCCGCCTGGTTCCGCGAGCGCAAGATCAAAGTCGTTCAGAAGGAGCAAAGACAAGACCCGTGGCTTTCAAATGGGGCTGAGGAATGTACCTACACCTGCTGGGATTGCAAAAAGCGCTATACCTGCGAGCGCTATGCAGGTTTATAGCCATGGACTTCGGATCGCTCTATGACGCCTTCCAGGCAATGGCGAAAGCCGGACTCTCCATGGAAGAGGTCATGGAGGCCCTCGAAACTGAGCTTGCAGAAACAAGCCCCAGGATCTCCATATCGCGTCCGAGGCCCCAGGAGTATAAACACCAGGGCCCCCTCGTTAAAACGCGATATGGAAGACCGTGGAGCTCCTGGGACAACTTCGGGCGCGTCATTCCCCTCGGACAGGCGCGCGGGCCTCCCCAAAACGCGACTTGACCGCCCAGGTCAAGCCTGAGCGGTCAAGTCGAGGGCCAGCCAGAACCCATGCCATAAGACGATGATCTCATAGCTTTGGGTTCGACCAGCGATTTCAATGGTGGACGATATGGGGATCGAACCCACGACCTCAGCGTTGCGAACGCTGCGCTCTCCCAGCTGAGCTAATCGCCCGTATGAAATTTTGGTGGTAATAAGAACTTGCAGATGTGAACCGAGTGGCAACCATCCGAGTTACGCCCCCGAAACGTGGGGCATATAACTGGCCCGCTTGCTCTCCCAGCTGAGCTACGAGCCCAAATCATTTGCAACGGATTTATTATACCAGAAAAAAAAGATTTGTAAAGAGGGAATCGCCATTTCCTCCAATATTTTTTGAAGGGACCCACCTGCGGCGGATCCCTCCAAAAACGTCCTCATCCTCTGCCCCCGTCCGCAACCGTAGCCTCCGGGGTGTTGGCGTAGTCCCACTGGTGGTCACTGGCCGCCATATCATCACTGGTAACGTTGAAAAAGTCCCAATCCTCCGGCCTGCCCCGGCCTTCGAGCTCCCGGACGTTGGCGTCCCAGGTGGCATCCACACAGTACCACTCCCCATTCAGCCGAACCATGTTCCAACCGTGGTCCTCCTGACTGCTGAAGGCCGCGCCCGCCACGGTAATGCACTCCACCCCGGCCATATCCATCAGCAGCTGGAAGGTGGTGGCATATCCCAAGCAAACCGCCGTGTGATTCACCAGTCCGCCATAGGGTGTGAAGGACTCTCGGGGTGTTTCCTTCATCCTGTCCTGGTGGGTCCAGTCGTAATCCACGTTGTTGACTACCCAGCTGTAAACGGCCAGCTCCTTCTCATAGTCGCTCATGCCGTTTTCCAGTATCTGGTCCAGCACCTTTTTTGCCTGGTCATAGATATCCCGGTCATATTTGGACAGCCCCGCCGGGTCGCCCTTCTCCCAGGCCGCAAGGATTGCAGATGTATCATAAATCGACATATCGTCCTTGTTAGGCTGTGTAAACAGGCAGCGGTCCGGGTAGTCGGGATCTGTGTCCAGATACCGGTAACGGTTCATCCATCCATACCCCCCGCTGCCTGACGCCTTGGCAAATCTTCCCGCTAGGCCTTCCGCGTCCAGACAAGCCAGCATCACCACATATTCCCCCGCAGTAATGGTAAAAGACCGGTGCAGCAGCTTTGCCTGCTCAGTATTGCTGTCAAACTGCGCCTCTTTGGCGTCCAGATAGTCATTCAAGCAATTCTCCACATTCGAGATCTTTTCCCAATTGTCGTCAGAGCCGCCGCCCACCGGCACTTCAACGAGGCCGTCCTCTCCCGGCTGGAGCTCCACAGAGGCAATCCCCTCACTGCTGCCGCCAGGGAACCGGAACACCGCCACCTCAAAGGTGGAGCCGCCCAAATCCCGGGCGACGGCGCACTCCTCCCACTGGTCCCGGCTTAGGCCGTAGGCTTCCTCCAGATAAACGCTCAGCGCGTCCGAATCGCCATCGTCCAGCTTTTCCAGCTCCGCGTCCTCCATCCCCTGATCGGTCACCAGGAAATCCCGCAGACCCTTCACATCATCGATGATTTCCGAACTGGGCTCCGGCTGGTCCGGGTCATATTTCCCGCTGAGGGCCGCTTCCACAATCTGATATGCTCCCTCCGGGTCCTGACAGATAAACAGCGCCGCAAAGGGCCCATTCTGCATGATGCTTCCGTTGGCCACCATATCCGCCTCGGCGGGGGCGTAGCCCGCAAAATCCCCCTGACGGCTGTATATATAGCTCATCAGCGCGGTAGCCGCCCGAACGGCGGCGCTGTCGTCCTCCATGCGCAGCACGGCGATTTCAAAGGCCGACGCTCCCGTGGCCCGAACCACCGCCGCGTCCTCCCACGGCTCCTCCAGGCCATAGGCGTTCTCAAGGTATGCCGTCATCCACTCCCGGTCCGTCTCGGCGTTGACGCCCTCCAGACCGTCCCGATCCTCACGGCCGGAATAGTCGAAGGCCAGCTCTGTCAGCTCGCTGACGGTCCACTCCTTTGCGGACACAGCGGAGGAGGACGGAGCAGACTCCTGACAGGCGCTCAGCAGTCCCAGCAGCAGCGCGGCGGCCAGCAGGAGGGAAGCCATTCTTTTCATATCAAACCAGCTCCTTAATCAAATCTTAAAAATACCTCCGGCCCATGGGCCGGAGGTATTTCTCACTTCTCGTGAAGATAGCTTTTCAGCAGCACCTGAAGCAACTCGTCCCGGTCCAGCTGGCGGATGAGCGTGCGTGCGTTGTTGTGGTTGGTGATATAGGTCGGGTCCTCACTGAGGATATACCCCACGATTTGGTTGATGGGGTTATAGCCCTTCTCCCGCAGAGAGTTGTAGACGGAAGACAGGATGGCTCTGATCTCCTCGTCCTTGTTCAGGCTGACGCTGAATTTGCGTGTATAGTCTATGTCATTCATTGGGCGCACCCCCTCTTTTTGCTTACTGCTATTTTAGCCCAGACGAGGCCAATTGTAAAGAGGAAAAATGATAAATTTCCGTTAAGAACGCCAGCCGCCCGGCTTTATGGCCGAACGGCTGGCAATTCTTGGATATACAATCAACCGATGCGCTTGGCGCCCACGATGTAGGGAGCATAGTAGCCGTAAATGCTGTCGTACTGCACCCGGTAAGAGGTGGTGGAGGCGTGGATAAACTGGCCGTTGCCTGCGTACATACCCACATGGGTGGTGGGAAGGGTGCCGCCGGAGCTGTCGAAGCGGCGGTCAAAGAAGAAAATCAGGTCGCCGGGCTGCATGGCGCTGGTGGAGACGAAATAGCCGCTGTTATAGTACTGGCTGGAGGAGCCCCGGGCGATGGGATGGCCCAGCTGCTTGTAGATGTAATATGTAAAGCCGGAACAGTCGAAGGAGTTGGGGCCCGCGGCGCCGGACACATAGCGCTTGCCCAACAGGCTCTGAGCCAAAGCAACGGCGGAAGCGCCCAAAGAGCTGGAACCCTCGTAATCGGCGCCCACCAGAGTGACATACTCGGAGGACACATAGCCGGAGGCGATCTGATACCAGCCGTTGCCGGGATCGGAAACGATGTCCACCACAGCGCCCGCCTTCAGGGTTGCCACCTTGTCATATGTAGTGCCCGGACCGGAACGGACGTTAAGCACGTCGGCGGTGATGAGGCCCCGGGTCTGCTCGGGCTCGGTGCCCTGGGCGGCGGGAATCACGGTGCCGTCCGTCAGGGAAACCGTCAGCCATTCGCCGGACATATAACCTGTCTGGCCGCCGTAGACCACCTTATACCAGCCGCTGCCCGCGTCCTCCTCCACGGTGACCTCGCTGCCCTTGGGAGCCTGGACAATGGTGCTGGAGCTGGTGTTGGCCTCGCTGCGCAGGCGCAGGGAGTCGGCGGTGACGGTGCCGCTGCCGATGGAGGCAAAGGCTACGCCGGTGCTCATGGTGAGAATCAGTCCCGCGGCCGCAATCGTTTTGACCGCCTTGCGCTTGAAATTCATTGGAATAACCTCCATTTAGTAATCTTTTGTAAAATAAGTCCTTACTTGCCGGCCAGGGCCCGCATCAGCCAGATGGAACCCATGTCAATGGCGGAAAACAGGTCGGGCAGGTCGCTTTTTTTTACCACCCGGTCCCGGCTCTTCAGGTCTGGGTCAGTAAACTGGAGCTCCAGGTGCGCCTTGTTGGCCACTTCCAGGGAGCCGTCCTTTTCGGTGCTCATCACTTGGATGACGACGATGTATTTGTCGGCCATGGAGCCGTAGTAGACCAGGTTGTCTTTGCGACGGAGCGGATGCCCCTTATAAGTAAGGACGTTGCTTTTCTCAGCCATGAGTGCCTCCTCAAAAAATTGTAACTGTTTGTAACTGGTTTGTAACTATTGCTAGTATAACCCCGGAACCGCCGCTTGTCAACAGGATATTGGATAAAATTTTATTCCAATTCAAAAACCTGCCGGACTCGCCGGAAAACGGCAGGTCTGGCAGGTCAAATTGCACCAAAAAGCGGAAATTTATGTAGAAGCTGCCGCCCAGATCAGCAAAGCCACATGGACAATCAGGCACAGGGGGACGAACCAGGGGAAAGGGCGCTTGCGGGTCTTGTGGTGAAACAGGGCCATGCCCAGCGCAGCCCCGGCGGAGCCGCCCATGAGGGCGCAGCCCAGCAGAGCGGCCTCCGGAATGCGGCGGCGGCGGAGCTTAGCCATCAGCTTGTCCCAGCCAAAGAGGACAAGGGCCAGGGCGCTGGCGACGCCCAGCCAGATGAGGAAGAGATAGACGGATTCTCTCAATGGACGACCTTGAACATCTGCACGGCGGTAAATGCACAGGTGATGACCAAAACAGCCATAAAACCGACCGCTAGTTTTTTCCAAATCTTCATGGGGAGACCTCCTCGTAGATGTCTTCTTTTTTAATGTATAAACCACATAAAACTTTATCCCGCAGCCAAAATTTCTCTTGACGCGGGACGGCAATTATGGTATCATAAATTGCTTTTATACACAGGTGGATGTAGAAAGCCCTTTCCACCTGTTACGACGAGTATAGCAGATTTGCACAAAGAACGCAAGAGGAAATTTCAAGAACCTGACAACCGCCCCGGGCGTGTCAAGCCCTTGCCCGGAACTATCTACGAAGTGGAGCGTGATTCAGCATATGGCTAGAGCGGTCAAAGACGTCTGGTATGGCAAGACCCACCGCAAGAGCTTCGCCCGCACCGACGAGATCCTGGAGATGCCCTACCTCCTGGAGATTCAGAAAAAATCCTACAAATGGTTCCTGGAGACGGGCCTCCAGGAGGTGTTCAACGATGTGGACTCCATCACCGACTACGCGGGCAACCTGGAGCTTTCCTTTATCAGCTTCTCCATGGACGATCCCCCCAAGTACACCATTGAGGAGTGCAAGGCCCAGGACATGACCTACGCCGCCCCCATGAAGGTACAGGTCCACCTGCGCAACAAGGCCACCAACGAGATCAAGGAGCAGTCCATCTTTATGGGTGACTTCCCCATTATGACGGACGCAGGCACCTTCGTCATCAACGGCGCGGAGCGCGTCATCGTATCCCAGCTGGTGCGCTCCCCCGGCGTGTACTTCTCCCGCAACGCGGACAAGGCGGACAACATCACCTTCGCCGCCACCGTCATTCCCTACCGGGGCGCGTGGCTGGAGTATGAAACCGACCTGTCCGACGTGTTTTATGTCCGCATCGACAAGAACCGCAAGCTGCCCGTTACCTGCCTGATCCGGGCCATTGGCCCCCGCACCGACGCGGGCATCGTCGAGGCGTTCGGGGAGGACCCCCGCATCCTGGCCACCCTGGAAAAGGACTCCTGCAAGAGCTACGAGGAGTCCATGCTGGAGATCTACCGCAAGCTGCGGCCCGGCGAGCCCCCCACGGTGGACTCCGCCGAAAGCCTGATGAACTCCCTGTTCTTCGACCCTCGGCGCTACGACCTGTCCGGGGTGGGCCGGTACAAGTTCAACAAGAAGCTGGCCATCTGGACCCGCCTGTCCGGCCAGAAGCTGGGCGCGCCTGTGGCCGACCCCTCCACCGGCGAGATCATCGCCGAGGCGGGCGAGGTGCTCACCCGGGAGCGGGCCCAGGAGCTGGACGCCTTGGGCGTCAACGAGGCCATTGTCGAGGTGGACGACCTCCACACCGGCGTGCATATGGTCAAGGTGTTCTCCAACGGCATGGTGGACATGAAGAATTTCGTGGACTTCGACCCTGAGAAGGAGGTCAACATCACCGAGAAGGTGTGCTTCCGGGTGCTCCGCGAGCTGCTGGAGAAGCGGGACGCGGAAAAGCTCAGCCGGGAGGATTTCCTTGACCTGATTCGCGACAGCATGGACGACCTGATCCCCAGGCACATCACCGTGGACGACATCATGGCCTCCATTAACTACCTTAACTGCCTGGCCTTCGGCGTGGGCGCCCCGGACGACATCGACCATCTGGGCAACCGCCGCCTGCGCTGCGTGGGCGAGCTGCTCCAGAATCAGTTCCGTATCGGCTTCACCCGCATGGAGCGGGTCATCCGGGAGCGCATGACCATCCAGGATCTGGACATCGTCACCCCCCAAAGCCTCATCAACATCCGGCCCGTCACCGCTGCCATCAAGGAGTTCTTCGGGTCCAGCCCGCTGTCCCAGTTCATGGACCAGACAAACCCCCTGGCTGAGCTGACCCACAAACGCCGTCTGTCCGCCCTGGGCCCCGGCGGCTTGAGCCGTGACCGGGCCTCCTTCGACGTGCGTGATATTCACTACTCCCACTATGGCCGCCTGTGCCCCATCGAGACCCCCGAAGGTCCTAACATCGGCCTGATTTCCTATCTGGCCTCCTACGCCCGGGTGAACCGGTACGGCTTCATCGAGGCCCCCTACCGCAAGACCAAAAAGATTCTGGACGACAACGGCAGGTGCATCGCCGTCCAGGTCACCAACGACGTGGAGTATATGACCGCCGACGTGGAGGATGAGTTCAACGTAGCCCAGGCCACCGAGCCGGTGGATGAAAACGGCTGCTTTGCCCGCAAGCGCGTGGCCTGCCGCCACCGCAACGAGATCATTGAGGTGGATCAGGACCGGGTGGACTTTGTGGACGTGTCCCCCAAGATGATGGTGTCCGTGGCTTCGGCGCAAATCCCCTTCCTCCAGAACGACGACGCCAACCGGGCCCTGATGGGCGCCAACATGCAGCGCCAGGCGGTGCCCCTGCTCACCACCGAGGCCCCCATCGTGGCCACGGGCCAGGAGTATAAGAACTGCCAGGACTCCGAGGTGGCCGTGCTGGCCGAGGGCGACGGCGTGGTCACCGCCGTGGACGCCACCCACATCACCGTGCGCTACGAGGGCATGGGCGAGAAGGACTATAAGCTGACCAAATACCAGCGCTCCAACCACGGCACCTGCATCCACCAGCGGCCCATCGTGTCCGTGGGCAACCGGGTCCAGGCCCGGGACACCCTGGCCGACGGCCAGTCCACCTCCAACGGCGAGATCGCCCTGGGCAAGAACATCCTTATGGGCTTCATGACCTGGGAGGGCTACAACTACGAGGACGCCATCCTGCTCAACG
>CAOKLO010000108.1 GCA_948469375.1 uncultured bacterium | reverse complement strand
GGAGGTCACTTTGCCATGCTCCGACTCCTCCACCGTAATGGCGTAGGCGCTGGAGTTCCAGCCGCCGCCCGAGGAGTGCGGGGAGTGCGAGGGCTGCGAGGGTTCTGAGGGGGTTGAGGGTCCTGACGGTTCCGAGGGCTTCGGGGGCTCCGGCTGGGGCACGTTGCCGGAGCTGATGTTGAACGGCCCGTTGCCCGGAATGGCAAGGATGGTCCTGCCGTCATAAAATCCCAGATGGAGGTCCGAGGGCAGATAGCCGTTGGGGATAGAGATGGCTTCTTCCCCTTTGAGGCTCTCCTCAAACGCCGCGCCGGAAGCCTGGCTGACATAGACAATATAATTTGTGCACTTTCCCGTAAAGCGTCCGCCGGTGGAAAGCTCAAACGCCTTGTTAAAGCTGCCGCCCGCGCCGCTTAGCTGTACGCCCGTTTGCCCGAAGACCTCCAGCTCGCCGGAGGGGCCTACGAAAACCTTTCCAGTGTATACGCCGGCGGAACTGTCGCCCGCCTGCCGCGCGGTCAGCTTCCCATATACCGTGACAACGGCGTCCACCCCGCCGCTTGAGCTGACGTTGACGCCGCCCAGCGCCTCCACCCGCGCGTCCGCAGCTACCGTCAGGCTGAGGTTATTATTGCCGCTGATGTTAATAAGCTCCTGCACTGTCAGCTTGCCCGTGCCGGAGAGGGTCAGCGCCGTCTTCTGGGGGTTGCCGCCGCTGACGGCCAGCTCTCCAATGGTACTCTCCCCCTCCGTCACGATGGTCACCGCGTCGTCCGGGAGTGTCACCTTCTCCGCGTTGAAGCCCTCCTGGAGGGTCAGGGTGTTCGTCTCCGCGTCCCAGCTGTAGCCCTTGTCCGCGCCGTCTGCGGGAAGGCCGTCCGGGTCGCTGAAATCCAGCGTACCTGCCGGTTCCAGCAATCGCTTGCCCTCATTGGAGTAGGTTTCCGTAACTTTGTTGCCATCCGCATCCTCTTTTAGTACCTTCACGGTGCCTTCGCCGGTGAGCTTCAGGCCCTCAATGAGAGTCGAAATGCCCTCGCCGCCGCTGCCCGTTCCCAGCTTTATGGCTACAACGCCATCGTTGACGAGTTTGCCGCCCGGTTCGATTGTCAGAGACGAACCCTCGGAAAGAGTCAGCGTCGAGCCTGACGGAATCGTCAGCTCTTGGGCGAGGGAGGCGTTTCCGTAGATTTGGCCCTCCAGGCCGGCAAACAAGATTGCGTTTTCCGGTACGACAGCCTCTGAAACCTTGTCCGCCTTTATCACGCCGCCGGTAATGGCGGTTTCGGTTTTCCCATAAACATCCAGAAGGCTGGCGCCGTGCCATTCGACATATGTTTTGGAGCCGCTGATGCTGAGACCTTCTGTCGCGTAAAGGCCCGTCTGTCCCCCGTTTCCGGTCACAGAACCGCCGGTAACATTGACATCCCGCGCATAAAGGCCCGCAACACCCCCGCTTGCTGTTAAGCTGCCGCCAGTGATATGGATCGCCTGGGGACTTGTATCTGGGTCATAGTTATCCTCATTCGGCTGAACAAAAATACCGGCAGTTGATTTGCCGACGGCTTTTACCGTTCCGCCGGATATGTTGACGCTTACCGCTCCATAGTTGGGTATTCCAGAAACGAAAATGCCGCAGGATGTCCCTTGCAGGTCCAGCTTACCGCCGGAGACATTGACTGGTCCCTCAACGATATAAAGCCCATAATCCGCTCCCGAAGCGGTTACAGCCCCCCCGGTCATTGTAAACTCGTTCGTTATTTTGCAGAACCCGACATCTGATGTAATCGTTCCTGACTGAACGGTTAGATCTTCTCCTCCAAAACCATATCCTGTGCCCTTGCCAGTGATTTGAAGCGTGCCCTCTCCCTGAATAATCTGGCAGACCTCATTTTCTATGGCCTGGCCATCCCCGTCTATCCCATGGACCATGGGGTCGAGGTCGCCCAGAGTTGCAGTGGTCTCCAGGATATTGTCTCCTACCAGGATGATCGTTAATGTAAAGTATGCCGGAAATACAATAACGTCTTTCGTATCGGATTGAATGTAGCAGTTTGTCAATGTCAGAGTGCCGCTTTTGGGTCCGGTAATCTCCCAGTTCCAGCCCTCATCTTCGGTCTTATCTGTGCTGGCTGAGAACTCTCTTAGATTAAGCGTCTCCGTCCTGGTTGGTGTCCCCGCCGCAAACGCCGTCCCCGGGAGAAGCCCCAGGCACAGGGCCAGGGCGGTAAGGATACTGAAAATTCTGCGCTTCATGCAGCTTCCTCCTTGCGCGGCAGAGGGAATTCAGTCCCCCCATGGGGGGACTGAGAAAGGGGCACGCCCCTTTCTTGATCCGTTTTCGCCGCAATTTTCTAGTTCACATCATACATAAAGCACTGAAAAAAAACAAGACTACCCCACCAGAATGCAGGATTTGCGACCAAATAACATTATCCGCCCCTTGACAGCGGCAATGTTCCCGGTTACGCTAAGTACAAACGGTATTGAGGAGGGCGGGATATGCGGATTGGAAAACGGTGGGCCGGTTGTCTGGCGGCGGGGTTGTTCCTGCTGTGCGCGGCGGGCCTTCTGTGGCTGCTGGGAGCGGAGACGGTCCCCCGGCAGGAGCCCGCACGCCTGACGCCGGAGGCCGTGAGCGGCGCGCCGGGGCTGGACGGCCTGTACCTCTACGCGGGTCCGCTGTCTTTGGAATACACCCTCCCGGAGCAGGCGGAAGGGCCGCGCTCAATTCTGGAGATCCGGCAGCTGTACGCGGCGGCGGAGCTGCGGCTGGACGGCGCGCCCTTTCAGAATATCCCGGCAGGTTCGGGGAATCTGTATGTGACGCTTCCCCCGGATTGGAGCGGTAAAGCCCTCACCCTCATCATGGAGAAGGGCGCGGAGGACCCGGAGCCTTCCCTCTATCTCACCAGCAGCACGGTCATCAACGAACTGGCCCGGGCCGATACCAGCCTGCGGGCCTTTCCCGCCGCCGCTTTCGGCATGATCTTTTTGCTGGCGCTGGGCCTGTTCCTCTTGTACGGCACTCTGGAGGGGTCCTGGTCCTGGCCGGTACTGCTGCTGAGCATCGCCGCCCTGGGCCAGGCGGCGTACTTCTATCTGCAAAACTCCTCCCTGTTCAGCCTGCCGCCCGCGCTCTACGGGCTGGTGCTGTGCCAGTCACGGGCGCTGCTGTTCGCCGTGCCGCCCTTATACCTGATGCTGGGCATGAAAAAACGGCGAAAGGCATTCGCGCCCTTTGCCGTCCTGCCCTCGCTGTTTTACTTCGTTGTGGCGGGATTCCAGACACTGGTCCCGCTCTTTTCCGGTATTGCCGTCCATGCCGGACTTGCGTTCTGCTTTACCATCGCCGCCCTGCTGGCCTGCGCCGCGCTGGAGGTCCGGGACGGCAATCCGGTATTCCGCCGCTTCCTGCCCTGGCTGGGAGGGTGCGCCGCGGCTATCCTGCTGCTGAGTATCCTCCCGGCGGCGCGGACCGGTCCCCACGCGTCCATCTTATGGGCGTTCCTGGCCGGCCCAATCCTCTGGATCGACACGGAGCTGTTTTACTGGAACAGTCTGCTACTGGCGCTGTGCTTTTTAGAAAGTGTGGTGGCCCTGACCCGCCGCGTGGCCCGGCGGGAGACGGAAATGCGGGTGCTGTCCGCCCGTGAGAGCCTGACACGGGAGCAGCTTGCCGTTGTGCAGGAGAGCGCCGCCGCCCTGGGGGAGCTGCGCCATGAGGTAAAGAATCATTATTTGGTGCTGCAAAACCTGTCCCGCGCGGGAGAGGTTGAGCGGCTGGACGCCTATCTGAGTACCCTGGTGTCTGATGTGTCCGCCATTCCCGCCCTGGCCTGCGCCCCTCACCCGGCCATCAACGCCGTGCTGACCACCATGATGGCACGGGCGCGGGAGCAGGGAATCGAGGTGGAGCACCGGGTCGACGTGCCGGAAACGCTGCCCTTTCCGGACACGGAGCTTTGCACGGTGCTGATGAACCTTCTGCAAAACGCCCTGGACGCCAACGCCCTGGCACCAATGGGGGCGCGGAAGTGGCTGCGGGTGGATCTCCATATCCGGGGGTACCATCTGTATATCGGGGTGGAAAATTCCTGCTTCACCCCGGTGGACTATGACGGGGATAGCGGCCTGTTCCGTACCACCAAGGCGGACAAGTCCGCCCACGGCTATGGGCTGAAAGCGGTCCAGGCGGTTGCGAGGAAATACCGCAGTGAGCTGCTGCTGAAATGCTCGGATGGCTGCTTTTCCGCCGCTACCGCCCTGCAAATGCCGGACTGAATGCCGCCCTTCCTGTGGCAGTTCACAGGGAGGGCGGTTTCTATTTGAGAAAAGCGATAAAGCGTTTCGTGATCTCCTGCTGATAGGTGCGGCTGACCGGAAGCTCCGTCTCTGTGTCCAGCAGCAGTCCGCGTGTGGTCTGCTTGAGGACGTGCTCCAGATTCACGACAAAGCTATGGTGGCAGCGGCAGAACGCGTCCCCCCGCAGACGGGAAAGCATTTCCCGAAAACTCAGGTTGACGGGAATTTCTTCTCCCGGCAGATGGACGGCGGACTTATGGTTGACCGCTTCCGCGTAAAGGATGTCTTTTGCCTCCACTTTGCGCAAGCCGCCCCTTACAGGCAGTGCGATCTGTCCTGGGCGGTGGTTTTTTTGCAGATCCCACTTGATGGCCTTTTCCAGCCTCTCCTCGTCCACCGGCTTCATCAGGTATTCCAGCGGGTGGGTGGCAAAGGAATCGGACATATATTCCGCATAAGAGGTGATGTAGATAATGGAGCAGCCGACATTCAATTCCCGCAGACGTTTGGCCAGTTCCATGCCGTTTTCCTGGGCCAGCCCAATATCCAGCAAGAGCAGATGAAACGCCGAAGGCTGTTTCTGCAGGGCAGTCAGCAACGGTCCCGCTGCCGAAAAGCCGGAAATGGAAAAATCAATATCCCGCTGGAAATGACGGGCCTCCAGAATACGGCAAATCATAGCCTCATTTTCTTGCGCCATGGATGGCTCGTCCTCGCATATTGCGATACGGTACATGGGGCGGTCACCTCCCTGCGGAACAGTTTGTGCCATTATAGCATTTTTCGGCGCTGCCGTCAAAGGGCAGTGCTGCTGAGGAAGTATCCAAACGCGCATGTTATCCTTTTATCCGGGTTCTCCAGGGGTACACCATAGGGATGGGCCTCCTCCGTGCCCGTCCGTTCCCCCGAAAACAGCCAGTTTCCCTACAAACGGGCCGGGACAGAGCCCGGCCCCTACAGGACACCTTCCCAAACATAAAATCTGCCGATAGGACACTCCCTGCTGCTGGCAGGGATGGCAGCAGCAAGCAATGCGCCGGTATATACCGGCGCTCGCTTGTTGGTGGCCTCCGCCCCCAAGCCCCCGTAAGGACCGGCGCAACTGCGCCGGTCCTTTTAAGCCGCCTTCGGCGTCTGCGCGTCGGGACAAACTCCACTCCGCTGCGCCCGCCTGACGGCGGGCATCCGCTTCATTTCGTTGTCCCTCCTTTCCCCACGCAACCCGCTTCGCTGGGCTTGCGCGGGGGCCCCATTATGCAGGGAGAGAAAAAATCATCACCGCGCCTCCTGCTGGCGGCTACGATTTTTCTCTTTCTCCGTCACGCCCAAAATCCGATCCACGTTGTTTTTGGCAGTGAGCAGTTCTATCATTTTTTCTCGTGCCTGCTTGTACTCTGGATACCGCTTTTTGTTCTCTGCCTGCAACATGGCATACTTGAGCTTTCAACGTGAGTACGCCGAGCGGTATGACTGGCTGGCGCGGCAGTTCAAAGACCTGGCATTTTCTTTTTATTCCAGTTTCCTCTACTACAACGACTATGATGTACTGGACGAAATGACCCGCGACCTCTACCGGCAGGGGATGGCGGCGTTTGGCGGTATCGCGCCGACCTACCACATTGCCCTGCTGGGCAGGCCGACCATCATATGGGACTTTCATTCCCTGCTGCTGTGCCTGCAAATGATGTTCAGCTTTATGCTGACGGACACGGACAGCACCTTGAAAGCCTGCAAACATTGTAATAAAATTTTCGCCGCCAGCCGCCCCAACGCCGAGTTTTGCAGTCCCCAATGCAAGAACCGATATAATGTTTACAAGAGCAGAGGGAAAGAATAACGCAAAAAAAGCGCGGGAGAGCGCGGCAATCACCACGCTCCCCCGCACTTTCTTATAGGGCAAAGACCAATTCGTGCAGGACCATTTCTTCCGCCCGGTTGCGGATGCTGTTCATACGCCTTACCCATTCCATCTGGTCCGCCGCTTTCAGTGCCTCTGTCACGCCCTCGCGCTGAGCCATGACGGGGATAAGCCGGTCCATCCGCTCATTACAGGTGGTGTCAGTGTCAATCAGGTGTGTCCAGAGTTTTCCGGAGAGCAGCAGCCGGTTGTAGGTGCCGGGGTGGTGTTCCTCCAAGAACTTCTGGCGCATCCGGCCATACCGCCCCAGGGGTTTGTCCGGCTGATCGTCCAGAATCAGGTCCGGGATGTAGTAGTCTCCGACTTTTGTGTAGGTCAATTCCATGATGTGTCCTCCATTCGTGGTTGATATGGATGCAGTTGAAGGAAACGACAAAGTTTGCGGTATCACCGCCTTTCTCACAACTGCTTATGCCATTTTGCCACAAATGAGCCGCAGCTATGTTGTATTTGGCAAGGTGAGAACCTTACCCTTTACAACATACATCTTCGTAAATTCTCTTGAAGATCACATCCAGCTCCGCGATGCGTTTTTCAGACTGTGCCAGCACAGCCTTTTTCTGCGCCAGCGCCTTGTCACGCTCCCGCAGACTCCGTTCCGCCGCCCGCTGGATAAAGTCGTCCTCGTACTGCGTTACATACCCATGCTGCCCACCGATACCTACTACAACGGCATTCTGGAGGGATACCGGCAGAACGGCCTGCCTGTGTCCGCTTTGAAAGAGGCGTGGGAACACGCTGTGCGGGAGGTGCATCAGGAGACGGAACGGATCAACGCCAGCCTTGGAAACTATGCCAGACCGCCGAAGCGGCGGGGCGGTCATGACCGCTGAGACCATGATACGACAGGAGGAGCGGTATGTCCAGCAAAAGTCTCTCTGTCCGATGAGGGGGAAACGCCATGGCTGGTGAAAAATATCCGTTTTTTGACGTGCCGGAGGATGATGTCTCCCCGCTGTTCACGACCAAGCTCCAGAAGGCCGCCCATGTGGGCTGCCTGCGGGGTGTGCTTGACGGCAACGGGACAACAACCGATTGGATCAGGGGAAACGATGCCCTGAAATCCCCCGCTTTTGATACGGAACTGCGGGACCTGTTTGAAGCATTGCAGCAGGATGGGCCGCTGAAGGATTTTCAATCTATGCGGCAATTCTGCCAGGAGCATCCCCAGGCGCGGATGTCCGGCAGGCAGACCTTCTACGCTTTCCGCATCGACACCCAGCGGTACCGCTATCATTTGCGGCTTTTCCCTCAAAAGAGGAAATTCCACATCTTCTGCTATCAGGTTGACCGGATGAGGGAGGATCTGCCCAAGCCGGATTTTAACTATACCTATCGAAAGAAGGTAAAAAAGAAGAAAAATCGAGGTGAACGATCATGAAAATTTTAGTGGTGGAACCGATGAAGCCCTGCGAGG
>CAOKLO010000107.1 GCA_948469375.1 uncultured bacterium | reverse complement strand
ACCACATCAAAGGGCAGGCCGTTCTTGTCGCCGGGGTAGACGGTCTCGGCGGTGGCAGTGATCTCTGGCTCGGCCTCTAACTTGTGCGCGTTTTGCGCCCAAGTTGGGTCCGGGTGGAGGACCGATCTGACCTGTTCCCGCAGTCCGGGGGTATCTTTCAGTTCGGCCCCGTCAATGAACGCATACGCCTCGTCCCATGTCTTGAAGGAGGTGGGATACCCGCCTGTCAGGTCTCCAGCGCGGAAGATAAGGGGGTCCAGGGCGGTATTGGAAAGCGGGTCATAGAAAAATCCTGCCGTCTGCATGGCATCCACGATACGCCGCTGTCCAGGCTCCAGTGCGGCAATGGCCGTTTCCGTCCGGCTCTGGTAGTCCGCCGCCCATTTTTCAGCATCCGCAAAAGGGGTATCTCCCCTCTGTGCGGAAAGGATATGCTCGACCGCATCCCGGTCGGCCTCCGCGAAGCTGAATGTGACATCGCCGTTCTCATGGACAAACCGCGCCGTGGAGATGCCGGCCTCGCCCATCTGCTCCTCCAGGATGGGAGCCTCCTCCGCCGTGACCTTTACCCGGTAATTGGGGGTCGTGACCTCGATCTTCGCACCGGGCAGGAACTGGTTGTTCCTGACATCCGCCCAGAGCATCCGCTCCAGCCGTTCCTTGCTCTCGGAGCGGAGGATGGGGTAGAGCTGTGCGGGGTCATGGAACTGGACATCGAACAGGCCGATCTCCTCCACGACATAGGGGGTGTCCTCCAGATATACGGTATCGCCTACCTGATAGGTCGGCCCTGCGTCAGGGATTGGCTCTGCCGGAGCTTTCTCCGCCGTCTCCATGACCTTCTCGGCCATTGGGCGGTGTGAGCGGAGCGCCGCCTCCGCCTCCTCCAAAGACGCAAAGCCGCCAGCCGTAGCCATAGCGGAGCGGCCCTGCTCATTGTACCCGTAGTGGTTGTAGAACTGCCCGTTGGGGTACTGCTGGATGACGATGGCCTCATCGCCGTTCAGATAGCTGGCAACAGTCTGTACCGCCTCTTTCGGCTGGGCGTCCCGGATGTGTCCCGTCCGCAGGCTATGCTCGAACATCTCCCGGTCCATGAACACCTGATCCCGCCCCGGCTCGTCAGGGTAGACATAGAAAACATCGTGGTCCGTCACGCCCGTCAGGACGATCTCCTTTTCTCCGTCCTCGGAGTAGAGGGTGAACGGGTCCCCGATGCCATATTTCAGGGGCGGCAACTTCGCCTCCTCCGTCTTGAGCCAGTCGGCGGCCTCCCGCCTTGCGACATCCTCCTTGACCTGGAGCAGATAGTCCTCGGCCTGCCACTCGCTGGTGAACTCCTCGGAGACGCCCTCCGGGTCAACATATATCTCATCCCGGATGTCATCCCAGACGGCATAGCCGCCCTCGGTCTCGATCAGGAAGAACCGTTCAGGGGCGGCGTAATTGCTGCCGTCCGCCATCTGCGCCGCTTGTGCCAGCATCTCGCTGGTGCGGTCGGGCGGGTCCGGCAGTTCAGGGGCGGCGGTCATGGCCTCATAGGTCTCATCCAGCAGGGACTGGTGGAGGCGGTCGTGGAACTCCGGCACATCGTAATAGAGCCGCATGAAGCCCGTGTCCTGGATGGTGAGCGCCGCCTGCCCGATGGCCTTGCCGCCCTCCACATAGGCGGTCTCTTTGTCGTTGTTGCCGCAGGCGTTCCGATAGGCCGTGTCCCGCAGGATGGCGTCCCGGATGACCGGGTAGTAGCGGTCGTAAAGCTCCGCCGGGGTCGGGGGAAAGTCATGGCCGGGAGCAGGGAGAGGGACGGCCCCAAACTCGGCATAGTCCCGCTCCAGGGCAGTATACCGCTGTTTGTCCGGGTCACTCAGAAATTGGCCGTTCTGGATGAGTGCGCCGATACGCTCCTCGACCTGGGACCAGCGCAGGCGCACCTCCGCGTTGTGGCTGGCATCCCGGATCACCAAGCCCTGGGGACGGGCCTGCACGTCGCCCCGGCTGCCATCGGAGAACTGCCAGCTCTGCCCGCCGCTGGTCCCATACTCGCCTTTCAGGTACTCCACACGCTCCTCCGGCGTGTTCTCCTGCGAGTAGAGAGCGGCGATACGCAGCTTGCCGCCGTCATAGGGGGAACCGTGGCGGAGGATGCGCTCGATCTCCTCATCAGAGATAGCAAAGGCGGGGGCGGGCGGCTCTGCCGGGGGCTGCTCCTCTTTGGGCATAGCAAAGGCGGAGGGCTTTTCGCTCTCCGCCTGCCGGTCTATCATTGTGATCTGTTCCATCTCGGAGGGGAACAGCCCCTCCAGCGTCAGTTGTTGATAAGCTCCGCCGTCACGATCTCCTCCGCCTGTGCTTTCAGCGCGTTCATGTGCCGCACCCAGTCCATCTGCCTCGTCTTCTTGTCCGGCGCCGGGTCTGCCGCCAGCAGTTCCTTCATCAACTGTTCCATCCGGGCGGTGGCCGTCTCCTGCACCTCCCACAGGTGCGGGAACAGTTTCCCGGTCAGGGTCAGGTGGTTGTAGAGGAGCTTGTTGTTCTCCTCCAGGTACGCCCTCCGCATCCTGCCGTACTTGCCCAGCGGACGGTCCTCCATTTCCTCCAGTTCGATGTTGGGGATCAGGTAATCCCCCTCCTGTCTGTAAGTCAGCTCTGCCATTGTCTTGACTCCTTTCCTCGGCCTGTTCGACCTGTTTTGCCCTTTCGTAGGTGCGGATCGCCCGCTCGACCTCACGGAACACCTGGGAAGATACCTCGCTGACCGCCGTACCCAGCACATTGGACGCCGCCTGGGTATTGAAGTCGAACACATCCATGAAATCTTCCGGCTCAAAACAGCTCTCCGGGTCCTCCACACAGCGGGAGCAGAGCATATACTTGATGCTGGTCTCCGCCGCCCTCCGAAAGGACACCCCTACGTTGAACTCATCATACCCGTAAAGGAAGGAATCGTCAACGATGCCGAGGATGCTGTCCTTGTTCTCCTCCCAATACTCAGCGGCGAGGCGGGAGGCGATGGTTTCAAGCTGTTCATCCAGCCCCGCGCCGGCCTCCACGCCGTAGGCCCGCTCCAGCGCGTCCTGCACAGCGGGGACATACTCCTCCCGCATGGACCAGAGGTTGACCGGGCGGGAGTTCTCCCTCTCCCCGGTGTCCGACACATCGAACACATAGCGCAGCTTCGGGCGGCTGCCCGTGTTGTCCACCAGCGCGATGCCCTTGGACCCCCGGCGCACATAGCGGCGCATGGTCTTGTTCCACAGGTCATACTCGGCGCAGGCCGTGGCGTCCGGGCGCTGCTTGTAGATCATGAGCTGTTCATTGTAGGGGTATTTCTAAAGCTGTTGTCAAGGGGGAATGTAAGAATCCAGCTTTTCAAAGACTGTTTATCTGCTGCCTGATTAAATTTGTCAATGCAACATGGAAAAACATGGAATACTTTTAGGCGCAGCAATTGACATTCTGCCATAGACGGGATATAATTTCCTTGCCAAACAGCATCATGATCCCGTGTCTGCTTACACGCAGAGGCGGGGATGAGGGAATCCGGTGAGAATCCGGAGCAATACCCGTTGCCGTATGTGTGGAAGCCTGTTGCTCATGGCGTGAGCCGGTCATTGGGAGCGATCCTGAGAAGGCGGAGCGGCAGACATGAGACGGATTTATCTGCCTTGAACCGCACGAGCCGGAAGACCTATGATGTTCATGAGGGTGTGCGTTAGCATACCCAAAACGCCCTGCGGAAAAGCCGGCCGCAGCAGATTATGAATGGTCTGTTGCGGTCGTTTTGTTTGCGCTCCGCAGGAAACCCACCCTTTGCGGGACTACAAAAGGAGGAGTTTTCATGAGAAAAAACACAAAAACCAAAGCATTGTGCCTGCTGCTGGCCCTGGTCATGGTGCTGGGACTGCTGCCGGGGACTGCGCTGGCGGCGGAAGAAGAGATTGTCTCCATCTCCACAGCGGAAGAGCTGGCGGCTTTCCGGGACAGGGTCAACAGCGGCGAAAAGAATCTGAACGCCAAGCTGACCGGGGATATCCAACTGACCGGTGCTTGGACGCCGTTCAACCCATCCTCCGGCTATGTAACAGAGGCTTTCGCCGGAACCTTCGACGGCGGAGGCCACACCGTCAGCGGACTGTTTATTGAAGACAGCAGTTCCAACGGAGTCGGCCTGTTTGGAACCGTCAACAGCGCGACAATTAGAAACCTCAGCGTGGAAGGCACAGTTACCGCCTCCGGAAGTCAATTCGTCGGCGGGATCATTGGCAAGACCGCTGGAAATGTTACCATAGAAAACTGTTCCTTCTCAGGCTCAGTCAATTCCTCAAAAAGCGGAGGAACTGCGGGCGCGGGCGGTATCGTTGGCCGGGTCAACGCGGGAACAGTCACAATAACTGGCTGTGCAAATTCCTCCAATGTCTCTGGAGGCTGCGCCGCCGGCATTTTGGGATATTGCACTTCCACAAACAACACAATCGAAAATTGCTATAACACCGGAACGATTTCCGGAGCCAATCGAACCGGCGGTATTGCGGGACAGGTTTCTTCTACCACGAGGATTACAAATTGTTATACGGTCAAAGGCCCTGTCTGTGGGTTTAATGGAAATCTCGCCAACTGCTATGGTGAATCCAATCCGCCAGCCGATGCTTCACAGCTGGGTGATGCTTTCACCACAGACCCACAGGGAAATATCATTCTCACCTGGCAGGCCGGGGGCACTGCGGAGCCGCCAAAGCCTGCGATCAAGATCGAGTCCTCTAACGGCGCGACCCTCTGGGCGGAGCCGGGCGGCGATCACAAAACAGAGACGGTGCTGTGTGTCAGCTGCAAAAATATGGATCCGGCCCCTGACACAGTGACATGGTCCATCAACAACACAGAAGCCGCTTCCGGGCGGGAATCGGAGAAAAATGCTGATTTTATTATCACCGCAAATCAAGGCGGCGTCGCGGTTGTTTCCGCCAAAGTGGTCTATCAGGAAGAGACATATACAGCAGAATACAAAATTACGGTGATCCCCTGGTTTACGGCTGTGGAAATCAAAAATACGAATCCAGACTACCCCGTTGCCATAGGGCAGACAGTCAGGGCCACAATGTATGTTCAGGGAGGCGCGGCCTTTGACCCTGGCAGATATGAGGGCCTGACGCTGGACTATCAGTGGTATCGCCGTCCGAGCGGCGGGGCCGCTGTGCCGATTCTAGGGGCGGTCCAGGATACCTATGAGATTCCGGACAGCTTTGCGGAATTTGACAAAATCGGTATTGAGATCAAGTGCAACGGAACCGTTGTCCACGCGCAGGAGGACCATCAAAAGGATGTCCAATCTGCCGCCTATGGGGTCCTGTACCCGGTGGCAAATGACCCGGATCTTCCCTTTCCCGCAGAGCTCAAAACAGATGCGCTGCCTGACTTCCCCAGTACCCATGTCGTAAATGGCACTACAGCCGAAGTCGCCTGGGGCATTCGGGGAGCGGAGTATTCCTTTGAGAAGTACAACGAGGAACAGCTTGCGGCGCTGCTGGTCCGTCCAGAGAGCGGCACAAAGGATGTCAAGCTCACCGCGCAGTTTACCTATCAGGACGCCTTTATCAACCGCGATTTCACAGTCAGGCTCTGGTCCGATGCCGCCCTTGGCATTCCATCTCAGGAGCTTCAGAGCGCCAAAGACGCCTTGGGCCAGTGGTACAAGCTCTACCCTGTTTACGGCACAGACGTCAACGTGACCGATATGGTTCAGGCGGATCTGGCGGAAAAGGGTTTTAAAGGCATCTCTGTCTCCATGAAAAAGGCGGAAGCCGTCAACGGTACGGACGACGGTACTTCCGGCATTGCAGAAAACGGTGGTATCACCTATTTTTACGCCGACCCCAACGGAATGCGGGGAGCCTGGTCCGGCAGCTATTGCGTGGACTTTGCCCTCACAAAGGGAGCGGACAGTCTGGCTCTGGAGGATATCCCGGTCACCGTCTATTGGGACGTGGGCAGGGCTGAGGGTGTCATGCGGGATGAGATCCTGAGCAAAGTCACGCTGGATACCGCCGCTCCTGTGACGGAAGACCTGTCCCTGCCCCGGGCGGTGGACGGCAAGACCTGGGCGCTGATCTCCTGGACTTCCTCTGACGAGAACGCGATCTCCATCAGCAGCAAAAATCAGTCCACCGCCGATACGCTGTTTGCCCCCTTTGTGGGGGAGGTGAAGCGGGGAGAGACAGACCGGCAGGTCATTCTCACCGCCAAATTCACGTTCCAGCGGACCAACGACACCAACGGCGGCAGAGAGAAGCCCATCGTTCTGTATAAGACCTTTCGCGTCACAGTCAAGGCGCTGGAGGCCGCTCAGGAGGAACAGATCAGAAGCGATCTGCTGGCCAAGTTGGACGCCGGCTTTGAAAAAGCCGGCCTCACCGACGCGGTGACCGGGGAAAAGCTGACCCCCGATGAAAACGGCGTCTACACCGCAGTCAACGATATCCAGTTCCCCACCACCCGGGATCTCGGGGTGGACGGGAAATATTACCCTGTTACCATCACCGCCAGCGGCAGCGAGGCCCTCAAAGCCCCGGATGTGAACAACGCCGCCAGAGTGGAGGTCTGCCGCCCCGGCCCGAGCCAGAAGGACGCGGAAGGGACCATTACCGTCACTCTCCACGACCGTGACACCAGTGTTACCGCTTCCCGGACATTCCAAATCAAAGCGCCAGCCCTGACCCAAGAGGAGATCGACAGGGAGCTGGCTCTGATGGAGCGGGTCAAAGCCGCTTATTTTGACGGTCTCAAGGGAAGCAATACCGCCAAGGACAACGTGCGCACCGACCTTACCCCGTTCTTTGAGGTCTATGAGCAGAACGGCGAACTGGTCTGGGTCCGCGAAAATGCGAAGAGGACAGGTCAAGGCATCGTGCCCGTGCCCATAGAGGGCTGGGAGGACCTGGAGCTGTGGCGGCTGTTCAAGTCCAGCAATCCCAACGTCATCAGCCATGAAGATCTTCTGGTCACCCGTCAGACCGAGGCCAAGGCTGTGACCATCACCAGCCGGCTGTCCAGCGAGACTCTGGGGCGGTATGGGGAGCTGTATGTTAAAAATCCGGCAAAGTATCCGCAGTATGAGGCTCTGGCCCCGCTGTACTACCAGGAGGTGACCACCAGCACCACCGCCCGGCCGGAGGCCCGACGGATGGCTCGTGCGGCGCAGCCCCAAGGGGATACAATCGTAGTCCGGGGCACCCGGAATCCTGACGATGCGGTCCCGGTGGTGGAGACGCTGGATGTTGCCTTCTCTCTTACAGGCTTGGAGGGAGAGGTTTGGGTATCCGCCTCCTTCACCGGCCTGAACGAGTCCTCCACGGTGTACGATGTCTTCGTGAAGGCCCTGGGCCGGGACTACACTGCAACCCGCGTAAAAGGCACCTACATCAAGGCTGTTTCCGGACCTTACGGAACACTGTCCGAAAAGGAATATGGCGATGACTCCGGCTGGATGTACCGTGTCAACGGCAGGATTCCCGATGTCTATATGGGGGCTTGTCCTCTGCACAGCGGCGATGTCATCCAAGTGTTTTACACCAGAGATGCCAAACAGGACGACCCCAACTACTCCCGGCCCTCCGGCGGGAACAGTTCTGGAAACGGCTCCTCCAGCGGTAATTCCCCCTCCGACAGTAATTCCTCCGGCAGCAAGACAGAACCGGCAAGCCAGCGGACGGTGAAGGTGGAAGCATCTGGAAACACTTATACAATTACTTTGCCCGAAAACAGTAAGGGTCCGCAGTTGGTGACGATTCCCAATGTCAACCAGGGACAGCTGGTGGTTATTGTCCACGCCGATGGTCAGAAGGAGATCGTCAAAAAGTCCATACTGGAGGATGGCCGCGCGAAATTCCTTCTGGAACAGAATGCCACCGTCATGGTTGAGGATTATTCCAATCCTTTTATCGATGTGAACAGCTCCACATGGTATGCCTCCGCCGTGGACTTTGCGGCTGGTCGGGGCCTGTTTGCTGGGGTCAGTCAAAACACCTTTGCGCCGGACCTGCCTTTGACCCGCGGTATGCTGACCACCGTCCTGTTCCGTTTGGAGGGTGCGAGACCTCAAATGGCACAGAGCCGCTTTCCCGATGTGGCGGACGGGGCCTGGTATGCGCAGGGAATCATTTGGGCAGCGGAAAACGACATCGTTGGCGGATACACAGATGGACGTTTTGGACCCAATGACAAAATTACGCGGGAGCAGTTGGCCGTCATGTTGTTCCGTTATGCTCAGCTTCTGAATATAAGTACCGGGGGCCGGGACGACCTGACCGGATTCGCAGATTCCGCTTCCGTATCCCCTTGGGCGCGGGACGCTGTGTCCTGGGCTGTGGATTCTGGTATCATCAGTGGCCTGCCGAATGGGACGCTGGCCCCCACTGATACAGCAACCCGTGCGGAAGCTGCCTTTATGCTACAAAATTTTGTGAAGAACATACTAAAATAGCAATGAAGTGATTGAAAATTGGACGGCTGGTAAGTGATTGGCAAGCAATGCGCCGGTATATACCGGCGCTCGCTTGTTGGTGGCTGACCGCCCCCAGACTGTGTCAAAAGACAACAGTCTGTGGAG
>CAOKLO010000106.1 GCA_948469375.1 uncultured bacterium | reverse complement strand
TTCTCCGCTTCGAGGCGCTGAACGAGCTGGGGGACCGGGTGGAGCGCAAATTGGTTCTGGAGGCCATCAGCCACAAGACCAACCTGATTCTCCTGGACGGGGAGGGCCGCATTCTGGACTGCATTCGTCATGTGGGCGCCGACCTCACCTCCGCCCCCCGCGTCCTCCAGCCGGGGATGTTTTACCGCCTGCCTCCAGGGGTGAACAAGGCCAATCCCCTGATTCTGGACCGCGCGGCTTTGGAGGAGCTGCTGGCCGCCGCCCCGGCGGAGGCCCAGGCCGACCGCTGGCTGCTGGACACTTTCGGGGGGCTGTCCCCCCTCGTCTGCCGGGAGCTGGCCCACCGGGCGGGCGGCTCCACCGACGTACGGCTCAATGTCTTGGGCCCGGAGGGACGGGGCAGGCTGCTGGACCAGCTGGAGGAACTGCGGGAGACGGTCACAGCGGGACAATACGCCCCCGTCCTGATATCCATGGAGGGCCGGCCCCGGGACTTCACCTTCCTGAACGCGGGCCAGTATGAGGCAGCCGCCCAGGTTGACCGCTGGCCCGCGTTCTCCCCCATGCTGGACACCTTTTTTGAACAGCGGGAGCGGCAGGACCGGGTAAAGCAGAAGGGGCAGGACCTGATTAAATCGGTCACCAGCGCCCGAGACCGCACCGCCCGGAAAATCGCCAACCAGGAGAAGGAGCTGGCCGCCACCAGGGACCGAGACCGTCTGCGCCGGCTGGGTGACATCCTCACCAGCAACTTTTATCAGATGGAGAAAGGCATGGCCCGTCTGAGGGTGCAGGACTTCTACGACCCCGAGGGGAGGGAGATTGAAATTCGGCTGGACCCCCTTCTCACGCCCCAGCAGAACGCCGCCAAATATTATAAGGACTACAACCGAGCCAAAAAGGCGGAGGAGATGCTCACCATCCAGTTGGAGAAGGGTCGGCGGGAGCTGGACTACCTCAACAGCGTGCTGGAGACCATCTCCCTGGCCGAGGGGGAGCGGGACCTGGCTGAAATTCGCCAGGAACTGACGGATACCGGCTACCTCCGCCGTCCCGCCAAGGCCCGGGACCGGGGAAAACGGACGGTCTCCAAGCCCATGGAGTTCCGGTCAACCTCCGGCCTTCGCATTTCGGTGGGCAAAAACAACAGCCAGAACGACCTACTCACCTGCAAGCTGGCGGGCAAGGGGGATATCTGGTTTCACACTCAGAAGATTCACGGCTCCCACGTCATCCTGTGGACGGAGGGCGACCAGCCCGACCTCCAAAGCCTGAACGAAGCCGCCGTTCTGGCCGCCTGGTTCTCTCAGGCCCGGGACAGCAGCAAGGTCCCGGTTGACTATACCCCTGTGCGCTATGTAAAGAAACCTGGAGGCGCCCGGCCGGGCATGGTCATTTATACCACCTATGAGACAGCCCAGGTGACCCCGGACGGAGAACTTGCCAAACGGCTGCGGGTCAAATGAGCCCGCCTTCGGGCGCTTATGGAACGCCCGGCCGCGGCGTTCATACCATTTCACTCCTCCCAAAAAACACACATATCAGCCGGCTTCCTGCATATACTGATATGTATATCACAATTTGCGTGTTGGAGGAGCACCATGAACGATATAAACACCCTGCCGCCCCACCCCAACAATCCCCCTGCCTCCAGCGGTTCTGACCTGGACGACCTGATTTTTCAGGGAGAGGGGTGGCTCATCAGTGACCGGTAACAACGCAGAAAAACACCCGCAGAGTGAAACTCTGCGGGTGTTTTTGACAAAAGCCCAGCATATCCCTTCTCCATGCGCGGGCCTGGGAATCCACTGGAGAAACGGATTTCTCTCTTTGCGCACATTTCCCCATCGGTCGGACGCGCCCCCATTTCCTGTGGCGCACACCGCTCATGTGCGCCACAGGGAATCGGCGCTTGACACAGCGTTGGACGGCGTAGCCAAATGCCGCCCGCTCACGCCGCTCCATTCTGCTCTGCCGTTTGGGCTGCAGATGCCGCCGTATCGTCCTTTCTCATAAACAGCAGGCCAAAACATTCCGGACCGCAGTTGCTCGCCACGGCGGCGGAGGCCTTTTGCAGATAAACTCGCTCAAATGGGCAGCACTGCCGTACCAGAGTTTGAACATACTGGAGTTTTTTCTCATCCAGGCCGGAATAAGTGATCATCAGGATGCGCCGGTCGATGGTTCTGGTCTCCTGAAGCACCTTTCTGACGTACTTCTTCGCGGTGTGGGAAAAACCGCCCACTGCCATACCGCCCACTGCCATCCTTCCCTTTTTCAGCACAAGAATCGGGTGCAGCAGCAACGCGTCGCACAGGACCTGTACGCGCTTCGAGATTCGCCCGGACTGGCACATCATATGGGTGCTGTTCAGCAAAAACGAGGAGGAGATAAACCGCTCCATTCGTTTCACGCAGGCAGCTATCTCCACCCTTGCTGTGTGCTGCTCCGCCAGATGGGCCGCATACAGAACCGCTAGCCCCATACCGCTGGACAGATGCCCGGAATCAACCACTGTGACATTTTCAAAGGACTTCGCCGCCTCAACGGCGTTTTGATAGGCTGTACTGATGTGCTTTGCCATGGTGATGTGGATGATATTTTGGGCCTCTGTCAATTTCTTCGCAAAAAACCGCTCATAGTCCTCCACCTCGGGCGGCTGGGAGTACCCTTTCCGTCCCTGGGCTATATGCGCCAGCAGCTCATCCGGCTTCAGCTCCAGATTGTCCAAGAATCGGCCCTCGTCCGTGCAGACGTAGTAGGGGCAGACCGAAATACCGAATTCCCTGAGGAAGGATTCCGGAAGGTCGCACACGCTGTCCGTCGTAACCAGGACCGAGCGCCTTTTGGCCTGCTCGAAAATCAAAATATCCTTATCCAGCTCCGACTGCTCAAACTCCTCGCACTGCCGCACCAGCTCCTTGGGCAGGATGCTCAGCACAGCGGCCTCCAGCAGCGCGCCGCTGACCGGCTTGGCCAGATAGCCGCTGAACCCCTCTTTTCGGTAGAGCATCTGATTGTCGCTGCCTGCGTTGGCGGTCAGGGCCACCACGGGCACATCCTGACACAGCCCCCCGGGCTGGGCACGCAGCGCATGGAGGCATTCAATCCCGTCCATCTCCGGCATCAAGTGGTCCATCAGAATACAATCATAGTGGTGATTCTGGGTCAGCTTCAGGCATTCCGCGCCGCTGGCCGCAGTGTCAATTTGTATCCGTGTGGCGGAAAGCAGCTTGGTAACTACCATCAGGTTCATGTCGTTGTCGTCCACCACCAGGATGTGGGCATCCGGGGCCTCAAAGCTCTGCTGATACGTCCCCTCGTCATGGAGCTTTGCCCGGGAAGACAGTGTAAACGTCCCCAGCTCTTTCTCGTCCACAATATCCTGTTCCAGGGTGACGATAAACTTCGAGCCCTTGGTATAAACGCTGTTCACGCTGATCTCGCCGCCCATCAATTCCACCAGCTGCTGCACGATGCTCAGTCCCAGGCCGGTTCCCTCAATATGGCGGTTCTTTTCCTCATCCACCCGGCGAAACGCGTTGAACAGATAGGGAATGTTTTCCTTTTTCACCCCCTGCCCGGTATCCTCCACCGAATACCAGACCTGCACCCGGTTCACTCCCTGGCGCTCGCAGCGGACGGAGAGGGTAACGGAACCCTCGCTGGTGTATTTCACCGCGTTGTTCAGCAGATTGATTAAAATCTGCTTGATGCGCACCTCGTCCCCGCAGAGCATGCTGGGGATGGAGGGATCCACGTGGAGCTTAAACTCCAGCCCTTTCTCCTTCGCCTTAATCCAGATCATATTGACGATTTCAGAAAAGAGGGTCCCCGTCTCATAGGAAGCGTTGATAATCTCCATCTTTCCGGATTTTATCTTGGATATATCCAAAATATCGTTAATCAGTGTAAGCAGCAGCTTGCTGGCCCCCTGAATATTTCTGGCGTTCTCCGCCACCTCCGGGGGGATATCGCCCCGGAGCGTAATCTCATTCAACCCGATAATGGTGTTGATGGGGGTGCGGATCTCGTGGCTCATGCTGGAAAAGAAATGATTCTCCGCCTGATTCAGCTCCTCGATCTCCTTTTTCTGCTGTTGGGTGAGGGCGTTTTCCTCCTCATACATCCGGTTCAGAAACATGAGCAGCACGCTGGTGAGCATTCCCACCATGACCATAGAGAACGCGGAATCAAAAAAGGAACGCTGCTGGGTATTTATGGCGGCCAGATCGGGGAAATAGAACGCGATGCCATAGCAGAGCAGTGTCTCCGCCGCGCACAGCACGAAAAATATGGCCATGCGCCTGCCATGCAGGGTAATGCAGACATAAATAAAGCAGAGCACAAACCACTCCGGCACTCCGCTATAAAATCCGCCCGCCGTAAAAAATGTAAAGGGAAAAAGCACCAGCAGCAAGACCACAATGGCCGTGGCCCCCTCCTGAACACGTCCCAGGCGAATGCTGAGCCGTACAATCAGCGCGATAACCGCCAGGCTCACCGCCAGAATCACATAATTCAAGATTCGTCTGCCCATAGGCAGGGTAAATATCAATGCGACCATGCAGATTGCCGTCGTAATACGGAACATACGCTCACGCAGACTGATTGTGTGGTCAGAGATGATATCAAACCATTTTTTAATCACGCAAATTCCCACTCCTTCCAACATGGGTCCCGGAAAACCACCCGTTCCGGCTATATTCCGGCAATCTGTGCGCATATCTCGTCATAGGCGCACAGCAACGCGGCGTGATGCGCCACAATAAACTCCGCATCCCCCCGTTTCCCCGCCAGCTCCAGCTCCTTGGCCTGTGCGGAAAGGGTTTCCGCGCCGATGGTAAGCGACGTGCTCTTGAGGGCGTGGACCTTGATTGCGTAGTCCGTCCAGTTGGCCTGCTCGTAGAGGGCAAGGATCTCCGCCTTTTTCTCGCCGCTTTGGGCGTGGAACATCCGCAGCATCTCGCGAAAGAAGTCCTCGTCTCCGCCGCAGTAATTCAACCCCAGCTCCACATTGATGCCAGCCTGGGCCAGCCGAGCATAGGGAATTGCGGATTCGCCCGCAGGCGCTTCCCCAAAGCCTTCCGCCTCCACAGCCGCCCCGTTTTCCGCTGGCTCTGCTCTCAGGCCGGACGCCTCGGCTGTCTCCTCCGCCGGAACGGCCTGCGCCCTTTCTTCGGGCGTCTCCTCCTCCCCGGGTCCTTCGGCATACTGGATAAAGCGATTTGGCAGCACCCTTCGCAGCACCCGCTCCAACACGGTTCGCTCGATGGGCTTAGGGACAAACTCGGTAAAGCCTTCACTGCGGAACATCTCCCTGGCTCCGCTGACGGTATTTGCGGTCAACGCGATCACCGGCAGATCTTGATAGGCGCCGTTTTGAATCTCACGAATCTTTTTCAGGGTCTGCACCCCGTCAAATCCCGGCATCATATGGTCCAGAAAGATGATGTCATAGGAGACGCTGCCGCACCGCGCCACAGCCTCCCTCCCGCTCAAGCAGGTGTCCACCTCGAGCCCGTAGCTTCCCAGCACGCCCTTGGCCACCACCAGATTCATCTCCTCGTCGTCCACCGCCAGCGCCCGCACGCCCGGGCAGGTAAACGGCTTCCTTCCGGCGGCCTGGGCCTCCGCGAACCCCCGCGCCCCCAGCTCTCCATTGATCAGGTTTGCCACGGAGAGCGCGGAAAAGGGTTTATGTATGATAAGCAGCCGGCTTCCGCTGTCCAGCGCAAATTCCCTCTCCGCGATTACGACAACCCGGAGCGTACCAGCCAGGTCCTCATAATACGCCCGGTTCTCCTCATACTCCGACCGGGCGATGAACACGTGAGTCAGCTGGTGGCTGCGCTGCAATTTGAGCAGCCCCTCAAAATTGTGGGTCTGATACCCGTTGATGCCGAGCCCCTCCACCAGATTGAGGATTAAGCTGTCATAATACCCCCGGACCTCGTCGCAGCTGTACCGCTCCGGCCGGAAGTAGCAGGCAACGCACACCTGGTCCGCGTGGTTGAGGACAATGCACGGCTGATTGTCGGTCACACCCTGGGGGATTACGATGTGGGCGTGCAGGCCCTGCTGCTTCTTGCTCTCAAAGTGAATAAAACCGCCCATAGCGTTCAGAAGCCCCAGGGCGATGGGCAGCCCAAGGCCAAGCCCTCCCACAAAGCGGCTGCTTCCGGAATCCGCCTGATAAAAGTCGTCGTACATCTGGAGCATCTGGGAATCCGTCATGCCAATACCCGTATCCCGCACGTCTATCACCAAATTCACGCCGTAGCTCTCCAGCCGGTATCCAATGCGGACGTTAATGCCGCCCTCCTCAGTAAACTTAATGGAGTTTTCCACCAAAATTTTGAGCACGTGGGAAATTTTCTCCGCGTCTCCCACCAGAACCGCCGGCACCTTTGGATCAATATCGAAAACAATCTCCAGATTCTGCCGGTTGCTCTGCAGCGCTGTCATAGTAATCACGTCGTTAAGTACTGAGGTAATCATATACTCTTCCTTTGCCGGCGTCAGCGTCCCCTCCATAATCTCCGTATAGTCCATCATATTGTTGATTTGGTTGGTCAGGCGCTTTCCGGCCAGCTTAATCGACGTCATATCCGCCCGAATATCCGGGGAAAGCTCCTTTCCCAGCGCCACCTCGCTAATCCCAATCACCATATTGATCGGGGTGCGGAGCTCATGGGACACATTGGACAAAAAAACGGCGTTTTGCTTGCCCGCCGTTTCCAGCTCGGCAAACACATGGTCGTACCATTTCCGCTGCACGGCGCGCTGTTTGATCCAATAACCCGCCAGCGCGGCTCCTCCAAAGGTCACAATAGCCCCCAGCACCAGGCGGAAGGCGTCCTGAAACCCAATATCACAGGTAATGGTGCGGAGAACCAGAACGTGGTACAGCAGCGCCAGCACATAGAGCGCTTTCAGCACGTGCAGCACCCATTTTTTGTTCAGCATAAACAGCGCGAGAACGATGATACAGGCCACGGCGGGAATGTCGAACAGGCTGGATTCATGTACGCCGAAAAAAAAGAATTCCAGCAACATCAATCCGGCGCAAAGATTTTCATAAAAAATGCCCGAGCCCATTTTTGCGATATGCAAAAGCCATACGCTGAAGCAGCCCGCCGCCATCAGCGGAATCATCCAGAATTCCCAGGCCATAACCAGTGTAATCAGGCCCAACATTCCGCTGAATACCGTGATAATAACCGCCAGCAGCAGATATCTGCTTGTCTGCTCCCTCGCCATCATTACCGCTCAAGCTCCTGTGCTACCCGCTTCATCAGCTCCTGGGGCGGGCAGGGCTTTCTCAGATAGTTCACCGCGCCCAGCAAGAGCGCGCCCACCACATCCTCCACCTCTCCCGAGGCTGTCAAAAAAATAACGGGGATGTCTGCGGCAAACTCCTTCATGTGCTCAAAGGTCTCAATTCCGTTCATCAAGGGCATATCAATATCCAAAAGCACCAGGTCCACCTTCTGATTTTTCAATATATGCAGCGCCCGCACCCCTGAATTCGCCAGCAGCACATCATATTCCTTCCCCAGGATAATCTTTGTCCGTGCCAAATTCATGTCGTCGTCGTCCACTACTAAAACGCGTTTCTGCATTTGAATCTGCCTCCCATTTTGATCTGCAAGTCCTCTGCGACTCATATGCCTTATTCTAAAGGAAGGTCATTCGAAAATCAAGCGCAATCAGCAAATCTTTGAAGGATAAAAATTTTCAAAATTTCTTAGAACATTAGTTTGACATTCAGAAATTTTTGTGGTATAATGACTAAGAAAACCAAACCGAAAACTGCTTATCTGGGCCCCGCGCCTGCTGAAAGGAGCCGTCCTCATGGCTAATCTGACAAAGAAGCAACAGCAAATATATGATTATATCCTGCACTTCACCCATGAACACGGCTATCCTCCCTCCGTCCGAGAAATCGGCACGGCGGTTGGGCTGAAATCCCCCTCCACCGTCCACTTTCACATGAAAAGCCTGGAGGACGCCGGCGTCATCGTCAAGGCGGAGGGCAAGACCCGTGCCATCACCCTGCCTGGCGTCTCCCTCGGTCCGGTGATCGAGGAGGAGCAGCCCCATGCCAACCAGGTGCCCATTTTGGGCAACGTAGCCGCGGGCTCCCCCATTCTGGCTCAGGAGTGCATCGAGGACTACCTCACCTTTGATACCCAGGGAATGACCGGCGAGCACTTCGCTCTGCGGGTTCGGGGGGAGTCCATGCTCAACGCCGGCATCCTCCCCGGCGACCTGGTGGTGGTCCACCGGCAGCAGAAGGCGCGCAACGGCGAAATTGTAGTGGCCCTCTTCGAGGACGAAGCCACCGTCAAAACCTACCGCCGTAAAGACGACCGCGTCTGGCTGTTGCCAGAAAACCCGGACTACCAGCCCATCGACGGCACTTGCGCCGAGATTATCGGCCGGGTAGTCGCCGTGGTGCGGCGCTACTGACTCCGGCCCTGCCATCGGGAAAATGTCAAAAAATCCGGAATAAGCACTTGACAAAGAAGAAAACCGTTGGTAAACTAGGAAAGCCGCGTTGAACAGGCACACCAAGTGGGGCGACCCCGCCTGGGAAAGCGAGCCCGTAATAAAGGAGTTGAAATACTATGCAGGCAATCATCGTAACCGGCGGCAAGCAGTACAAGGTGGCGCAGGGCGACACGCTGTTCATCGAAAAGCTGGAGGCCGAGGCCGGCCAGTCCATCACCTTCGACCAGGTGCTGGCCATTCTGGACGGTGACAAGGCCACCTTCGGCGCTCCCACCGTGGAGGGCGCTTCCGTGGCCGCCACCGTGGTCAAGAACGGCAAGGGCAAGAAGATCCGCATCTTCAAGT
>CAOKLO010000105.1 GCA_948469375.1 uncultured bacterium | reverse complement strand
CGGCGATTTTTCTTGTGCTGAAAATTCTCTACCTAAAGAGAATGCCGTCCCGTCGGAGTAGGTCACCTTGAACTCGGCGTTTTGCAGGGTGATGCTGGGGTTGGTGGCGCATACCTTGCGGATCAGGAGGGAACCGTCCGGCGCGTTTTCAAAGCGCACCGTGACCACGGACTGTTCGCCGCTGTCCGCCAGGAACACCGTTTCAGAGGACTGGAGGATGGTATAGCCGTCCCCCGGGTCTACCTCCTCCACGATGTAGGAGCCCGGGTTGAGCCCCGTCCACATACACATCCCGTTGGGGCCGGTTTTCTTCTGCCCGATGACGGTGCCGCCGGTGCCCGACGCGCCGCCCAGCCACCGCAGCTGGAAGGTGACCCCGCTCAGCGCCTCGTGGCTGACAGAATCGTACTTCTCGACCACGATGGCGTTTTTAGGCACATTTTCAAACTGAACCTCATGGGTTTCGCCCGCCTTCAGATAAATATCCTGGGTGTCGGGCGCTTTGATGGTGAAGCCGGGGGCGCTCTCCAGCTCTTTGATGCGGTACCAGCCGGTGTCGATGTGCTCCAGGACGATCTCACCGGCCTCGTTGGTGTAGAACACACCCAGGTCGTTGAGCTCGCCGGTGATGGTGTCGTCAGACCCGCGCCAGATCTGGAATTTGACGTTGGCGATGGGGCTCTTGGTGATGCTGTCCACCTTCAGCACCTTGAGGGTGGGCTTGATGATGTTGGTGACCTCCAGGGTAGTGGTGCGGTCAGGCTCCAGCTGGACGATGTGAACCGTGTCATCATGGACATAGTTGGGGGCCGGTTCCACCTCGAAAACCTTGTAGGCCCCGGGCCGGAGGTTCTCCCAGAAGATGACCCCATCCGGGCCGGTCTGGCGCTGGTCGGTGAAACCGCCGTCCACTTCCTCAATTTTAAAGGTGGCGCCCTTGACGAACTCGCCCGTCTGGGCATCCCGTTTCACCAGGCGCATTCCCGGCAGGGTGGAGTTGACGAAGTCCACCACGATGTCCTTGTCCTTCTCGCTGTCGATCCACACCGTTTTGCGGTTGTTGGTGTCCAGCAGGTAGGGCTTCGGAACGTCCAGTTCCTCGATCTCATAGCACCCGCTGGGCAGGGCCTCCAGCACGGCCTTGCCGTCGGCCCCGGTGACCACATCGTTTTCATAGCCCAGATTCACGCCCCGGATGTGGAAGGAGGTGTTGGGGATGGGATCGCCGCTCTCTGCATCCCGCTTCGTGATGGTGAGGGATCGCTTGTGATGATTCATTTTAGTCACCACAATGGTCTGCTCGCCCTGCAAATCCTCGGCGTTCACATGGACACCCACCGGCGTTTTGTCGCAGTCCATGCCCTCCGGGGCGGCCACCTCAACAAATTCATAGTGGCCCTCGGTGACGTTGGACACCGTGATGGTGCCGTCCGCCGTAGTCTCCTCGGTGCCGATGATCTGCCCGTCCCGGAGGATCAAAAAAACAGCTCCCGGGAGGGGGCTGCTGCTCTCATCCACCTTCTTGAGCTGGATTTTTACCTTGGAACTGTTTTCAAAAATGAGGCTGATGTCATGCTCGCCGTCCCAGACAAAGGGCTGCTTCACCTTGCTCACATCGGAGCTGAGAATATAGCCCTCCGGCGGGGTGATCTCCTCCGCGATATACGACCCGGTGGGCAGCTTGGAGAAGTCCAGATCCTCTTTGAGAATATAACCGCCGTCCTTGGTGACGAATTCGCCAAAGTAGCTGCCGCCGTCATCCAGCTTGACCGAGGTAATGCGGATGACCGCACCGGGAATACCCACCGTGGGGTTATCTGCATCTATTTTGCGGATGGAGCCGTCGCCCTCCTTTTTGTTGGGCTGGTTGTAGAACACGAACGTGTTGGAGATGGAGTCATTGGGCATGACCGTCACGGTTTGGGATGCGGTCTGGGCCACGTAGCCCTCCGGCACGGCCTCCTCCGTGATGGTGTACTGGCCTGGGGCAAGGCCATCTGCTGTCTGCGTTAACGTGATAGTGCCATCCGGGCCAGTATCCCGGGTTACGGAAAAATCGCCCGACCCATCTGCACTCTCAACTTTGAAAGTCACTCCAGATAACGGCTTATTTGTGCCCGCCTCCAATTTTTTAACCGTAAGGCTGACGGGCTCAGACACATCATTGGGAGTCGGCACAGCGATCAAAAGCCGTTGCATGGGCACCCCGGACTGACCGGGCAGCTTCCACGGTTGGGAACTATCCCACTCGTAGATCCATAGATGATACTTGTGGTAATACTCAGGATGATCCAGCACCAGGTCAACGCCGGTTTTGATGTAGTCATAGGCAGAGTTGCCAGTCTTACCGCCATCGGAACTGTCGATAATACTGTGGGTGTCGATGGCGTCCCAGTCTTTGATCCAAGAGGACTGACCGTAGGTGCGGTGGTACAGCTTCATGGCCGCGACAAACTCCTCGGCGGCCTGCTCAATAAAGCCCTCCCGGTTGGAGGTTACGTCGATGATGATGCCGTACTCATAGTACCAGGACATAGCTTGGGCCACCATGAACCAGATGTCGGACCAGTAACTGCCCCATGTCTCCAACCCGCGGGCATTGCCGGCATCCGTAAAGTTGCCGTAGGTGTGGGCGTACACATAAGTGAGCAGGGTCTTCAGCGAGGAATCTGTCACCTCGGTTTTGAAGTTCCACTTCTGGCCATTCGCCCCGTTACCCAAGGTTCCTTTGTGGTAGGCACACAGGGCACGGGTGGGGGCGTCCAGACCGGGGACAGTCACCTGCTCATCAAAGACATAAGGTAGGCCCTTGCTGTTGATGGTTTCGCTGGCGGCCCGATAGCGCACAGGGCGTCCACCGATGTACATATAGTCTGAGGACTTCTGAGTGATGCTGTCCGGGGCACTGGACAACCCTGTGGCCGCAAAGGCAGACAGGGGTAGGATGCCCAGGATACATACCAGCGCCAGCAGCATGGACATTGTGCGTTTGATAATCGTGTTTTTCAATGCATTTCCTCCTCATATGACGAAGGCCAGGCTGCTTTCGCAGCCCGGCCTTTTTTGTGTCGGTTATATTGTTTATTCGGGATAACGCGTTCGTAGGGCGTAGCCAGGTTGTACTTCCAGCCACCAGCGAAAGTATTGCCCTCCCCAAATAGCCTTATTGTGGCTACCACTCTCTGTGACTTTGATAGAGTCATCAGTCTTATCTATCACGACTACTACATGACCACCGCTATCGTTGTCATACCGAATTAAATCACCAACTCGAATTTGAGTCCAATCAGGTTTGACAATATGCTTCCAAGGCAGGTTGCCAAAAATCGTGTCAGAACAGAGTGTTGCCCACCCAGCGCAATAAGTGCTACTAACACCATATGGCCCACCACTATTGGATATGAAAGGTGCCGGGTATGGCGTATTAGTGGGATAAGTCTCCTTTAATGCCACAATAGCAGCCCGCACATTTTCCTCCGTCAGCGGCTTCCCATCGGCGGTAGTATAGCCGTTGTCAGTGGGATAAGGGCTCGGATCGGGCGTCGGGGAGGGCGTGGGCTGCACCGTGGGTTCCGTCCCGTCCAGCACGTTGCGGTCAAAGCGGGCCAGCATGGCCGCCACCTCCGCCCGGGTGATGGTGCCCAGCGGATTGATCGTGGTTGCCGACGTGCCCTCCATGATCCCCATGGGCCAGGCCCAGCCCAGCATGGCCTCCTCGGCCTCATGGTAGATGGGGCCGAAGCCTGCCGTGGAGTAGCGGCCCCAGTCCATATCGGTGAAGGGGGATCGTTCCACGGCGGCAGGGTCAGCAGTAGCCTTGCCCAGCGATTGGGCAAAGCGGTACAGCATGACGCAGAACTCCGCCCGCCGGACATTTTCGTTGGGGTACAGCAGCCCCCGCTCCAGGTTGACGCTGGGGAAAATCTTGTTCTGATAGGCCCAGACCACGCCGGGTTCGTACCAGCTCCCGGCGACAGCATCGGCATAGGGGGCGGCTCCCGCCACGGGCGGGCTTCCCGCATAGCGGTACAGCACCGTGGCCAGCATGGCCCGGCTCATCTCGGTAGATGGCCCAAAGGTGTCGCTGCCGGTGCCATTGAACAGCCCCCGCTCAGTGACATACTGGATATCGTCTGCCGCCCAGTAGCCGGCAGGCACATCCCGGTAGGCCGCAAATGCCGGAATGGCTAAAGACACAGCCGCCACAGCGCACAGCAGCACGCTTATCATCCTTTTCCTCATGGTCTCACGCTCCTTTGCCATTTCTTTTCTGATTCGAGCATAATCCCACGCGGTGAAATTGTCAAAGGATTATTTTATTTCCCTGCGCCGATAAATTGATTTGGCGTTCTCACCTTCTCCATTTTTGCAGATTCAGAGTTTTTCAGGCACTTTTCTCCACGGCTTGCACGCAAATTCTTTTTGCGGGCTGGTTGGCCAGACAGGTGGTAAGGGTGATGCGGTTGTCCACCGTCCCCTGGAGATAACTCCAGTCGTTGTTGGCGATGGTCTTCACCATAGTCACTTGATAGGTGCGGGTGCCGTAGATGGTGGTGTAGGTAATGATATCGCCAGGCTTGAGATCCTTGATGGCGCCGATGTTATACCGGGCCCCCCGGTTGTGGCCGCACACCCCGACGTTCCCCAGCCAGCCGGAGGTGGAACTATAGTGGCCCAGGCCCTTGGCCATGCTGTCAGTAGTCTCGCCCTCCCATACCTTCACGCTGATACCCAGCTTGGGGATCTTCACCGTGCCGATGCTGCCGTCTTTGTAGGCCATACCGGACACGCTGGTGTAACCGGGCTGCTGAATGGGAGGCGTGGTGGTGACCGGCCCGGAGCCGTCGGAGCCGTCGATGACCAGCTCGGTAAGGGGGCCGCCGCCCCCGCCGCCGATCCCGTAGCTGCCGGAGTCGCCCACCACAGCCCCCTGGAGCCCGGGCAGGATGGTACGTTCCATAATACCCGTCTGAGTGGTGCTGAACCGGCCGTACTCCAGCTCGGGCACCTCGTAGTCCACGGCATTCCTGCCGCCGTAGTTGTACTGGGAGCCGTACACGTCCTCATAGCTGGTGCTGCCGTAGTAGTCCTGGGGTGCGGTGGTGGCAAAGCTGTAGTCCGAAGCAAAGGCCGGTGCCGTCAGGGACAGCGCCGCACCTACCGCCAGGGCCAGCCCCAGCAGGTTTCTCATCTTTTTCATGTTCCGTTCTCCTCCTGTTCGTCGTCAGTTTCCCCGTCCTCGGAGCGCAGCGACTTGACCTCCCGGCGGGACAGGATCAGCAGCACCGTCAGCACCACCGCCGTGATGACGCCCGCTCCGCCCAGCACATTGCGCAGGAAATTGGGGGAGAACACCACCCGCTGGAGCAGGTTAGGCTGTTCCGACCCGGGATCGGGGCTGGGTTCCGGCTCGTACTCCTTGCCCAGGTAGGTCACCTGGTAGGTAACGCTCTCCACCCCCTCGTGGGTGACCTCACCCACATAGTTGGCGGTGGTGACATACCCGGTGGCGGCTTTGTAGTAGCTCTTGCCGCTGTAGGTGGCCACCGCCTGGTAGGAGCAGGGGGCCATCACATCCCCCACCACATCGGCGCCGATGACCTGCCACTCCACGTTGGACAGGTTCAGCGTCACCCCGTTCTTTGTCGTGGTGGCCGGCACGTAGGACATATCGTTGCGGTCCAGCGGGCCGATGGTCTTGGTGGCGGTCACCGTACTGCTGCCGGTGGTATAACCCGCCGCCTGGGTGTTGATGCTGGTGTGATCCAGGGCCAGGGTGCCCGCCCAGGTGCCGTCGTCATACTCCATGGTGGGGGCCAGCTGCTCCAGGATCACATCCAAGTTTTTCTTGGCTGTCTCCACCGTCACCGTCTCGGTGTGGAACTGCCGCTCGGCCACCTGATTTTCCTGCTTCACGATGTCCGCATAGGTATAGAGAAAGCCCTCCAGCTGGAAGGGCTCCTCGATCAGCGTCTGGGCGTCCACCTCGGGGGAAACGGTATAGGTCTTAACCACCTGCTGGCTACCGTTGAGGTTCTGCACCACTGTGCTGGTGGGCACCTCCAGGGCGTTGGCACTCATGGTCAGCGCCGCCGTCAGCAACAGGCAAAGGCAAATCTTTTTCATTGGGTTCAAATGCTCCTTTCATCAAATTGGGCGCTGGGATATCCGGGCACACCCCACGGGGGGGCCGCGAATGGGCGTATGTCGGTTCACGGCTTTTCCTCCTTCACGATGTACTCCATTGCCAGCTCCGGCTGCTCCCGCAACCGGGCCAGGATGTTGAGGGACTGTTCCAGGGCCTGCATGGTGTCCCGGCTCTGCCGCTTGATAAAGCCATGGAGCAGGATGACCTCCCCATTGGGCCGGATGGTAAAGATGACCCGCACCAGCACGCGGCCCCGCTCGCGCAGCTCGTAGAGCTCCCGGTACCGCTCCAAGGTGAAGTGCTTGTAGTGGGGCTCCCGGAGGTTGGCCCGCGGTGTGGTGGGCAGGACGATGAGCTGACGGATCAGCTTGTCCCGCAGCCGGGGCTCCAGGCCGTCGATGAACTGGGCCACGGGCGCGGCCCGCTCCGGGGGTGTGTAGACTTTGATACCCTTCATGATCTCACCTCCTCCACCGGCGGCGCGTCATCAGCAGCCGCTCATAGCGCAGGGTTTTCGATGCCCGCTTCCTACCGGTATCCACAGGGTCGGCACGGGCCCATCCCGCCGCACGCAGGGCGGAATCCGGCCTGTCCGCCGGTAGGAAGGCGATGATCCGCCAGTAGCCCAGGGCCTGGGCCGCCCGGGCCGCCGCGCCGTAGAGCATCCCATAGGCGGTTCGGCCCCCGGTGGTGTAAATGCGGTCAATTTGCAGGGTTTGGCTGTCGTCCCGGCAGCGCCCCACGATGGCCGCGCCCACCAGTTCCCCATCCAGGGCACATCCCACGGAGAATTTGCAGCCCCGCATGGGCCGGTACTGACGGATGCGCCCCGCCAAATAGTCGTTGGCCTCTTGCAGCGAGGCCGGGACAATATAAATCGTGTTGTCCTGTGCCATCGGGTTCAACCTCCTATCTCATTCAGGCGTTTCAAGTGGGCCAGAAAGCCGTCCGCGAACGCCTCGGCAAAGGCCGGACTGCCGCTGAGCCACCAAACCGGGTCGGGCAGGGTGCGGTAGATGCTGTCGTATTGCAGACAGATCATCAGAAACTTCCCATGGGGATCGCCGGTGTCCGCGCCATCCACCAGGGGTGTGATAGCGGCCTTGACCGCCTGGGCATCGTCCTGGTGGTAGTCGCACAGGTCGTCATAGAACTGTCCGGCGAAGATGCAGCAGAACACCGCCATGGCGTCCCGCTCCACCGAGCCGTCCGCCGTGGCCAGCCCCATCCGCCGCAGGCGATCCAGCGCCGAGCTATCAAAGGGGCTGCGGGTGGGTCGATTGTTTCTCATATTGTGTGTTTCCTCCTTTTGGGCGTAAGAAAAGCCTGACGCTTTGCAGCGCCAAGCTTTTCTTTAAATTTATTCCATTTAGCTGACCCGTTCCCGTAAGAACTCCAGAAATAGGGCCTCGATCTCCTTGTCGCTGCGCCCGTCCAGATAGGGGGCAAACTGCTTGCGGTCAAAGGTTATTTTCTTGGGCAGGGATGCACGATGCTTTTCAGCCCGGTTTCGGGCCTCCCGCCATGCCTCGTACATATCCTGACACTTGGCGGAAGGGGGCGGGCACTTGGAAGCGATATACTTCATGGTGGCCTTGTTGAGCGGATAACTCTCATTGCGGCACATCTCAATGAACGCCTGCTGGGATTCCGGGTCATAGTCCGCCATCATATCGGCGCAGGCCAGGTTCAGCTGCTTCGGGGCTGTCTCCAGGATGCTGGCCAGCTCCGGGATGAGATAGGTAAGTTTGACCGCCTTACGAATTTCGTACTCGGTGACACCGAAGAACTCTGCCACCAGTGCGCGGGCATTGTACCTTTGGCGAGAATCGCCAAAGGTCTCTCCAGCGGCGTTTCTCTGACCATTCCTGTTCTTGGCATCTAACAATGCTTTATATGCCTTACCCCGTACAATGATAGACAGATCCTGACGGTGGATCAGATTAGTAGATGTGGCGATGACGACTGCCCGGGCATCGTCCGCCTCCACAACCTCGGCGGGGATCTCTGACCATCCGGCCAGCCGGGCAGCGGTGGTACGGTTATGCCCCGCCAAAATCTCATAGCGATCTTCCCCAGGGATGGGCCGCACGATAATGCGAACCATCAGCCCATCCTCGGCAAGCTGCCCCGCAAGGGCTTGGAGCTGCGACGGGGTATAGGGACGAAAGCCAATGTCTGCGGTGAAGAATGGTGTGAGCTTGTCCAGCGGTAAATTACAAATTTGGGCGTTCACCGCAGGCGGCGCCTCCTGGAACAACTTTGCGTAGGCTTCGTCCGAGGCCTGAAGCTCGGATGCCTGCTGCGTGGCGGACATCCGACGTTTCAGCAGGTCGTCCATTGCCTTTTTAGCCAAGGGCCAGCACCTCCTCCGCCAGACTGCGGTAAGATTCGGCGGCGGCGTTTTTGGGGGCGTACTCGAAAATGCTCTGCCCCGCCGCTGGGCACTCCGCCACTTTGATGGAATACTCGATGGGCCGCTGGAACACGTGGAACGCCTCACCATAGACTTCGCCCACGCTGGCCTTGACACTCTGGCACAGCTGGGGACGGGATTGGTACATAGTCAACAGGATTCCCGCAATCTTGAGGTTGGGATTGAATTTGGTCTGCACCGATTTGACCAGCTCCAGCACATCGGGGATTCCCTCGCTGGCCAGAAAGTGAGCCTGTACCGGGATAATGCAGTAGTCCGAGGCCGCCAGGGCGTTGACGGTCAAAAGTTCGTGTTTCAATCCGCAGTCAATTATGATATAATCATATTGGTCTTGCAGTTGCTCCAGCAACACAGACATGACCTTCTCGCAGGCCCGGTTTACCTCGCCCACGGCATTGTATTGAGATAGCTGCATCACTTGAAGCCGTGCGGCGGCGTCAGCCAGCCGGCGGTTAGCCGGAAGCAGGTCGAGGCCGCTGTCCGTATGTATGATGGTTCGGCCAAGGTGCAGTTCCAGATCCTCCGGATAGTCGATGGCAGCCAGCAGAAGATTCGCCAAGGTGCGGGATTGCTCTACCGGGATATAGCCCAATGAAGCTGTGAGATTGCCCT
>CAOKLO010000104.1 GCA_948469375.1 uncultured bacterium | reverse complement strand
CTGTGCGCCGGCGGCGTGCCGGTGGCGGAGGTCACCTTCCGGGCCGCCGGGGCCGCCGCCGCCATCAAGCTGATGGCCGAGGCCTGCCCGGAGATGCTGGTGGGGGCGGGCACCGTGCTCACCACCCAGCAGGTGGACGAGGCCCTGGCGGCGGGGGCGAAGTTCATCGTCACCCCCGGCCTGGATCCGGAGCTGGTAAAGTACTGCCAGGACAAGGGCCTGGCGGTGTTCCCCGGCTGCACCACCCCGACGGACTACCACACCGCCTACAAGCTGGGGCTGGAGGTGCTCAAGTTCTTCCCCGCCGAGCAGTCCGGCGGGCTGGCCAAGATCAAGGCCATGTCCGCCCCCTTCCCCATGTTCAAGGTGATGCCCACCGGCGGCATCTCCCTGAAAAACCTGGCGGAGTACATCAAGGCTCCCGTCATCTGCGCCTGCGGCGGCTCCTACATGGTGACCGCCGACCTCATCGACAACAACAGGTGGGACGAGATCACCGAGCTGTGCAAGAAATCTGTGGAAATCGTAAAGGAGGCCCGCGGCAATGGCTAAAGTCGTGACATTTGGCGAGCTGATGATCCGGCTCCAGCCCTACAACTATGAGCGGTTCGTCCAGGCCGACCACCTGGAATTCACCTTCGGCGGCGGCGAGGCCAACGTGGCGGTGTCGCTGGCCAACTACGGCCTGGACGCGGCCTACGTCACCAAGCTCCCCGCCCACGCCATCGGGCAGGCGGCGGTGAACTCCCTGCGCCGCTACGGGGTGGACACGTCCATGATCGTCCGGGGCGGCGACCGGGTGGGCATCTACTTCAACGAGAAGGGCGCGTCCCAGCGGGGCAGCGTCTGCATCTACGACCGGGCCCACTCCGCCATTCAGGAGGCCACCACCGCCGACTTCGACTGGGACGCCATCTTCGAGGGCGTGGACTGGTTCCACTTCACCGGCATCACCCCGGCTCTGGGCCCCAACGTGGTGGAGATCTGCAAGGAGGCCTGCAAGGCCGCCAAGGCCCATGGCGTGAAGATCTCCTGCGATCTGAACTACCGGGGCAAGCTGTGGACGCGAGAGCAGGCCCGGGCCGCCATGACCGACCTGTGCCAGTACGTGGACGTGTGCATCTCCAACGAGGAGGACGCCAAGGACGTGTTCGGCATCGAGGCCGAGGCCACCGATATCTACGGCGGCACGCTAAACCACGAGGGCTACAAGTCCGTGGCTAAGCAGCTGGCGGATAAGTTCGGGTTTGAAAAGGTCGCCATCACCCTGCGGGAGAGCCACTCCGCCTTTGACAACGGCTGGAGCGCCATGCTGTACGACGTCAAGAGCGGCGAGTACTGCTTCTCCAAGAAGTACGAGCTGCACATCATCGACCGGGTGGGCGGCGGCGACAGCTTCGGCGGCGGGCTGATCTACTCCCTGCTCACCGGCAAGTCTACCCAGGCGGCGGTGGAGTTTGCCGTGGCGGCCTCCGCACTGAAGCACTCCATCGAGGGCGACTACAACATGGTGACGGTGGCCGAGGTGGAGAAGCTGGCCGGCGGCGATGGCTCCGGCCGCATCCAGCGGTGACAGGCGAGAGGTTTCGCCCAATGAAAGGCCAGAACTGTGGCTGCTGCATGAGAAGGGAGACTGCTGGACGCCTTCGGCATTTACATCTGCGATTTCAGCAGGGTCAGTATGCTGATTCTTTTTAAGGGACGTCTGATTAAGAGCCTATCCCGAAATTAACGATGGACGTGTAAGATTTTACGCCAAACAATGACAGCACAGGCAAATTGAACGAGGGCCAGATAATTGGCAGCTTTCTTTTCAAAACGAACCAAAAGCTTGCGAAAGCGATTGAAAAAAGAGTGCGTGACTTCAACAACCCAACGGCGGGCATGAAATTCTGGATTGCGCTCCAGTTCCTTCTTTTCCTCGCCACGGGGTCGGATATGGGGCGTATAACCACGCTTGTGTACTTTTTCACCACTACCAGTATAGCCAGCATCCAAACACAGATTTTGCGGGTGTTCTTCGTCTGGTTCTGGGTGCAGCACCACAATATGCTCCAGAGTCTCCTCCAACAGCTTGACGTCATGTGTGTTGGCACCGGAAAGAACTACCGCCAGCGGAAGACCCTTCTCATCTGTCAGGACACTGCGTTTTGTCCCCATTTTTTCCTCGGTCTGTTGGATTCTTTCCAACAGACTCCAGGGCCAGAGGCGCTTTTATCATACAACCGTCCAGGCTTTGCCACTCCCAGCCGATTCCCTCCAGTTCATCGTATTGTTCCAGACCCTTGGCCCAGATCTTCTCAAAAAAGCCCGCTGCCAGCCATTTTTGAAACGTCCTGTGTACGGTGCTTCCGCTGCCATATTCCCGGGGCAGGGCTTTCCATTGACAGCCTGTCCGCAGCACATAGAATATCCCCTCCAGTGCTTTCCTCGCTGGCATCGGCTTGCGTCCCTGCCCTGGTGCATGAACATATTTCTTTTTCGGGTCTCGTTCCGTTTTCGGAATATCCCCCTTAATTGCTTCCCAAAATTCTTCCGATATTGTCCACGACTGGTAACTCTTCTTTTCGCTCATTTCGTTGCCCCTACTCTATTGTACCTCGTTGCCCTTTATTTTGGGATAGGCTCTAAGTCGGCATGAGCGGATGGCAAGAAAGTCTTTGCCGCAATGAGACGGGGTAACCCAGGAATCATTGTGTTCACTTCAAGGAAACCCAACAAAATTGCGGTGAAAAAATTCGCCAGCTGCCGCAGTCGATTTATTTGGAGGTTCCTTATGCTCTGCCAGCCGAAATGATGTAAGGAGACAGAGGCAATGAAAAACATATGCCACGGCATCGAATTTGGATCTGCCAGCATCAAGGCTGTCACCATCGGCAGCAGTTTCAAGCCAATTTCCTTCGGCGACTACACCTGAGCCAGCAGCGGCGGAGCTCACCATACTGTTTGACTTCAACATCCCCCAGCGGTGGAGCATTGCCCGCCTCTATGTGGAGAGCGAGGAGCTGCTGGGCGGCGTGTAGATGAATAACAACCGCGTAGGCCAATCTAACCCCTTGCAGTTGCGTATAGGAACAGATTTCATGAAACAGGATATCGTGCTTGTTTGCCGCAAAACCGAACACACTATCCATGTATGCGACTTCTTGCGCGATCACTACATTGACTCGGTTATCATAGAAAATGCAGAGGATTTAAAGGCGGAGCTGTCATCGCACAGCCCCGCCTTCTTATTGCTTGATTTTGGTAATAAAGGAAATGAAAACCTTTTCTCAAAACTATCTATTAGCACCATGCGGCCATTGCCATATATCATCATCGCAGATGCCTTTCCCGACGGCGCAGCACGGGCCGCTGTACTCGAACGAGGTGCTGATGCCTGCGTGGAAACACCACTAATTGCCGAGGAGGTGCTGGCTGTTATCAACGCCGTTCTCCGCAGAGAACAGAGAATTGCACGGTTGAAGCTGGGCAGGGCGCTGCCACGCATGAAACACAAAGAATTGGTCATTGATCCGATGCGCAGAACGGTGGAGATGCGGGATGAGCCAGTACATTTGACTGTCAAAGAATTTGATGTTCTCTTTCTTTTAGCATCTAAAGCAGGAACAGCTTTAACCAAAGAGGAAATCTACGAGGCTGTATGGAATGCGGATCGAGACTATATGGGCACCCAGGTATCAGATCACATCTTTACGCTTCGCCGGAAGCTGGGGCTGGACAAAAAGGATCAAGCTTATATTCAGACCGTGTTTGGTGTGGGCTACCGTTTTGCCACGAGCGAATAGTACATATGCGTCTATCAAGTCGATTTGTGTCAATATTTGTCGAGCGATTCCAAAAAAATCCGAAAACTTTTTCACGGTTTGTTCTCATTTTCGGTATAAAATTACAGAATGTTACAGGATAAGGAAGGCACAGCGCAGGAGGTGATTATCGTGCCCGCTTATCAGAGCATAAATATCTGCTTCCGCACATTGCGGGGCCCGCCCAAAGTAATATGCTCATTGGCAGACGCAAATCGGTAATAACAGTCAGCTTTAGACCGACTCGGGATCCGTGCTGGTCTGACGGCAACTGCTCCTATAGGGAAACTGTCTGAAAAGGATCTGAGAAGATGAACGTAGAAACCAGGATGTATGTGGTTGACCTGTTGGAATCGTACCAAAAGCGATCCAAGCAAATTGAGCTTCTGCACTATGAATTGTCCCATCCGGCCCGCGTTTCAGAAAATGAAATCATTGGAGCATTGGCCCTGGCGCACGGAGATGGTGAAGGGGGGCATCCAGGAGGCCATGCCTCCGACAAAACCCTTTACATCGCGCTCAACTACCAGGCACGAGCTAATCACGTGAATAGTGATACTGCGGAAGAAGTTGTCGGGCAGCTTGTGACACTGGAGCGGGAACAGGAGCGGCTGAACTATTATGTGTCACTTTTGGGCCCCCGTCATGCGGAACTGCTGAAGCTGCTCTATTTTGAAGGCTATTCCCAAGAAGAATGCGCAAAAAAGCTGGAAATTGCCACTCGTACTGTGCGGCGAATTAAGGATGACGCGATTGCAGAATTGGTGGAAATGTATTCTTTTACAGGGGGGTGCAAACAGGGCGCGTCCTGAAGCTGTCCTATAAATTTCAAAAAATTGTCCGCGAATTGTCCGCCACATAGTACTTGCAATGTCCATTTACTCTGTGGTATGATTAAGCTGTCAAAAATAGGAGATGCCTCCTGGAGCAGTCCAGGGGGCATCTTCCTTTTACGTCAAAGGAGGTGTTGATGTGATGCGGACAAGAACGATCCGCGAAGCGGCGGCGTACTTCCGGGAGTCAGACCCACAAACCTGCCTGACTGAAACCGCCATCCGAAGGCTGATCTCCTCTGGAGCCGTGCCGTGCGCCCGGGTAGGACGCAAATACCTTGTTACGGTGGAGGCGTTGGAGGCCTATCTCTCGGGAAACTGCCAGCCTACGGCCCAGGCGAAACCTGATAAGGTGTGGAAAATCAAATAAACCGTTTTTTCGGCGTGAGGAAATAAAATTAAACCTTTGTAACCCCTTGTGATTTGCAAATATCCCCCTTATAATGAAGGTACTGTATCGCAAGGCGTTATTGAAAGGAGAACGCCAAATGGCAAAAGCAGCATCGAAAAAGAAGTACAACTATTTGACCAAGGCCATCCAGCTTCCAGACGGCACCCGCAAATACATCCGAGCCAAGACCCAGGCGGAGCTGGACGAAAAGGTTCTGAAAGCCCAGATCCTGGTCAACTCAGGCGTGGACATTTGCAGCGAAGAGACCTTCGGACACTTCGCTCAGATGTGGTATGACCTCTACAAGAAGCCCCACCTGCGGGAAAACAGCCTCAACGCAATCAAGTATGTCCTGAACCAGCATATCCTGCCATACATCGGTGGGTACCGTATGCGGGATATTACCCCCATGCAGATCCAGGCCATCATGGCCTCGCTGTCCAACAAGAGTAATTCCCTCCAATCCAAGGTGCTGATCCATCTGCGCAGCATCTTCAAGGCCGCGCAGGAAAACGGATTGGTGGCGAAATCCCCTGTGAGCAGTATGCTGAAGCCCGGTGGCCGTAAAACCGCTGAGAAGGTGGCTCTCGTGCCCCAGGAGACCCGTCTGCTGGTGGAAAGGGTAAATAACCCCAGGGCCCACACCTTCCTGCTGATCGCGCTCCATACGGGGATGCGCAGGGGTGAAATTTTGGGCCTCATGTGGGAGGACATCGACTTTGCCCAGCGGGTCGTCCACGTCAAGCACAACGCCATCCTGGGCAAAGGGGAGACCTCCATCCACGATACGCTGAAGACCGATGCGGGGCGGCGGGATATCCCCCTCACCGACGAGCTGGAGGCGTGGCTGGCGAATTACAAAAAGCGCAGCCACTCCAAGTTTGTGCTGGCCATGCAGAACGGCAAGCCGCTTACCCAGTCCGCGTACAAGAGTATGTGGAAGCTGGTGGAGCGGGAGCTGCCCGAGACCCATGTGACGGCCCACGTCCTCCGCCACACTTATGTCACCCGGCTGTTTGAGGCGGGGCTGGACATCAAGGAGATCCAGTACCTGGCGGGCCACAGCACCGTGGACATGACCCTCCGGGTATACACCCATTACGACCGGCGCTCCCGGGAAGGGAAGACCGCCGAGAAAGTGAGAGAAGCTATGCGGGAAAACGCGTGACACAAGGGGTCAAAAAAATTTGCAACAGATTTGCAACAACATGCCCCCAAATGACCCGAAAATATCCTAAATTATGGGAAATAAGGCGGTTCAAAACAGCCCTCAAAAGCAAAGCGAAAACCCCTCAAACCGTTGCGGTTCAAGGGGTTTGGCTTGGTGGAGACTACAGAACTCGAATCTGTGACCTCTTGCGTGTGAAGCAAGCGCTCTACCGGCTGAGCTAAGCCTCCATATTGGTGACCCGGACGGGAATCGAACCCGTGTTACCGCCGTGAAAGGGCGGTGTCTTAGCCGCTTGACCACCGGGCCGCGGGTGCCCAAGGCGGGCGAGTCAGAGCGGGTCCCGAAGAAGCGGCCCTCGCCGCTTCTTCGGGAATGGTAGCGGCGACTGGATTCGAACCGGTGACAACTCGGGTATGAACCGAGTGCTCTAGCCAACTGAGCTACGCCGCCATGTTGCCGCCCTGATCAGGGGCAAGTGATAGTGTACCCTATTTCCCCGGAAATGTCAACCTTTTTTTCGCGGAAAATCAGAAAAAATCCGGGGACCGCCGTCAGGCGGCCCCCGGCGCCGTGGGCAAAGGGTCATCCCGCGAAATGATGGGTCCGGTAGTACCCCAGACACTGAAACCGCCGGACCAGCTCCGCCTGCTCGTCGGACAGCTCACGCACCAGCTGTCCCCCGGCGGTGAGGCATGCCCCGTAGTTGTGAATCACCGGCAGAGCCTCCCGGCACTGGTTTACCGCCTGCATATAAGCGTCTCCGCTCCAGCCCAGCTGCTCAAACAGCACGTTCATTAGGAAACAGGGGGAGATATCCGGCCCCTCCCCCACCAGCTCCGTGCCCAACGCCTCCTTGGCCGCGCTGTTGGCCCAGATGAGATAACGGGTGGACCAGTAGTGATAAAAACTCTCCGGCGTGTCCTGACTCAGGTCGATCCCTAGGTCGGCATATACGCTGTTGCCGTTGCCAAGCCAGGGCTTGTGGTCGCCGAACACCACCAGCACAATGGGCTCGTCCGACGCGCGGAAGGTATCCACCATCTCCATCAGGTATTTTTGCGTGTTCAGCACCGAGCCCAGATAGTTGGACAGAATATACCGTGAGGCGGGTTCCAAATCGGTATTGGAGAAATAATCCTCCACCTCGCCCCACCAGCACTCGTAATCCCCATAGGGCCCGTGGCCCTGATAGGACACGGAGAAGGAGAATAAGGGCGCGTCTCCCTTCAACTGCTCCATAATGGAGGCGGTGAGCACGGGGAAAAAGGTGTAGTCCCAGGCGGTCTCCTCTCCGGTAACCGCCCCATAGCAGTTTTCGGTAAACCGGTATTGGTCGAAGCCCAAAAACTCGTTGATATTCTCCCGGTTGTAGAACCAGGCGCTGGAGGGATGGTCCCCGGAGGTCTGATAGCCTTGACTCTTTAGATACCAGGCATAGGAGGAGGTGTTGGCTCGGTAATCGTGGTCCCCGATCCCTACGCCGGTGAGAAAAGCCCGCTCGGTATTGATGGTGCCCCCGGCGAAGATGTTGGTGAGCAGATTGCCGGAATAGCCCTCCGCCTCCAGGGCGTGGATGTCCGCATACACGTCTTGGGTGAACTGAATCTGCTCAAACCCGGAAAAGTCCGCAAAGGCCTCCAGCATAATCCCCACAATGTTAACCTTTTTGTCCTCCGGGATATCCGCGTCCTCATAGTCCGCCAGCCAGGCGGCGGCCTCCCTTTGGTCGTAGCCCTCGGGCGGGGTGGGGAAGGCTTCCTTTACGCTGTGCAGGAAGGGATAGAGCAGCCCCCGGGACAAATACTGCTGGGTGACCGCCCACTGGTTGATATGCTCCTCGTTGGCGTTGGCCTGATAGACGCTGTCACTGGCGTACACCGGAGCCAGCGCGGCCGCACAGGCCAGAGCCGTGCCTGCTACCGCCATCCGGGGGCGTCCTTGGAGCCGTCCCCGGGCCAGCAGGGCCAGCAGAACCAGTCCCAGCACTCCGCAGGCCAGGGCGGCCGTCAGTTTATCGGAGAGAAACAGCTGATACTTCCCCGCCATATTCCCCGCCTCGCCCAGCAAAAGCAAATCGGCGGCAATAACCGGGTCGTCCCGGAAAAACAGCTTGTAATAGTTGCCCAAACTCAGCCCCAGCACCGGCAGGGCAGTGAGCAGGTAGGCCAGCCAGGCCCGGCCTGTGAGCCCGTAAAGCAGGGCCATGAGCACCACAGGCGGCAGCAGGTTCAGCACGATCAGGCCGGGGTGGGCCAAATAGTCGGCAAACAAGGTCCAGCCGTACTGGGCGGGGGCCAGGATCAGGGACAGCAGTCCCAGGCCTATGGCCGCTCCCAGCGGCAGCAGCACGTTCCAAGCCCAGAACAGCCTCCGGCGGGCGGGGGACAGCCCCTCTGCCGGGCGCTTCTGGAATAAAAAGCAGGAGAATACTCGTTTCATCGGCGGCCTCCCAAGAAAGAATAGCAGCGGCAGACGGCCTGTTCCGGCGCCCGCCGCTGTTATTGTACCACAGCTTGACCCGTTGTGCGCAGTTCAAGCCGTTTTTTTACGGAAAGTTTAATAAGCCAGCTTCTCGTCCAGCCAGCTCTTCAGTTCGCTGATGGGCACACGGACCTGATCCATGGTGTCCCGGTCCCGGATGGTGACGGCGTGGTCGGCCTCGGTCTTGTCGTCGCCCACGGTGGCGAAGTCCACGGTGACGCAGAACGGCGTGCCGATCTCGTCCTGACGGCGGTAGCGCTTGCCGATGGACCCGGCGTCGTCGAAGTCCACCATAAAATACTTGGACAGCTCGGTCTGAATCTCCCGGGCCTTGCCGCCCAGCTTCTTGCTGAGGGGCAGCACCGCGCACTTATAGGGGGCCAGGGCGGGGTGGAGGCGCAGGACGGTGCGCACATCGTTCTTCTCGGCGTCCACCACTTCCTCGTCGTAGGCATTGCACAGGAAAGCCAGCAGCATCCGCTCCACACCCAGAGACGGCTCAATAACGTAGGGGATATAGTGCTCGTTTTTCTCCTGATCGTAATAGGTCAAATCCTTGCCGGAGGTGTTTTGGTGTGCGGTCAAGTCAAAGTCGGTCCGGCTGGCCACGCCCCACAGCTCACCCCAGTCGGTGAAGGGGAAGGCAAACTCAAAGTCGGTGGTGGCGTTGGAGTAGTGGCTCAGCTCCTCGGGGTCGTGGTCCC
>CAOKLO010000103.1 GCA_948469375.1 uncultured bacterium | reverse complement strand
TTTCCCTTGAAATTTTCTTGCATCACCTACTTGACTTCATACCATTAGACTCCAATTTGTATTTATAGCAATCTGCAAAATTGCGCCAGCGGGCCGCCGAGGACGGCGGCCCCTATGGATATCCTGTAGGGGCCGGACCCCTGGCCCACCCGCTTGCCAGGAATTTTGACGCTTGCTATCGAAGCCGTATTCACAGCGGTGACTGCGGTTTCTTGATGATTTCATAGCGCGCTCAAGCCGGGCCTCTGCCCGGCTTGGGTGTGCTGTTTTCCCGCCAAAAGCGGCGCTCAGAGCAGGGGGTGATGACAGGCGCACAGGTGCCCCATCCCGACCTCCCGCAGGGGCGGGTCCTTCCGGCGGCACTCCTCGGTGCAATAGGGACAGCGGGGGTGGAACTTGCAGCCGGAGGGGACGTTGACGGGGCTGGGGGGCTCGCCCTCGATGGCATACTCCCGGTTTCGGTCCCTGGGATCCAGCTTGGGGGCCGCCTTGGTGAGCACCTGGGTATAGGGGTGGGCCGGGTGCTCAAAGATCTCCTCTGTGGGGCCCATCTCCACATTGCTGCCCAGGTACATGACCATAACCCGGTGCGTGATGTGATGCACCACCTGGAGGTCGTGGGAGATGAAGAGAATGGTCAAATCCAGCTCCTGCTGGAGCTGGGAGAGCAGGTTGATGATCTGCGCCTGAATGGACACATCCAGGGCGGACACCGGCTCGTCGGCTACGATAAACGCCGGGGAGAGGGCCAGCGCCCGGGCAATCCCGATGCGCTGCCGCTGCCCGCCGGAGAATTCGCCGGGAAAACGCTGGGCCACGTCCATGCCCAGCCCGCTCATGGTCAGCAGCTCCTCCACCCGGGCGGGGATCTGGTCCGCCGGCACCATTTTGTGCACCCTCAGCATCTCCGCGATGGTGTCATACACCGACATACGGGGATTGAGGGAGGAATAGGGGTCCTGAAAAATCATCTGCATCTGGGGACGCAGCCTCCGCAGGGCCTTTTCCTTCATGTGGGAAATGTCCACGCCCTGGAGCTGAATGGAGCCGCTGGTGGGCTCGTACAGCCGGAGAATGGTGCGGGCCAGGGTGGACTTGCCGCAGCCGGACTCCCCCACAAGGCCCAGATTTTCCCCCCGGTAGATGCGGAAGGAGACGTCGTTCACCGCTTTGAGGTATTTTTTCTCCTTCCCAAGCCCCTCAAGGAAGCCGCCTTTCTGGGGAAACCACTTGCAAAGATGGGAGACCTCCAGCAAAATATCCCTTGTCTCAGCCATGCTTGCCGCCTCCTTGTCCATTCTCTCCGCCGTCCAGGGTAATCAGCCCCTGGAACCCGGCCGTCTCTCCCAGCTGGTGGCACCGGACCCAATGGTCTGCCGCCACCGGAACAATCTCGGGCCGCCGGCGGCGGCAGATGTCCTGGGCGTATCTGCACCGCGGGGCAAAGGGACAGCCCTCCGGCAGATGGGCCAGGTTGGGGGGCGCGCCGCCGATGGCCTCCAGGGTGGAACCGGCGGTATCCTTGTTGGGCAGCGAGCCCATGAGGCCGTAGGTATAGGGGTGGCGGGGCGCGGCGAACAGGGTCAGGGTATCGGTCATCTCCACGATTTGACCTGCGTACATCACCGCCACCCGGTCGCACATCTGGGCGATGACCCCCAGATCGTGGGTCACCAGGATAATGCTCATCTGGAGCTCGCCCTTCAGGCGGTTGAGCAGCTTCATCACCTGGTCCTGAATGGTCACATCCAGGGCGGTGGTGGGCTCGTCGGCCAGCAGCAGCTTGGGCCGGGCGCCCAAGGCGATGGCAATCATGGCCCGCTGGCGCATACCGCCGGAAAACTGGTGAGGATACTCGTCCAGCCGGGTTTCCGGGGAGGGAATGCCCACCAGCTTGAGCAGCTCAATGGCCCGCTCCTCCCGCTGGATCTTAGTCAGCTTTTCGTTCTCAAAGGCCTCGTAGAGCTGCCTGCGGATGGTCAGTACCGGGTTGAGGCTGGTCATGGGCTCCTGAAAAATGACGGAGATCTCGCTGCCCCGCACCTTCTGGAGCTGCCGGCGGTCCATCTGGACGATATCCTCATTTTTATAGAGGATCTTGCCGCCGGTCACCCGGCCGGGAGCCTTCAGCAGGCCCAGGATGGAGCGCAGCGTCTGGCTCTTGCCGCAGCCGGACTCCCCCACAAGGCCGAAGGTCTCCCCCTCGTAGATGTCAAAGGAGACGCCGTCCACCGCCTGGACAGACTCGTTCCGGCTGGGGAATACCACGCTCAGGTCTTTCACTTCAAGCAGTTTATTCATCGCTTATCTCCCCTTTGTACGGAGGAAATCCGTCAGTCCGTCTCCCAGCAGGGAGAAGCCCACGCCGCTGATGGCCAGGGACAGGCCGGAGAAGAAGGTGGTCCACCAGGCGAAGGAGATGAAGTTGCGCCCCTCGTTGAGGATGGAGCCCCACTCCGGCGTGGGCGGCTGGATGCCCAGCCCCAAAAAGCTCATGGACGCACCGGTGAGCATACACATGACCACATCGGAGGCGGCGAACACCACCGCAGAGCTGATGACATTGGGCAGCAGATGGCGGAAGAGAATGCGCATGTCCGTAAACCCGGCCACCCTGGCCGCCTGAACGAACTCCGACTCCTTCAAAATCAGAACCTCACTGCGCACCAGCCGGGCATAGCTCATCCATCCCACCAGCCACAGGGCCACGAACAGATTCAAGGTGCCCTTTCCCAGAATCGCCATAATGGTAATGACCAAAATGGTAAAGGGAAAGGCCATCATCACGTCGGTAATGCGCATGAGAATACTGTCCAGCGCGCCGCCGTAGTACCCGGCCAGCAGGCCGATGAGCCCGCCGATGAAAAAGGGAACCAGGGTGCCCGTCACGCCGATAAGCAGGTCGATCCGGGTGCCCCAGACTACCCGGGAAAAGACGTCCCGGCCGTAAAAGTCCGTGCCGAACCAGTGTTCCGCGCTGGGCGGGGCGTTCTGGATCAAGGTATTGGTTTCAACGGGGTCATAGGGAGCGATAAACTGGGGAAAGAGCGCCATAATCACCACCACGGCCACGATCAGCGTCCCCACCACCAGGGAGGGCTTGGCCATCCAAGCCGGCAGGCGGCGTCTCTTTTCCAGTGTCTCCGGACCACGATATCGTTTCATATTCCTTCCCCCCTACAGACTGACCCGCGGATCCAATAGCGAGTAGAGGATATCCGTAATCAGGTTGATGACCAGCACCATCACCGCGAACAGCAGCACCACCGACTGGATCACCGCGTAATCCCGGCCAAAAATGGCGTCGCTGGCCAGCTTCCCGATGCCGGGGATGGAGAACACGGTCTCGATGATGACCGAGCCGCCCAGGGTGCCCGCCATACGCATGGACAGCAGGGTGACGGTGGAGATGGTCGCGTTGCGCATCACGTGGCGGGAGCGGACCTCCCGGTCGGGAATGCCCTTGCTCCGGGCAAAATCCACATAGTCCATGCGGGTAATATCCACCACCGAGTTGCGGGTGTTGCGCACCAGCAGGGCGGTGGTCATCAGCGCCTGGGTGACGGCGGGGAGAATGAGGCACTTGAACTGCGTCCACAAAGACGTGGTGTCCCAGCCGCCGGCGGGCAGAATTTTCAATTTCAGGGCGAACGCAATCATCAGCAGCAGTCCCACCCAAAAGGAGGGCATGGAGATGGCCACCAGGGACGCGGTGCGCACCACCTGATCCCCCAGCTTGTCCTTATGGGTGCCGGCATAGTAGCCCAGAGGCAGACTGATGAGCAGGGAAATGCCGGTGGACAGCAGGGTCAGCGCCAGCGTCACCGGAAAACAGGTAGCCAGCAGCTCGGCCACCGGGCGCTGCTTGGAGAAGGAGGTCCCCAAATCCAGCGTGACGATCTGCTTCAAAAAAAGCATATACTGCGTGGTCAGCGGCTCGTTCAACCCCAGCTTTTCGGTCAGCGCCGCCACCGCCGATTCGGAGGCCTTATCGCCCAGAATCAGCCGGGCAGGCTCCCCCGGGATCAGGTGGATAATCAGAAAGACCAGAACGGTTACGACAAACAGCACTGGGATCATCTGTAGGATACGTTTGAGGATATATCGCACACGGCTCAAATAAACACACCTGCCTCTTTCTATGGTTGACGCGGCTGAAAAGCGGCCCCGCGTCAGACTTTATCGTCTGGGGAAAACCGGCTCCCATCCTGTACCGGCATAATAGAAAAACGGGGGATGGAGCCTAAGGCTCCATCCCCGCTTTGCTTCAGAAACACAGCCCCTATTATGTCCTCAGGAAATTGGGAGCCTCATTCAGTTGGTCTTGGTCCAGTCCTTGACGTAGTAGACATAGAAGGGGCTGACATATATACCGTCCACCTTGGTGGAGAAAGCGCAGGCGAAGTCATTGCGGTAGAGGGGAATCACGTTGGCGTTGTCGTGGATGCGCTGCTGGATCTCCTGGTACATCTCCACGCGCTTGGCGTGATCCATCTCCACCAGGGCCTGCTCGTTGAGCTGATCCAGCTCCTCGTCGTTCAGGCCGGTGTAGTAGCAGTGGGCCTGGTCATAATCGACGGTCCAGCCGATGACGCCGGAGGGGTCCTGATAGTCGTCCACCCACTGGAGGATGGTGGCCTGATGCTCCAGGCTCTGGAACTTGGCGCTGGTGGCGGCGCCCTCCAGCAGCTCGATCTCGCACTCAAAGCCCGCAGCGTCCACCTGGGACTTGATGAGGGTGGAAATCTGCTCATAGAAGGCGGACCCAGTGCGGACGGTCAGGGTGAATTTCACCGGCTCGGTGTAGCCGGCGTCGGCCAGCATCTGCTTGGCGGTCTCAGGGGCGTACTCGATGACCTCCAGGTCGCTGTTGCTCCACTCGCCCTGGGTGGGGGAGACGATGGCCGCCACGGGAGCGCCGTAGTCGCCGGCGATGGCACTGGCCAGCTCGGCGGTATTCAGCGCGTAGTACATGGCCTGGCGCACCTTGACATCGTCAAAGGGGGCGTGGGTCGTGTTCAGCGTCAGGTAGTAGATCTGAGTGGAGGGGAAAATGTCCACCTTCAGGGAGTCGTCGTTGGCGACGGCGGGCACCAGGCTGTAGGGGAAGGAGGGCGCCACGTCGATCTGGCCGGACTGGAGCTGCATCATACGGGTGTTATCGTCGGCGACCACCACGTAGCGGATGGTCTTGGTCTTGGGCATACCCTCCTCATGGTAGTAGGGGTTGGCCTCCAAAATGACGTTGGTGCCCAGGTTCCACTCCTTGAGCATATACGGGCCGGTGCCCATGGGGTTTTTCAGGTACTCCTCATCCGTCATGGACTCGGCATAGGCCTTGCAGCCCAGAACCATGTTGAAGCAGCCCAGCTCGGCGATGAAGGCGGCGTTGGGCTCGCGCAGGGTGATAATCACCTGCGTGTCGGTGGCCTCCACGGTGTCAATGGCCTCGGCGATGTAGGCGTAGTTGCTCAGCTCGAAATCGCGGGCGCGGTACAGGGACCAGACCCAGTCCTCGGGCTTGACGTCCGTGCCGTCGGAGAACTTGACGCCGGGCACCAGATTAAAGGTGTAGGTCAGGCCGTCGTCGCTGATGGTCCAGTCGGTGGCCAGGCAGGGCTGAATGGAACCGTCGGTGCCGGTGAGCACCAGGCCCTCGTAGATCTGCTGGGTGACGTTGATCTCGGAGGGGCCTACGCCGGGGGCGTTGGGCTCCAGGTACTGGGGCTCGGAGGTGATGCCGATGACGATCTCATCAGCGTAGCTGCTTGTGTTATCCGGGCTGGAGCTGTTGGAGCTGCCCGGAGTGGAGCTGTCCGGGTTGCTGCTGGCCTGGTCACCGTTCCCGGAATTGCCGCAGGCGGCCAGACCGAAAACCATAAGAACAGCCAAGGATAGAGCTGTCAATTTCTTCAGTAAACGTTTCATTTTACTCCTCCTACTTTTTGTTTGAAAGCCATTATCCGCCCTGTGCACAAAACGGACGAGAGTTATTATAGCAAATCCGACCCTATTTTGCAATAGTTTAACACAATAAAAGGGAAAAGTTTCTAGGGACGCCATGACAACGGCTGTGTGATCTTATCACGGAATCGACGGACTGAACCTAGTATAATCCTTTTATCGTTGACGCGGTTGATAAAGAGGTATCTACTTCTTTTCAACCTGTTTGGCGAAGCATCGCCGAACAGGCCGCAAAGCGGTCTGGCGTCAGACCTCATAGCCAGCGCGCAAACCTTGCCGGACAGCGGCACAGCCGCGCTGACTACATCAAATTCAGGGAGGTACGGTATGGCAGTGAAAAACAAGCGGAGGGCCGTGGTGGATGAGAGCTCCTGCGTCGCCTGCGGCTGCTGCATGAGGGTATGTCCTCTGTCCGCCATTCAAATTTGGCGCGGAATCCGGGCGCAGGTCGATGCGGAGCGATGCGTAGGCTGCGGCAGGTGCGCAAAAGAGTGTCCCGCGTCCGTCATCGAACTTCAGGAGGTGCGGTCATGAAAAAGCGCTGGTATGATTACCTGTGGATTGTCGAGCTGACCTATCTGGCCCTGGGGTTCTTCAACATCCTGTTCGCCTGGCTGGGCCTGCTGTTCTTCTTTATCCCCCTGATTATCTCCGCCGTCTGCGGCACCAAGGGCTACTGCAACCGCTATTGCGGCCGGGGGCAGGTATTCGGCGTGCTGGGCGGACGCTTCGGCCTATCCCGGAAAAAGGATGTCCCCAAGTGGATGAAAAGCAAGTGGTTCCGCTATGGCTTCCTGATCTTCTTTTTCATCATGTTTTTCCAGATGCTGTGGAATACCTATCTGGTCTTTGCCGGCATTCAGGACCTGCGGCAGGCGGTGACCCTGCTCTGGACCTTTAAGCTGCCGTGGCACTGGGCCTATCACGGAACGCTTGTACATCCCGGCGTCGCCCAGTTCGCGTTTGGATTTTACAGCGTTATGCTGACCTCCACCGTGCTGGGACTGCTCACCATGGTTCTTTTTAAGCCGCGCAGCTGGTTCCCTTGGACGAGCTGCGGGAACGGCTGAACGAGGTGGAGCGGAACAAGCCGGTCTATGTGATCTGCCAAAGCGGCCTGCGCAGCTATATCGCCTGTCGGATTTTAGCCGGATACGGCTATGAGGCGTATAACTTTGCCGGAGGCTTCCGGCTCTATGATGCGGTGGCTCACGACCGCCGCCTGACCGAATCGGCCTCCGCCTGTGGAATGGATCAATGACCTGTCTATTCGCCGCCCAGCGCCTCCAGCTTCGTCCGGTCCGTGATTTCCACGGCGGACCGGGCCAGCTTGACCATCCCCTCGCTCTGAAAATAGCGGAGCATTCGGGTTATCACCTCCCGGTGGGTCCCCAGGTGGTTAGCAATGCTCTCATGGGTGATGCGCAGGCAGTCCGTTCCCTCAATGGAGGTCTCCTCCAACAGAAAGGCGGCCACGCGTTTGTCCATGCTCTGCCACATGACCTGCTCCATCAGCCACATGACCTCTGAAAACCGGGAGGCCATGATCTCGTTGGTATAGTTGGCCACGGAGGCGGACTGTTCCATGACCCGCCTGTAGACGTCTGCGGGAATAATCCACAGCTGCGTATCCTTTTCCGCCGTGATCGCTACGTCAAATTGAAGGGAACGCATGATGCAGGAGGCGGAAAACAGGCAGATATCCCGGTCAAACAACCGGTAGATGGTCACCTCCCGTCCCTCCCGGGAGAGAATGAAAGCCCGGAGCTGGCCGGATTTTACCAGCAGCAGGCCTGTACAGTCCGCGCCGCCGCCGTGAAGCATGGTTCCCTTCTTCACGGTGCGGCTGATCAGGCCGGCGGAAACCGCCTCCTGCTGCCGGGGCTCCATTGTGTCCCATATGGGAAAATAGTCTGAAAACTCCATCGTGTCCACTCCTTACAGCAAGCTACACCCAGTATAACGGGATTAAGGGCATATGTCAATTTTATTATTGACATATGCCCTTAATGGTTCTATAATAAGCGTAGCTCAAGCGGGGGGCGTGTCTATGCCAAGGCCTACAAAATGCAGAAGGGTGTGCCATTTCCCAAAGGTTTTGGAGTTTCGGCCCGTCCATGCAGAGATTCACCGGGCGCCGATTTTTTTGACCGTAGACGAATATGAGACGATCCGGCTGATTGACAAAGAGGGATTTTCTCAGGAGGCCTGTGGGGAATGGATGCAGGTGGCCCGGACGACGGTGCAGAAAATTTACGAGAACGCCCGCGGAAAGCTGGCGGAAGCGCTGGTAGAGGGGGCACCGCTCCACATTGAGGGCGGGGAGTTCCAGCTCTGCGATGGAAAAAACGCCGACTGGGAATGTGTGGACTGCTTCAAACGGCAGTACCGTCAGCAATACGAAAAGCAAAAAGGAGATGCTGTTATGAGAATTGCGGTAACCTATGAAAACGGTCAGATTTTTCAACATTTCGGCCGCACAGAACAATTTAAAGTTTATGATGTGCAGGATGGCAAGATTCTGTCCTCCGAGGTCGTCGGCACCAATGGAAATGGGCATGGCGCTTTGGCCGGTGTGCTCACCGCACTGAAGGCGGACGCTCTGATCTGCGGCGGAATCGGCGGCGGCGCCCAGGCGGCCCTAGCGGCGGCGGGCATTCGGCTGTATGGCGGCGTATCCGGCGGGGCCGACAAGGCGGTGCAGGCCTTCCTCAAGGGCAAGCTGGACTTTGACGCCGACGTACATTGCGACCACCACGGCGCGGAGCACGCCTGTGGCGAGCATGGCTGCGGAACGCATACCTGCGGCCATTGACGCGCCTCCTGTCAAAAGTAGGGCAAGAAATCGGACCGCCGGGCAAAACAGCAAGCCTTGGCGTGCCCACACCATCTTAAAGGATGAGAAAAACGGCATCCGGCAAGCCATGATAAAGCATTGCCTATTTAGGCAGATTATCCCATGAATTGCGTTATATTGTGGGAAAATATGATATGGCAAAAGCAGCTTGCAGCCCTGAAAATGGCTGTAGGCGGACAGGATATCCAAACAGGGCAAGGGGCATAAGCAGTTATCGAAAAGTAAGGCGAGAATCTGGGAACAGATTCTCGCCTTACTTTAAGACCCTTGATGGGCTAGTCCTTACTATAGCCTCTTATCATGCAATCAACAGCCCCCCTCAAGGGATATGCGAGAGGGAATCGCGCTTTCCCAGGAGCGTGTACCGCGCCGAGACCAGGGGCAGCACCCGCTCCAGGCTGTACTGCTCCGCTTCGCGCTTTGCGTTCTGCGCCAGCTTCCGCCGCAAAGCTTCCGAGCTCAGCAGCTGGAGGATTTGCTCCGCGCAGGCCCTTTCATCCCCGTAGGGGTACAGCAGGCCCGTTTTGCCGTCCTCGATGAGGTCGCTGTGCCCCTTCACCTGGCTGGCCACCACCGGCAGTCCCGCGTACATGGCCTCCATGATATTGAAGGGCAGGCCCTCGCTCCGGCTGGCGGACACCGCGGCGTCCGCCATGGCATACCACGCCGGGATATCCCGGACCTGCCCCGGGAACAGCACCCGGTCTTCCAGCCCCAGTTTTTGGGCCAACTCCCTGCATTCCTCCCGCAAGGCCCCCTCTCCCGCCAGTACCAGCATGATATGCTCCGGCAACTGAGCTATGGCTCGGATGACGACGTTCTGGCTTTTCCGCACCGAAAATTCCGCCGCGTATATCAAAACAACGGCATCCTCCGGGATGCTCAGTTCTTTTCTCAGGCGCTGACGAGTATCTGGTGGGACCTTGTCAAAGCGCGAG
>CAOKLO010000102.1 GCA_948469375.1 uncultured bacterium | reverse complement strand
GTTGTATCGCTATTTGGGCTGCTATTCGCGCTTAACTCATGTAGACACTATCTAGATAACGTAACTTCTGAAAGTATAGGAAAATCAAGGTTTTCAAGCGGCGGACAAGCATGATATGTACTAAAAATCGAATATCGGCGCATGAGCGGCGTTCATATTCTCTGCCGGGGAGATGGGACGCCGCTTTTTTCATGTCCAGACACCGAAAGGAGCGGAGAACCATGCCAGTATTCCGCGTGGAGAGGAACAAGGGGTACACGGTGATGTCCAACTACCACCTGCGGGACAAATCCCTGTCCCTGAAAGCCAAGGGCCTGCTGTCGCAGATACTTAACCTCCCGGATGGCAAAGACGTTGAACTTTTTGCAGGAGCATGGTCTGATGGCCTATGCGGATTTGGAGAGCGCCTGCGATGCCGCTGCGGAGAAGTACCATGATCTCGCTGACCGCACAAAGGCCAACAGCGCAAGGATAGCTGAAATCTCAGAACTTCAAAAGCACATTGGAGCTTACAGCAAGACCCGCGAGATTTATGCACAGTATCGCCGGTTGCCGCCGAAAAAGCAAGAAACATTTTATGCCGAACACGCCAGTGCCATCATCTCCTGCGAGGCAGCGAAGCGGTACTTTGACAGCTTGGGCTTGAAGAAACTTCCCTCTGTCCAGTCGCTGAAACAGGAATATGCCGCTCTGCTGGCGGAGAACAAGAAGCTGTATCCAGATCAGAAAAAGGAAAAATCTGAGATGATGGAGCTGCTCACCGTCAAGTACAATACCTCCAGGATTTTGGGCTTGACCGAAGAAGAAAAACAGCGGGAACAGCGGCAGGAAGAACGGTAATTATTTGCTGTTCTTCCTGTCCTCCGCAGGGCAGCAGACACCAAAGGTGGCTTAAAAGGACCGTCGCGATGAGCCGGTCTTTATGGGGGTCTGGGGGCGGTCAGCTACCAACAAGCTGGGGTCGGTATATACCGGGCCATTGCTTGCTGCTGCCATCCCTGCCAGCAGCAGGGAGTGTCCTATCGGCAGATTTTATGTTTGGGAAGGTGCCCCGGCCCGTTTGTAGGGAAACTGGCTGTTTTCGGGGGGAACGGACGGACACGGAGGCCCATCCTTATGGTGTACCCTGGAGAACCCGGATAAAAGGATAACACACACGTTTAGACACTTCCTCAGCAGCACTGCCCTTTGACGGCAGCGCCGAAAAATGCTATAATGGTACAAACTGTTCCGCAGGGAGGTGACCGCCCCATGTACCGTATCGCAATATGCGAGGACGAGCCATCCATGGCGCAAGAAAATGAGGCTATGATTTGCCGTATTCTGGAGGCCCGTCATTTCCAGCGGGATATTGATTTTTCCATTTCCGGCTTTTCGGCAGCGGGACCGTTGCTGACTGCCCTGCAGAAACAGCCTTCGGCGTTTCATCTGCTCTTGCTGGATATTGGGCTGGCCCAGGAAAACGGCATGGAACTGGCCAAACGTCTGCGGGAATTGAATGTCGGCTGCTCCATTATCTACATCACCTCTTATGCGGAATATATGTCCGATTCCTTTGCCACCCACCCGCTGGAATACCTGATGAAGCCGGTGGACGAGGAGAGGCTGGAAAAGGCCATCAAGTGGGATCTGCAAAAAAACCACCGCCCAGGACAGATCGCACTGCCTGTAAGGGGCGGCTTGCGCAAAGTGGAGGCAAAAGACATCCTTTACGCGGAAGCGGTCAACCATAAGTCCGCCGTCCATCTGCCGGGAGAAGAAATTCCCGTCAACCTGAGTTTTCGGGAAATGCTTTCCCGTCTGCGGGGGGACGCGTTCTGCCGCTGCCACCATAGCTTTGTCGTGAATCTGGAGCACGTCCTCAAGCAGACCACACGCGGACTGCTGCTGGACACAGAGACGGAGCTTCCGGTCAGCCGCACCTATCAGCAGGAGATCACGAAACGCTTTATCGCTTTTCTCAAATAGAAACCGCCCTCCCTGTGAACTGCCACAGGAAGGGCGGCATTCAGTCCGGCATTTGCAGGGCGGTAGCGGCGGAAAAGCAGCCATCCGAGCATTTCAGCAGCAGCTCACTGCGGTATTTCCTCGCAACCGCCTGGACCGCTTTCAGCCCATAGCCGTGGGCGGACTTGTCCGCCTTGGTGGTACGGAACAGGCCGCTATCCCCGTCATAGTCCACCGGGGTGAAGCAGGAATTTTCCACCCCGATATACAGATGGTACCCCCGGATATGGAGATCCACCCGCAGCCACTTCCGCGCCCCCATTGGTGCCAGGGCGTTGGCGTCCAGGGCGTTTTGCAGAAGGTTCATCAGCACCGTGCAAAGCTCCGTGTCCGGAAAGGGCAGCGTTTCCGGCACGTCGACCCGGTGCTCCACCTCGATTCCCTGCTCCCGCGCCCGTGCCATCATGGTGGTCAGCACGGCGTTGATGGCCGGGTGAGGGGCGCAGGCCAGGGCGGGAATGGCGGACACATCAGACACCAGGGTACTCAGATAGGCGTCCAGCCGCTCAACCTCTCCCGCGCGGGACAGGTTTTGCAGCACCAAATAATGATTCTTTACCTCATGGCGCAGCTCCCCCAGGGCGGCGGCGCTCTCCTGCACAACAGCAAGCTGCTCCCGTGTCAGGCTCTCACGGGCGGACAGCATCTGCATTTCTGTCTCTCGCTGGGCCACGCGGCGGGTCAGGGACACCATACTTTCTAAAAAACACAGCGCCAGCAGCAGACTGTTCCAGTAAAACAGCTCCGTGTCGATCCAGAGGATTGGGCTGGCCAGGAACGCCCATAAGATGGACGCGTGGGGACCGGCCCGCGCCGCCGGGAGGATACTCAGCAGCAGGATGGCCGCGGCGCACCCTCCCAGCCAGGGCAGGAAGCGGCGGAACATCGGATTGCCGTCCCGGACCTCTAGCGCGGCGCAGGCCAGCAGGGCGGCAATGGTAAAGCAGAACGCAAGTCCGGCATGGACGGCAATACCGGAAAAGAGCGGGACCAGTGTCTGGAATCCCGCCACAACGAAGTAAAACAGCGAGGGCAGGACGGCAAAGGGCGCGAATGCCTTTCGCCGTTTTTTCATGCCCAGCATCAGGTATAAGGGCGGCACGGCGAACAGCAGCGCCCGTGACTGGCACAGCACCAGCCCGTAGAGCGCGGGCGGCAGGCTGAACAGGGAGGAGTTTTGCAGATAGAAGTACGCCGCCTGGCCCAGGGCGGCGATGCTCAGCAGCAGTACCGGCCAGGACCAGGACCCCTCCAGAGTGCCGTACAAGAGGAACAGGCCCAGCGCCAGCAAAAAGATCATGCCGAAAGCGGCGGCGGGAAAGGCCCGCAGGCTGGTATCGGCCCGGGCCAGTTCGTTGATGACCGTGCTGCTGGTGAGATAGAGGGAAGGCTCCGGGTCCTCCGCGCCCTTCTCCATGATGAGGGTGAGGGCTTTACCGCTCCAATCCGGGGGAAGCGTCACATACAGATTCCCCGAACCTGCCGGGATATTCTGAAAGGGCGCGCCGTCCAGCCGCAGCTCCGCCGCCGCGTACAGCTGCCGGATCTCCAGAATTGAGCGCGGCCCTTCCGCCTGCTCCGGGAGGGTGTATTCCAAAGACAGCGGACCCGCGTAGAGGTACAGGCCGTCCAGCCCCGGCGCGCCGCTCACGGCCTCCGGCGTCAGGCGTGCGGGCTCCTGCCGGGGGACCGTCTCCGCTCCCAGCAGCCACAGAAGGCCCGCCGCGCACAGCAGGAACAACCCCGCCGCCAGACAATCGGCCCACCGTTTTCCAATCCGCATATCCCGCCCTCCTCAATACCATTTGTACTTAGCGTAACCGGGAACATTGCCGCTGTCAAGGGCCGGACAATGTTATTTGGTCGCAAATCCTGCATTCTGGTAGGGCAGTCTTGTTTTTTTCGGTGCTTTATGTATGATGTGAAATAGAAAATTGCGGCAAAAGCGAATCAAGGAAGGGGCTCACCCTTTCCTCAGTCCCCCGGCGAGGGACTGAATTTCCTCTGCCGCGCAAGGAGGAAGCTGCATGAAGCGCAGAATTTTTAGTATCCTTACTGCTCTGGCCCTGTGCCTGTCCTTGCTCCCGGGGACGGCGTTTGCGGCGGGGACACCGACCAGGACGGGGACGCTTGATCTAAGAGAGTTCTCAGCCAGCACAGATAAGACCGAAGATGAGGGCTGGAAGTGGGAGATTACCGGACCCAAAAGCGGCACTCTGACATTGACAAACTGCTACATTCAATCCGATACGAAAGACGTTATTGTATTTCCGGCATACTTTACATTAACGATCATCCTGGTAGGAGACAATATCCTGGAGACCACTGCAACTCTGGGCGACCTCGACCCCATGGTCCATGGGATAGACGGGGATGGCCAGGCCATAGAAAATGAGGTCTGCCAGATTATTCAGGGAGAGGGCACGCTTCAAATCACTGGCAAGGGCACAGGATATGGTTTTGGAGGAGAAGATCTAACCGTTCAGTCAGGAACGATTACATCAGATGTCGGGTTCTGCAAAATAACGAACGAGTTTACAATGACCGGGGGGGCTGTAACCGCTTCGGGAGCGGATTATGGGCTTTATATCGTTGAGGGACCAGTCAATGTCTCCGGCGGTAAGCTGGACCTGCAAGGGACATCCTGCGGCATTTTCGTTTCTGGAATACCCAACTATGGAGCGGTAAGCGTCAACATATCCGGCGGAACGGTAAAAGCCGTCGGCAAATCAACTGCCGGTATTTTTGTTCAGCCGAATGAGGATAACTATGACCCAGATACAAGTCCCCAGGCGATCCATATCACTGGCGGCAGCTTAACAGCAAGCGGGGGTGTTGCGGGCCTTTATGCGCGGGATGTCAATGTTACCGGCGGTTCTGTGACCGGAAACGGGGGACAGACGGGCCTTTACGCGACAGAAGGTCTCAGCATCAGCGGCTCCAAAACATATGTCGAATGGCACGGCGCCAGCCTTCTGGATGTTTATGGGAAAACCGAAACCGCCATTACCGGCGGCGTGATAAAGGCGGACAAGGTTTCAGAGGCTGTCGTACCGGAAAACGCAATCTTGTTTGCCGGCCTGGAGGGCCAAATCTACGGAAACGCCTCCCTCGCCCAAGAGCTGACGATTCCGTCAGGCTCGACGCTGACTCTTTCCGAGGGTTCGTCTCTGACAATCGAACCGGGCGGCAAACTCGTCAACGATGGCGTTGTAGCCATAAAGCTGGGAACGGGCAGCGGCGGCGAGGGCATTTCGACTCTCATTGAGGGCCTGAAGCTCACCGGCGAAGGCACCGTGAAGGTACTAAAAGAGGATGCGGATGGCAACAAAGTTACGGAAACCTACTCCAATGAGGGCAAGCGATTGCTGGAACCGGCAGGTGCGCTGGATTTCAGCAACCCGGACAACCTTCCCACAGACAGCGCGGACAAGGGCTACAGCTGGGACGCGGACACGAACACTCTGACCCTCCAGGAGGGCTTCAACGCGGAGAAGGTGACACTCCCAGACGACGCGGTGACCATCGTGACAGAGGGGGAGAGTACCATTGGAGAGCTGGCTGTCAGCGGCGGCAACCCCCAGAAGACGGCGCTGACCCTCTCCGGCACGGGCAAGCTGACAGTGCAGGAGCTTATTAACATCAGCGGCAATAATAACCTCAGCCTGACGGTAGCTGCGGACGCGCGGGTGGAGGCGCTGGGCGGCGTCAACGTCAGCTCAAGCGGCGGGGTGGACGCCGTTGTCATGGTATATGGGAAACTGACCGCGCGGCAGGCGGGCGACGATTCCGTCGGCGTATACACTGGAAAGGTTTTCGTAGGCCCCTCCGGCGAGCTGGAGGTCTTTGGGCAAACGGGCGTACAGCTAAGCGGCGCGAACGGCAGCTTTAATAAGGCGTTCGAGCTTTCCACCGGAGGATGCTTTACGGGAAACTGCACAAATTATATTGTCTATGCCAGCCAGGCCTCCGGCGCGGCGTTTGAGGAGAGCCTCAAAGAGGAAGAAGCCATCTCTATCCCCAACGGCTATCTGCCCTCGGACCTCCATCTGGGATTTTATGACGGCAGGACCATCCTTGCCATTCCGGGCAACGGGCCGTTCAACATCAGCTCCGACAACGTGCCCCAACCGGAGCCCCCGAAGCCTTCGGAACCGTCAGGACCCTCGGAACCGTCAGGACCCTCGGAACCGTCAGGACCCTCAGAACCGTCAGGACCCTCGGAACCGTCAGGACCCTCAGAACCGTCACGACCCTCAACCCCCTCAGAACCCTCGCAGCCCTCGCACTCCTCGGGCGGTGGCTGGAGCTCCAGCGCCTACGCCATTACGGTGGAGGAGTCGGAGCATGGCAAAGTGACCTCCGACCGCACCAGAGCCAGCAGCGGCAGCACCGTCACCCTGACCGCCTCCCCGGACAGCGGCTGCGGGCTGGATGCTCTGACCGTCACCAGCAGCCAGGGGAACGGGATCAAGCTGACGGCCCAGGGCGGAGGCAAATACACCTTCACCATGCCCGGCAGCGCCGTAACGGTAAAGGCGGCCTTCGCGCCCCTTCCGGACGGCATGGAAGGGTCCTGTGACGGAGGAGTTGATTGCCCCTCCCGCAGGTTCACCGATCTTGGCCCCGTGGGAACCTGGTATCATGAAGCGGTGGACTATGTTCTGCGGAACGGTCTGATGAACGGTTACGGCAACGGGACCTTTGGGCCGAATGATAACCTTACCCGCGCCCAATTTGTTCAGATCCTCTTTAACAGGGAGGGCAGGCCGGTTGTCAATTATCTGTTGCAGTACCGTGACGTGGCAGACGGCGCATGGTACACCGAGGCGATCCGCTGGGCCACCAGCCAGGGAATCATTTGCGGCTATGGCAACGGAATGTTCGGCCCCAATGACAACATCACCCGTGAACAGCTGGCCGTCATGCTGTGGCGGTATGCGGGAAGTCCGGCCGCCACGGATAAGGAACTGCATTTCACTGACGCGGACAAGGCCGGCGGCTACGCGCTGGAGGCCCTGTGCTGGGCTGTGGAGAAGGGCGTCATGAACGGCTATGGCGACGGGCGGTTAGGCCCCCAGGGACTGGCAACACGGGCGCAGGTGGCGCAGATGTTGAAGAATTTTCTGACAAGATGATATCTGAGTAGATGTGAAATGCAGACCGTTCGCTCTGATTGTGGCAGACGGTCTGCATTTTGAAATTTACCCTTGACAAGGGCTCTCTGAGGACAACATTTCCGGCAAGCTGTCCGATGATCGGTTTATCAAGCTGTCCCGTGACTATGAACAGGAGCAGGAACAGTTAAAGGCCGTCGTGGAAACCCTGGGACGGGAAGTGAAACAGCAGGAGCAGAAGAAAACCAACGTCAGGAAGTTCATTTCCGTGGTGAAGAAGTACACGGACATGACCCAGCTTGATGCCACTATCCTGCGTAAGTTCGTGGAGCAGATCAGGGTGTCCAACACCTACACGACCGACGAACAGCAGAAGCGGGTGAAAATCCGGGAGATTGAGATCATCTATAACTTCATTGGTGCATTTGATTTTGAGGGAGCGCAGGAGCAATCCCAAACTGCCCAAGACAAAAATAATGCGAAAGTTGGTGCAGCTTGACGCTACGCCGACCCTCGCTTAAAATGTTTTCTTATATCACTTGTGCGGGAACCGGGGCTATCAGAAAGATTTAAAGCAGCGGCGATTGGAAAAACGACAAAATCGGATTTGCAAAGATTGCGGAAAAACCTTCACGCCCAAGCGGTCGGATGCGGTCTGCTGCTGTAATGCCTGCCGCCAGAGTGTTACGAATAAGGTAAGTGGTCAAATTGACTACTCACCTCAACCGTAACGAAACGAAGTAAAACCGTTACGGCTGTTGGTGGTGGCCAAATATACCACCACCACTAACCGTAACGAATCTGCGCCGGATATGGGAATTGTCCAGACAGACCCTTGCCAGTCTTGCCGCGATCCGATAGCAGGCAGGGGTGCAGACCAGTTCCGTCTTTTTCCCGGAAACACCGAGGTGGTCGTTTCCGGTTCCATGCAGGACGTAGGTCCCGCCTGTCCCTGCGGATCAGGGACAACAGCGTTCGGGAACCGAATGCGCAGCCAGCCCCGGGACTGAAAAAGGGTTTGGGGTGCTACTCCAACAAGCAGAAACAGCGGTTTCCGACAACGCCGGGAACCGCAGTTTCGAGTCTTTGTGGGAACAAAGACACTGCTTGCTACAATGGTGATACCCCCAAAACGGGGGAAGATGACCGCCCTATGCAACGGCTCACACCCAAGCTACAATGGGAGGGAACCGGACTGACGAGGCTCTGCCTGAGCTGTCACGCTCGTTTGCGCAAACTGTTAGCCGGCCCTCCCATTGCGGCGTTCGATTTGCGCAGGTTGAAGAGCGGATACTCCGCACATTCGTCTCACACAGCAAGCTGAATCGGTAATGGGTAGCGGCGGGCGTCGGTTAAAATTATGATTTGGGAGGCTTGCAAATGGAAGATAGAACGATCACCGCTGTCGGCATTGACGTATCCAAGGGGAAAAGCACCGTTGCTGTGCGCAGACCGGGCGGCGAGGTTGTGCTGACGCCGTTCCTGGTGGAGCATGACGCTGCCGGACTGTCCAGCCTGGTCAAGACATTGCGGAGCGTCGGCGGGAATATCCGCATCGTCATGGAACACACCGGGATGTATTGGTGGCTCATTGCCCTGGTACTAAAGGAGGCTGGCTTCTTCATCAGCGTGGTCAACGCCATGCTCATCCACGATTTCAGTGACAACTCTCTGCGTAAAGTCAAAACGGACAAGGCCGACTCTATGAAGATTGCCAACTATGCCCTGTTCTTCTGGGCGGAGCTGTGGGACTACTCGGCGGAGAATGAGACCTGGCAGATGCTGAAAATGCAGAATCGCCTGTACCTACGCACCAAAAAATCCAGCGTGGTCCTCCGCAACGGGCTAATCTCCCTGCTGGATCAGACCTTCCCCGGCGTCAATATGCTTTTTGACATCCAACCTAAGCGTTTCAACGGGCATTTCAAGTGGATAGATTTCGTAAAACGCTTCTGGCACAAGGACTGTGTGGCGGGCATTTCCTTCGCCGCGTTCTCGGACGCTTACCGCAAATGGTGCGCCAAATCCGGCTATCGCTTCTCCCAGCCTGATGCCGAAAAGCTCCACGCCGTCGCCAGAAACTCCATGGCTACATTTCCCAAAAACGACAGCACCAAGCTGCTCATTGTTCAGGCCGTGGACAGTCTGAACGCTGTCTATGACGCGCTGCACATCCTGCGGGGCGAGATGCTCCGTCTGGCCTCCCTGCTGCCGGAGTTCGATGTGGTCATGGAGATGCAGGGCGCTGGTGAGGTCACCGGGCCGCAGTTCATGGCGGAGATCGGCGATGTGCGGCGGTTCACCCACAAGGGCGCTCTGGTGGCTTTCGCAGGTATGGACGCGCCGCCCTTCCAGTCCGGTACTTTCGATTACAAATCCCGCTGCTTAACTGAAAACATCGCCTCTGTCCAGCCGGTTCGCAAAAATTCCGCGCTGACCGGCTTGTTTTGTTATGCCCATTTTCATGCCGCAAAATTTATGTTGACTTTTTTCATTTTGGGGCTTGACACCTATTTGCAGGTTTGCGATGTAGGAAGAGCCTTACAATAGAGATTGAATATTAGCCGGCTTTGTGCTACACTTGACCCGGAACAAACCGGCAAACGCAAATTTTTAGTGGGGGAGAACTCATGGAGACAAGAAGAGGAGAAGTCATCACTCGCCAGGAGATCGATGCAATGGACGAAGAGGAGCTGCTTGCCCTTGTCCGGCGGCACGCCAATCTGCTGGGGGAGCGGTTTCCCAAGAAAAGGGATCAGTTTTACTGTCCCGACATCCTGG
>CAOKLO010000101.1 GCA_948469375.1 uncultured bacterium | reverse complement strand
CGCAGGAGGATGCGCCGTCAATCTCTGCCCGGTAATCCTGGGCGATCTGCCCGGCAGCAGTGAGGTCCTGCACCGAGTACCGGGCTGTACTCCCGCCCGTCTTGCCCGCCGCCCGGAGCTGGGAGGCGATATAGGCGTCGTGGTTCTTCAGCCATACGCTGTCCGGGCCGGTCTGCTCCATGGCCTCATTCACCTGCTTCAGCGCGCCCCGGTAGGCGTTCTCTTTCTCTGTGAAGATGGAGGAGAAACTGTCCCGGACTGCCTGGGCGTCACTGTTGGAAATACCCAGATTGTCCTGCAAAAGGCGGGTGTAGCCGTCGATCATCCCGGACTTCCCGGCCTGATAGACCTCCTCCAGCTTGGCACGCTGGGCGGTCAGCTCCTCGCCGCTGTAATTGCGCTCCAGCTTATCCAGTGCCGCCACATAGCGGGAAGCCATATAGTTCAGCCCGTCCTCCAGCTCCTCCGGGGAGGTGGCCTGGAATGACTTCAACTCATGGGCCAGACCGTTCCAGTCCACAGCGCCGTCCAGACCGTTCTGCCGCAGGGTATCTATGTATGCGGAAATCACCTCATCCTTGGTGGGGCCGCCCTGAATCCCCAAATCCCACCGGGCCTGCAACCGCCAATTTTCCAGAAACTCCTTCGATTTTTCCGGGTCGTCCAGGTCTTTCAGATGGAAGGCCTGCGTTTCCTTCCGCCACAGGCTCTCCGCCGCGTCCCGGATGGAGAAGTCCTCCCGGTAGCCTTGCCGGGCGGCTTCATCAATGCTTTTCAAAGTCCCGATGCCGCTGATGTCCGTACCGGGGACCACACTCTTGCCGGCGGAGCGCACCGCGGCGCTGGGGTCACAGCGGAAGCCCGCCTGGGGCGCGCCAGTGGTGATCTGGCTGGTAATGTTGGGGACGTTTCCTAAACTTGAGAGGTTCATGGTGGTTCCTCCTAAATGTGGGTCTGTAGGGATTGCAGAATTGCCTGCATTTATTTTTTCATCAAGCCTATAAACTGGAATTTATTCTCCTAATAAGGTTCCGTTTTTGAACCTTTCCGAATAATCCAAAAGCTCTTCTTTATCAAGCATAGGCTCGGAACTTACTCCTTCAAAAATAATTTTATCATCTCGATATGTGAACTGAAAAAGAATATCAGGCTTTTTATTAAACTCTACAAATATTATCCATTCATTATAACTAAGAATCCGATTTAAATAAGAGTGCTTTATTTTGATTTCTCTGACATCCTGTGTGGTGTAACCTCTATATTCAAGTTCGGTATAAGTGTACGTTTTAACGAATTTCTGCATTATAAAAACATTCAGGCTAAGCGCAAAAACAATTACCGCTAAAACAACACCGCTTATAATCAGCACCTTTTTCTTCTTCACCATTATCTCACCTCCACATCAAGTTCCGATTTAGCAATCTATGTGATATGTTATTTTTCTCTGTCCTTCGGATGCCGGACTGCCCACAGGATGAATGCTCCCATGACCGCAACGCCCAGCAGCGTCCCTACACCACGCATATTCCAACTGATGCCGATGGTCGCTTCTGCCAGGACGCCCACCGCAAGGGTGATAATAGCCGCAACAATTTCCGCCCTCTATTCCTCCTATTTTTTCATCAAGCCGGTAAACTGTCATTTGTCATTCAGCCTAATCGGGAAACAAAAATATAACTATCGTACTAATCACTTGAAGTATAGCAATGAACATAAGCAGATACTTTATTCCATGCTTAAACTTTGAAGAAAGCAGCAACATCCAACCAGACATTAAAATACTGTTGATTGACATAGTGATTCCGCCTATAAATCGATAGTTGTGCGTTACACAATGCTTTATTCCGTCTTTTATTCCATAAACGAAATATAAATCGTAAAATTGCCAGAGATGTAGCTGATACTTACATTATTCTCCCCATTTGACACAATCGCCCCAGCAGAAGTATTGTTCTGTCCCTCAATATCCGCGGACGTTCCCTCAATCACAGAAAAACCGGCTTGCTGCAAGGACTCTATATAATCCGCATAGTCCGCTTCGCTCATATCTGTCAAATTGACAGCGAAGCTCTGGTGCTCCTCGTCAAATGCGACCCAGCTGACCGTACCGGGCGGAACTGGCAGATCATCGGTGAACGTATTTACAGGTCAAACATCTGTATAGGATATTTCCATGGGAGCATTGGGAGACAAATCGTGGGGGATAACTGCCTGGATGATCGCATTTACAATTTCCCGGTCTGTGTCAGATAGGCGGAGGCTCTGATCGGACTGCTCCAGCCGTTCATTGAATGTGCCGCAGCCGGAATGGTAGTAAATCGTCCTGCCATCAAAGGCCAGCACGCAGTCGCTGGCGCAGTCCGTCGCATCAGACACCCAACTCCCGGCGTCAAGGATTTGCTGGATCGTTTTTGTGTTCTCTTTTGACAGATCAAAGGCGCTGCCGCCCACCTGCGCCAGAGACATCTGTGCGGGCTGGGGGGCTGGAGCAGCTGGAGCAGTCTGCTGTTCATCATCTGCGCTGGTGACAGTGATACGCTCGATCTCTGCATTTCTGTGGTAATACACATGGACTGATGTGGTATCGTCCACCTTCCAGAAGTAGGCGTACTCGCCGGGCAGTTCGCCGTCAGCCTCGCCCCATACTTTTTCCAGGTCCGCCAGCGTACAGCCCTGCACCTGCTGGATCTGCTCACCGCCCCACTCTGCACCATTCTCTGCGATCTCTTCAAGGGATGGAATTTTGTCCGACGAGGAACAGGCACAGAGGGTCAGTGCCAGAGATAACGCAAGTATAAAAACAGTGATTTTTTCATAATGCACCCCCGGCATTATGCCTGCATATCCACGCCCTGCTGGTAGCCCTCCAAAATACTGGTATCAAAGGGTTTGCCCCAGTCCCAGCTGGGGTCCTGCTGGTGGACGTACTCACCCAGCCGGGCGGCCTCACTGTGGAAAATCTCATTCAGCGTCCAGGACGCGCTGAGCCGCTGCTCCGGCGCCAGAGACATCGTATAATCCCGGATGGCCTTGCTGATGTCCTCACCGTCGCTGACCCCATAGCCTTTTTTCATGTGGTCCAACGCGATCTGCTTGATCTGCCGCACCGCCCCTTCATCCACAGGGACCATTTTCCGGTAGTCCCCGGCGCCGTTCAAGCTCATGCCGGGGGTGCCGTAGGGGTTGACATGGGGCTTCCCCTGCTGCCGCTGGTTCAGTTCTCCAATTCGCTGCTGCTGTTGATTTTTCACCAGTTCTGTAATCGTCATGACAAAATCCTCCTATCAAAAATTGTTCATCAGCTTATGCGGCTCAGTCCCAAGTCAGCTTCGGCCACTCCATCCCCTGCGCGTTCGGAGAAAGCCCATCTTGTTCAACCGTCCATTCCTCCAAGAAAAACTCATATCCAACGCAGGACTCGTCCCGGCAGAAGAAGGTCCAGGTCAGCACATCCCCCTTTTGGCATTCCGTCGTGAGTTGTCCATTGCCAAAATAGTCACCCTGCGGCCGCTCCGGCCTCGCGGCCGGCTCCGCCGAGAGTTCCCCGTCAGTATAATTGCTCTCCTCACCTCCCGGATTTGCGGCCAGCTCCGCCACAAGCTCCCCGTTGCGCAGGAGGCGGAACGTGTTGTCCGTCGTCTTGGGGACCTTCTCAAAATAGCTGTACACACTGGTATGCAAATTTGAAATCGTAACCACCCCGCCGCCGTCTTTGCTTTGCTCATACTCTGGTCCGCTGACACCATAAAGGTCGCATTGGACCGGCAGCAGCATGGCGGTGTCTCTCAGGTCCCCCAGGCTCTCCTGACGCCGGGTCCCGCCGTTTTGGATGGCGGCGTCCAGGCTGACGATCCTGAAGCCGTTTAAGGGAATCTCCACCTTCCCGGTAAAACTCCCTGTGCCGTCGTAAACCATCGGCGCCCTGCCCTTGCTGTTCGTGCTTCCCATAGAGGTCCAAAGCAGTTCCAGAGCGGTGTCCTCCGTCCACTCCTTCAGCTTGACGGTCACTTCCACGTACAAGCCCCGCCTTTCCCGGTTCAGCGCAGGCGTATAGCTCCAATCCAGGACCAGATTATCCGCATTTTCCAAATCAGAGCGCAGGGAAGCGACCTGCGCTTCCAAGCTGCTCACATTGTCCATGATACTGTTCTGGGCATTCCATACGTCCTGTTCCAAATCGGAAATCCGCCGACGCTGCCCAAAGCTCAATATCAGCAGGACCACACAGAGCGCCAGCGTCAGGCCCCGCGTCCAGTCTTGTCTCCTTTCCAATGTTCTCTCTCCTGTCTCCATGATCTCACCGCGAATGGATGATGCCGTAGCAATAGGCCCGGCGGACGATCCGCCCGTCGTCCGTGCGATAGCCGTGATTCGGGTAGTCGTCCTTTCCAACAGACGCCTCATACAGCTCCAGCACCTGATTGAACTCCGCCTTTTTCAGCTCGTAGGGCAGATCAAAGCTCCGGGTGGGCAGGTTCCCCGCCGCCACGTCGCCGCTGAGGACCTGGGAATAGAGCAGGTCAAACAGTGCCTTCTGTTCCCGGGTCAGGGCGTCGTAGCCCTCCACTTCATCGCAGATGGGCACCGCCAAATCTCCATACAGCCAGCACCCCACCGGCGTGGGAAGCTCCATCTCCTCCCCGCCGGTGCGCAGACGTCCGGCCATGTCGGTGATGGACAGAATCGTCCCTGTCTCCGGCAGATATTCCACCCGGTAGGACGGCTGCATCAGCTGCTTCTCCGCAATCAGCGTCACGGCGCACTGGAGGTCTCCCTCCGTGGCGGAATGGTAGTACACATACCGCTCGTCCGGGATCTGCTTGGCCCCGTCCCGCACGGGCCGGTCCACCAGCAGCAGGGGGCCCACGTAGAGGGCGGGGGTCCCGGCCCGGTACAGCTCCAGGTCCCGCCCGGTCTTCTCGATCTTCCCATTCAGGCGGATTCCCAGGACCCCGAAGCCAAACACCAGCACCCCCAGGCCGCACAGGGCGGCGTAGGCGATCCACGGCGTTTTGGGCGGCTCCCGGCGCTCTTCCTCCAGCTGCCGGAGGTAGAAGGCCCGCCGCTCCTCCGCCGTGGCAAACTCCGGGGGCTTGACGCTCTCCCGCCGCCGGGCCCGGCTCAGGGCCGCCCGCTCCAGCAGGAAGCAGGCCAGGGGCGTAAAGGGCATCGCCGTCAACAGGATGCCGCAGATGATTCTGCCCCAATGCTCGCCCCGGAGGACCGACACCGCCGGGTCTGAACCGAACCGCCACCACAGCGCCTCTAGCAGCTCCGGCGCGCACAGGGCGGCGGCGGGCAGGGTGAAGGTCAGCAGGAAGGCCAGGAGCAGCCATTTTCGTTTCATCGCAGTCTCTCCTCCCCGCAGGAAATCCACAGCACCAGGCGGCTGTTGGGCAGATAGTCGATGCGCACCGGGTAGGCGTACATCTCGTAGTCCGTCAGGTCAAACTGGAGCTGGCCCATGCGGCAGTCCACGCCGTCTATGTGGATGTTCAGCACCCAGCGGTTGTAAATGCCCGGCATGATGGGCATCAGCAGCCTGGACCAGCGGGGATTGGAGTACCAGGGAATGGGGTCGTAGCCCTCCCGGGTCTCCCGGCCCAGTTGGGCCATGGCGTTGTTCCAGGCGGTGTCCTCCTCCATCTCCAGGGTGACAATGCCGGTGCTCCATTTCCCCTCCAGAACCAGCGGCAGGTCCCGGGCATAAGGGACCAGGGAACACGCCGGCCAGAGGGCCAGCGCCAGAGCCAAAGCCCAGGCTCCCCAGGCCCGCGCCCAGGGCGGACGGCGGCCGAACAGGCGATAGGTCAGCACCAGCCGCTCATAGCACTGGACGGCCAGCAGCGCGTCCAGCGCCAGATTCACCAGCAGCGGGACCACGGAAGCGATGTACATATAGGGCCGGAAGGACCGCCCCAGGAAGGAGAACAGGTCCTGGGGCTGGTTTTCAAAGATGCCGCCCGCCGCCATCTGAAACAGCAGCGTCACCGCCGCCAGCAGAGCCGGGGCCCGCCAGAGCCGGGAGGCCGACAGCCGCGCCGCCAGGGCTTCCCGGACCAGCCGCCGCTCCCGGCGGGAAAACTGCTCCTGATGCTCCCGAAACCAGACGTAGGCGTCGTCCCACTGCCCCTGGTCCGCCAGCTCCGCCAGGGGCCTAAAAAATTCATTTCTATCCATGGCCGTCACACGTTGTTCCGGGCGACGGCGTTTTTCAGGGCGCCCTCCTCGGTGAAGGAGAAGGTGTAGGACACCTGCCCCTTGGTGTAGGAAATAGCGTTGACATCCTCATTTTCGCTGAACTGATAGCCTTTCAGCGCCCCGTCCATATAGTCTTTTATCTCTTCCTTGCTCTGCCGGTCCAGCTCCAGCCCGGCAATGGAGACCGGAAGCCCGCATTCCCGCATCTGGGCCACCTTGCAGGAGATGGCGCAGATTTTTCCCTCCCGAATCTCCACCTGCTCGGAGGTGGGATTGTAGAGCCAGCAGGAGAGCGGTGCGCCCGCGCCGTCCTTGGGCTTGAAGGGCACCGCCGTATTGTAATAGGTCTTGGCCTCCATCACCGCACCGCTGTAGTTATATGTATAGACAGAATTTCCCTCCGTGGACATGGTAGCGAGGATATAGCCGTCCCCCATGAACTCCCGCACGGTCATGGTCCGCATCTCATAGGTCTTTTCGCCAATGGTGATCTCCGCCTTGGCCCCTCCGGCCCGAAATGTAAAGATTCCGCCGCAGATCAGAATTGCCAGACAAATGACCCCCAGAATCGGATGCTTCTTTTTCATACCAGTCGTTCCTCCTGTTATTTAATGCTTGGTTCTGCGCTCCCCCTTATATAGGCATTATTGCCTATAACGATTTTCTCTCATTATAGGCAATAATGAAGATAATTGCAAGAGGGGAGTGGAGAGAATGATTTCCTACGCGCCGCTGTGGGCCACCATGGAAAAAAAGCACGCCACCACCTACACGCTCCAGTTCAAGGGCGAGATCAGCAGCTCCACCATCCGGCGGCTGAAGGCCGGGGAATCCGTGTCCACCAACACGCTGAACGCCCTGTGCCGGATTCTCCGGTGCGATCTTCCCGATATTGTGGAATACATCGACGACGGCCAGGGGCAAGCCCCTTAAAACCAGCTCTCCCATGGCGCCGTCCCGGAAGGGGCGGCGCTTTTCTCATTTTTCGGCCTTGTAGACCGGCGTGACGGAGCTGGTCATGCCCGATTCTTCAAACTCGCTGATGGTAGCCGAGAGGCTGAGCTTACCGTCCGCCATGTTGCCCTGGTAGCTGCCGCTGACCATGCCGGAGTTTACCAGGGCGTTCTGGTCCGCCGTCTGGAAGTCGATGCCCATATGGGTGACCACACGGTCTCCGTCCTTGGTAACGCCCATGTACATGCCGGGCGTCTGCTGTGCCGCCTGGGCATAGAACTCATTCAGCCCGGCTATCGTTTCGTCGTCCAATTCTCCGTTATTGGCCTCCGACACTTCCTCAACGCAGGCGATCATCTCATCGCCTAACGCGGCAAAGTAGTAGGTATGCTCCACATTGTCTATGGTATTGGTGCAGACCGCCATCTGGAAATCCGCGTAGTCATAGAAGCCGCCGGTGAACAGGTTCATAAAGTCGTGGTCTGTGTACCCCCGGTGGTCGATGACATAGCCGCCGTTTTTATCCGTCGCCATGGCCCGGACGGTCTCCTCCTCTCCCATGGCCGCGTTGGCAATGCCCTGGCTCATCCATCCGGCGTAGTCCGCGAAGGCGGTTCCGCCCTCCCGGCATTGGCTCTCCATGGCCGCCAGCATCGCCTCGTTGATGGCGGAGCGGAAATCATACTGGGCGGCGGTGATGTACACCATGCTGTTTCCCACGGCTCCCTCGTCCCCCACGCGGAAGGTCAGGCCGGTCATCTTCTCCCGGAACTGCCGGTACACGGCGTCCAGCTCCGGGGCGGCTTCGCCCTCGGCCACGGGGAAGACGGTCAGCAGAGGGTTCTCTTCTTCCAGGTAGGTCCTCGCCTGCTCGAACTCCCCGTTCTGCAGGTTTGTGAGAAAATGGACGGTGGCCTCCTCCGCTGAATCCGCCGCCGCCTGTTTGGTCCCGCCGCCGCAGGCGGTGAGCGTCAGGCACAGGGCCAAAACGAAAAGGACCTTGATTTTGCGTAAGCGTTTCATGTTGAATTCCTCCTTAGATATTGAAAACAGTAGACTTTTTTCTATTTTATAATTGTGATCTATTCCCCCGGATCACGGCAGCCAGCCACAGTCTTGGGACAAAGCATACGGAACAGAGTAAACAGCGCAAATCCCAAGGCAGCCCCGATGGTGTTATAAATCAGATCATCCACATCAAAACTGCGCCCCAATACCGGCTGAATAATCTCAATCAACAGCGAGCAACTGAAGAACACAAACACCATATTCTTTGCTTGGACCCTTCGGTCAAGCAGCGGGAGCAGAAAACCCAATGGAATAAACATCAGCACATTACCGACTGCCATGAACCGCACCCAGGAACCGCCTGTCAATTCTCCGCGCCAATACCTGACAATGGAGGGAATCAAGCTGTATTCAAGTTTGAACAGTGGACCAATCGTTGTGCCTGGATAACCGTTGAACAGGTAAAGCCAGATGTACGTCCAGAAGTTATTGGGGGCCAAACCAGCGACAGCAGACCCGTCAAATAGCAGACGAATACCGCAAGCACAGCTTCCCGCTCCTTATTGACGGAAGAAAACCTTCTTTTCCGGCTGCAGCGGCGGACATATACGAAAACAACCGCCGCCAACAGGCTGATGGGCAGAACTTGCATAAATTGAGATATTACATTGCCCGACAAGAACAGCTTCTCTAGCATGTATCCGCACCTCCCGATTGGCTGCCCGAATCCGTCCTTTGGCTTTCCAGCTCCGCCAGCCAGGACTCCGCCAGAAAATATTCAACCGGCATAACGGCAATCCGATCCTGCCCATAAAGGCCGCAAGTCTCCTTCAAGGCTTGCCGGCAGCCCTCCAGCTCACCCTTTTCATACCTCTTCACCGCTATCAGAAACTTTGCCGGAACCAGTGCCCGCAGATAGAGCTTTGGGTTGGTTTCTTTCGCTGTCTCCGATAATAGCTGTGCCTCGCCGATTTTGTCCCGGAGGAACCGGACCGGCGCAAAGGCCGGTTCCGTGCCCGCCTTTGTCCGAAGCCGCGCGTTGAGTACCTTTATGCTCTCCCGCTTGAGGTCTTCGCCCTCCATGACAACGGCCATGTAGTACATCAGGCATGGAGCCTGGATGCGGTTCGGCTGGTAATTCGTATGCGGCGCCTCCCGGATGGCCTGGGCCGCCTCCGCATAGTGCCCCTGCTTCATATATGCGATGGCAAGATCAATCAGCCATATGGAAGAACGGGCGTCATAGCCCCTTCGGGCCGACTCCTCCACCTCCTGACGCATCATATCCCGGCAGACCCGAGCAGCCTCCGCATACTCTCCAAGAGCCAGCAGCGCCCGCGCCTGACTGCCCGGCTGCAAGTCTCCGTACTCTCCCGGGTCCGTTTTGCACAGATGCCCCTTTTCCTGGTATACATCGCAAAATTCCTGATAACGCTTTTCCAGGATCAACGAGTAATGACCCAAACAGATCCCCCCAAACAATATTCCAAAAAAAGGAAGGCACTTTGTACTGTAACTTTGCTGCACAATACAAAACGCCTCTTAACCCTGGGATCATATCCACTGGAAAACCTGACTGACAACCCTGCTGCCGGCACGCTCGCTTTCCAGTGGCGCAAACACTGTGATTCCGCCATTTCCTACGCCTACGCGCAAAATACTCTTTACTACCCTATCATCAAAAATCCAACTCCGCAGGAACAGCAGCTGTAAAAGGCGTTAAATCATTGAATGATTGATTTTAGAATTTCGTTTGAACGCTGCC
>CAOKLO010000100.1 GCA_948469375.1 uncultured bacterium | reverse complement strand
GGGTGGAGAAGGTGGTGTGGCGGCAGTGGTCGGACCAGTAGGTGTCCACCACCCGCACCTCGGTGATGGTGGGGTCCCTCCGCTCCCAGTCCCGGAAATAGCTTTGCAGGAATTTCAGGTCGTCCAGGTCCATGGCCAGGCCCAGCCGGTCCAGCTCGGTCTGCAAGCCCGCCTCGTCCAGGTCGGTGAAGCCGTCCAGCGTCTCCACATGGTCGGGGATACCGTAGCTTTGGACCAGGGTTTCCGGTTTGTCCATGGACGCCTCCCGGCACTCCACCGGGTTGATGAGGTGGCGGCGGATTTTCTCCTGGTTCTCCGGCGTGAATACCACGGGTCCCTCCGGCTCCGCCGTGAACAGGTACACCGTGGCGGCGCGCACCAGGGGGCGCTCCCCGCCGGTCATCAGCTGGATGCACTGGGCGGCGGAGTCCGCCCGCTGGTCAAACTGGCCCGGCAGGGCCTCCACCGCCAGCAGCCAGTGGGGACGGTTGCCGCAGGCGGGGAGCTGCTCGTCATAGACGCCGTCCACCTGGGGTTCGGAGAACACCGTTCCCTTGGCCTGTTCATAGACGGTCTGGCCGATGCCCTCCACATCGTAGCGGTTGAAGATGGTCAGGCCGCTGAGGCCCTGGATTCCCAGCTGCTCCCGCAGGTCCCGGCGCAGCCCCTGGGCCTCCACGTCGAAGCCGGGGCGCTTGTAGGCAAAACAGCGAAACACTTGGCTTTTGCTCTGGTCCATGTTTTATTTCTCCTTCTCTTGGCGGGATTTTGGCGATTAGGGTCCGCCGGTCCCGGAAAATCAATGATTTGAGGCGGTGGTCCACTCCTCCATCCGGTAGAAGGGGTTGGCCCGGGTGGGCTGAAGGCCGGACACCATCCCCCACCGCACCAGCAGCGCCCCCCGCTTAAAGCACAGCGGAGCGATCGGCGCGTCCTGGGCGAACTGGGCCCACAGGGCCTGGGCGGCCTGGGTGCGGGCCTGACCCTGGGCGGCTTTCCAGGTCCCCAGGGCCTGGGTCAGCGTCCAGTTTTCGTATCCGCCGTAGTTCAGCGCCCCGGTGAGCAAGGGAGAGGGGTCGAAATCGCCGGTGAGCCGCACCTCTCCGATGTACAAATCAAACTGTCCCGCCGCCAACGCGGCGGTATAATCGCTCCAGGGCAGGGTGCTCAGGGTGACGCTCACCCCCAGCCCGGCGAGGGATTGGGCCAGCGCCTCCGCCGCAGTCTGCCGGGACTCGTTGTCGCTGTTCACCAGCAGCGTGACGGCCAAAGGCGCGTTCCGGCGGTACAGCAGGTTGTCCTCCCCGTTTCGCTCGTACCCGGCCTGGGCCAGCAGCGCGGCCGCCTGCTCCAGGTCATAGCTGAGGGCTGCGGAGGCTTCCTCATCGTAATCCCCGCAGAGGGGGGAGATGGGCAGGCAGGCCGGGTCCCCGTGGCCGGACAGCTGGACCTGCACCAGCGCTTCCCGGTTAAAGGCCCGGGAGAAGGCCTGCCGGACCGCGGCGGTCTGACACACCCCGCCGGAGGCCTTGAAGCCCACGTACAGCAGGGAGGTGGTGGGATAGCCGCAGGTCTCGTAGCTGCTGGAATAGCCCAGGGCGTAGGGGTTGGAGAACTCGGTGGTGACTGCGGTGATGCTCCCGCTGTCAAAGGCGGCGATGCGTTCGTTGGCGCCGGACACCGCCGTCAGGGGAATGGTGGCGTAGGGCAGGGCCGACGCTCCGGCGTGGCAGGGGTTGGGCTGGAGGTACAGGCGCTCTCCGGCGGCCTCGTATTGATAGCAGCCCGTGCCCAAGGGGGCGGTCCACGCCTCCTCCTGCTCCAGGACGATGGGCACGTCCAGCAGGGCGGGGAGGTTCCCGTTGGGGGCGGACAGGTAGACCACCAGCGTGGCGTCGTCCGCCGCCGTCGCACCGGTGAGGCCGGACAGCCGGGCGGCATAGGGTCCGGAGGTCCGGGCGGTATTCAGCGACGCGGCGGCGTGCTGGGCGGTGAGGGGTGTGCCGTCGGAGAAAAGCACGCCCGGCCGGAGGGAGAAGGTCCAGCTGTAGCCGTCCTCGCCGGGGGTTCCAGAGGCGGCCAGCACCGGCTGGGGGACAAATTCGTTGTCCAGCTCATACAGGCCCTGGTACACCAATCCCGTCAGGTCCTGGTTGACCTGGCTCTCCCCCGTGATGGGGTGGAGGGAGGCGGAAGGGTCGTAGCCCAGGCTGAATTGGACGTTTTCCACCGTTTGGGTGGGCGTGGGGGTGGGGGGGGAATCGGAGGGCTGGGGCGCGGGGGCCTCCTGATTGCACCCCAGCAGAGACAGCCCCAGGCACACCGCCAGCAAAAGGGACAGCCGGCGCCTCATATCAGCTGGATGGCGGCGGCCATGGACCCGCGGTTGGTGCCCAGCTTCCGGTGGCTCCAGAACTTATCGGGATTACAGGAGGTGCATAGGGAGCTGACCGAGATGTGGGCCGGGTCCAGGCCGGCCTGCTCCAGGCGCATGGCGTTGATGGCCTTCAGGTCCACGGAAAACTTGCCGTTTTCCTTGATCTTGATGTGGCGGAGCACGGCGGTGGACAGCGCGGCGGTCATGGCGTTGGGCACGTCCTCATGGGTCTCGAAGCAGTCGGGGCCGATGCCGGGACCCACGGCGGCCAGGATGTCCGCCGGATTGCAGCCGTACACGTCCGCCATACGCCCCACGGCGGCGGTGGCGATGCCCGCGGCGGTGCCCCGCCAGCCCGCGTGGACGGCGGCGATCACCCGGCGCACCGGGTCGTAGAACAGCACCGGGATGCAGTCGGCGGAAAACACCACCAGCGCCACGCCGGGCAGGGCGGTCATCAGGCCGTCCGCCTCGTAGCACACCTTGTCATAGGGATCGGTCTTCAAATCGGCGGTGGTGATACAGCGCACCACGCCGCCGTGAACCTGGTTGCTCATGGCCATTTTGCCGCCCCGGGCGCCGATGGCGGACAGGAAGCGGCGGTAGTTCTCCCGGACGTGGTCGGGGTCGTCCCCCCGGCTCACGCCCAGGTTCAGGGACTCCCACATCCCCTGGGACACGCCGCCCAGGCGGGTGGAAAAGCCGTGGACCGCCCCTCCGGCGGCGTCCATGCTCACAGAGCGGAAGAAGGTCACGCCGTTCTGGGTCTGTTCAATGATATTCATAAACGCTCCTTTTTACGGCTGCGGTTCCGTTATGCGTTCTTATGATACTCCGCACAGGTGCACTTCTTCCATTTTAGCCCGGACCCGCAGGGACAGGGGTCGTTGCGGCCGATTTTGACCGTCTTTTTCACCGGCTGGCGCTTCACGGTGCCGTCGCTGCCCGCCGACTGGCCGGTGATCTTGGCCACCCGTTCCCGGCGGATCTCCTCATTGGTCTTGACCCGCACGGTGAACAGCCGCCGCACGGTCTCCTCCTGGATGGCGGACACCATCTGCTCGAACATCTCGAAGCCTTCCCGCTTGTACTCCACCACCGGGTCGGACTGGCCGTAGGCCCGCAGGCCGATGCCCTGGCGCAGCTCGGTCATGGCGTCGATGTGGTCCATCCAGTACTCGTCCACCACCCGCAGGAGGATCACCCGCTCCAGCTCCCGCATGGCGGACTTGCCCGGCTCCATCCGGTCTGCCATGGCCTGGTCGATCGCCTGCTCCCGCTTGGCGTAGTTGTCCCGGGCGGTGGCCAGCATATCCTCGGCCAGCATGTCGGGGGCGGCGCTGCCCGCCTCGTCCCGGAATTTGGCCAGCTGGCCCGGGGTGAACACCGACCCGGCCAGGTGGGCGGTGGCGGCCTGGAAGTCCTCGCCGCTGATGTGGCCCTGCTCCCCGGCGTGGTCCGCGATCCCCGATACGGTGGAGGCCAGCATATTCTCCACGGCGGCGTGGACGTCCTCGCCGTCCAGCACCTGGCGGCGCTGCTTGTAGATGACCTCCCGCTGGGTGTTCATCACGTCGTCGTACTCCAGCACGTTCTTCCGGGTCTGGAAGTTCCGGGACTCCACCTGCTTCTGGGCGTTCTCGATGGCGCCGGACAGCATCTTCTGGTCCAGGGGGGTGTCGTCGTCCACTCCCAGGCGCTCCATCATGTTCTGAATGCGCTCGGAGCCGAACAGCCGGAGGATATCGTCCTCCAGGGAGAGGAAGAAGCGGCTCTCGCCGGGGTCGCCCTGACGGCCCGCCCGGCCCCGGAGCTGGTTGTCGATGCGCCGGGACTCGTGGCGCTCGGTGCCCAGGATAAACAGGCCGCCCGCCTGCCGGACCTTGTCGGCTTCCTCCTGGATTTCCGCCTTGTACTTGGCCTCCGCCTCGGCAAATTTCTTCCGGGCCTCTAAAATCTCCTGGTCGTCGGTCTCGGCAAAGCCGGTGGCCTCGGCGATGAGCTCGTCAGTCATGCCCGCCTTGCGCAGGTCGGCCTTGGCCAAAAACTCGGCGTTGCCCCCCAGCATGATGTCGGTGCCGCGGCCGGCCATGTTGGTGGCCACGGTGACCGCCCCGAACTTGCCCGCCTGGGCCACGATCTCCGCTTCCTTCTCGTGGTTCTTGGCGTTCAGAACGTTGTGCTTGATGCCCTTCCGCTTGAGGATGGCGGACAGCTCCTCCGACTTCTCGATGGACACGGTGCCCACCAGCACGGGCTGGCCCTTGGCGTGGCAGGCCTCGATCTGCTCCACAATGGCCCGCAGCTTGCCGGAGACATTCTTATACACCACATCGGGCTGGTCCATTCGGGCCAGGGGCTTGTTGGTGGGGATTTCCACGATGTCCAGCTCATAGATGGTGCCGAACTCCTCCTCCTCGGTGAGGGCGGTGCCCGTCATGCCGGACAGCTTGTCGTACAGGCGGAAGTAGTTCTGGAAGGTGATGGTGGCCAGCGTCTTGGACTCGTTGGCCACCTCCACCCCCTCCTTGGCCTCGATGGCCTGGTGGAGGCCCTCGTTGTACCGCCGGCCGAACATGAGCCGGCCGGTGAACTCGTCCACGATGATGACCTGGCCGTCCTTCACCACATAGTCGATGTCCCGCTTCATCACGCCCCGGGCCTTGATGGCCTGGTTGATGTGGTGGGACAGGGTGGTGTTTTCCGGGTCGGACAGGTTCTCTACGTTGAACGCCTGCTCCGCCTTGGCCACGCCCTGGGCGGTTAGAGTGGCGGTGCGGGCCTTCTCGTCCACGATATAGTCCGCGTCGTCGGAGGTATCCTCCTCCTCCTTGGCGTCCACCGCCTTCACCCGCCTGCACTTCAGACGGGCCACGAAGTTGTCCGCCAGCTGGTAGAGCTGGGTGGACTGCTCCCCCTGGCCGGAGATAATCAGCGGAGTACGGGCCTCGTCGATGAGGATGGAGTCCACCTCGTCCACGATGGCGAACACATGGCCCCGCTGGACCAGCTCGGAGGCATAGATCGCCATGTTGTCCCGCAGGTAGTCGAAGCCGAACTCGTTGTTGGTGCCGTAGGTGATGTCGGCGGCGTAAGCCCGCTGCTTCTCCCCCTTGTCCATGCCGTGGACCACCAGGCCCACGGTGAGGCCCAGGAAGCGGTACACCTTGCCCATCCACTCCGAGTCGCGCTTGGCCAGGTAGTCGTTGACGGTGATGATGTGCACGCCCCGGCCCGTCAGGCCGTTGAGGTAGGCGGGCAGGGTGGCGACCAGGGTTTTGCCCTCACCGGTCTTCATTTCAGCGATGCGGCCCTGGTGGAGGATGATGCCGCCGATGAGCTGCACCCGGTAGGGGCGCATGCCAAGCACCCGGTCGGCGGCCTCCCGGCAGGCGGCGAAGGCCTCGGGGAGGATGTCGTCCAGCGTCTCGCCATTGGCAAGGCGGGACTTGAATTCGTCGGTCTTGGCCTGTAGGTCCTGGTTGCTGAGGGCGCGGTACTCCTCCTCCAGCGCCTCGATTTTGTCCACAGTGGAGTTGAGCGCCCTGACCTCCCGCCGGGAGCGGGTGCCGAATACTTTTGAAAACAGACCCATAGCTTCTGTGTCCTTTCTATCAATATCATACGTAACGTACACGAAACCCATTTTAACTCGAACCAGTATACCATAACCCCCTGACAGAAAAAAGAGGAAATTGTAAATAATATGTGGGCTGGAAAACCGGGCTTTGTTGTGGTAGAATGTTAGAAAACGTTTCTTGTCACGCTGCGCCTGCCCGTAGCGGCTCCGCGCGTCTTCCTGAGAAAGGAGGCTTTCCCATGCCCCGTGCCTTTGCGCCCCTGCGCCCCCCCGGCTCCCAGCCTGCCCGGGTCATCCGGCCAAGCATCGAGCCGGGCCGCCGCGTGCTGGCTGTCAGCGACGTCCACGGCAACCTGCCCTTTTTGAAGGGTGCGCTGGAAACCGTCAATTTTGCTCCGGACGACGTGCTGGTCATCGTGGGCGACCTGCTGGAGAAGGGGAAGGAGAGCCTTGCCACGCTCCGCTATGTGATGGACCTCCAAAAGACCCACACCGTGTACATGGTCAGCGGCAACTGCGACTACATCGACCAATGCTTCCTGTCCGGCCCCGGCCTGGACAAAAAGCTGTGGCCTGTGCTGGACAGGTTCTGGCGGGGGTCCTCGGTGCTGATGCAGCTGGGGGCGGAGATCGGCGTGGTTCCCCAGCGCCTGGAGGACCTGCCCGCCCTGCGCGCCGCCCTTCTGGAGCGGTTTCCGGAGGAAACGGGTTTCCTTTTGGAGCTTCCCCACATTCTGGAGGCGGGAAACTTTATCTTTGTCCACGGCGGCGTGCCCCGGGAGGACCGGCTGGAGGAGCTGGAGGCCTATGACTGCATGAAGAACGACGATTTCCGGGGGCAGGGGCACAGCTTTCAAAAATGGGTGGTGGTGGGCCACTGGCCGGTGACGCTGTATGACGCCCGCATCCAGCGCTCTGCCCCCCTCATCGACTATGACCGCCATATTGCCTCCATCGACGGCGGCTGTGTGCTGAAGCTGGACGGACAGCTCAACGTGCTCATCATTCCGGACATCAACGGGGACGAGCTGGATGATACCTGGTATGACGGCCTCCCCGCCGTCACCGCTTTGGATTCCCAGGAGCCGTCGGCGGACCCGCTGAACATCCGCTGGTCGGACAGCGAAGTGGAACGGCTGGCCCAGGAGGAGGACTGCGTACAGATCCGCCACGTCCGCACAGGCCGGGAGCTTTGGGTGCCCCGGGATTATGTCGGCGTGTGGCCGCAGGACGGCAAAATCCACACGGAGGACGCCACCAATTATGATTTGCCCGTATCCCCCGGGGACACGCTGGCCCTGGTGCGGGAAACCCGGCGGGGGTATCTGGTGAAGAAAAACGGGATAACGGGCTGGTATCGCGGGCGGATAAAATACGATATGGAATAACAAGCGCCCCGCAGCGCGCCGGTAAGGCTTCCGGCGCGCTGTTTTTGCCGCTTCCGGCAGGCAGGTTACAAAACAGAAACGGAATTGCGCGACTGGTTACAGTTGGTTTACAATGTAGTTCTCCCCATTGACTTTCGACAAAATTCGACCTATACTGAGATTCAGCTGAGAGAGTGGCAGGAGACGATTTCATATGGAACACATGGCGGAACACAACACAACGTTAGAGCGGCCGGAGGAGCTGCGCCTGTCTTTGGAGGAGCTGGAAAAGGCGGTGGCCAAAACCCCCGCCCGGGGGGTGCCCAAGCCCCTGTTTATTGCCGTCACCGTGCTGGCGGTGGTGCTCGGGGTGCTGCTGGCCCTCCTCTGCTTCTTTGACAGCGACTACCGGCACAATATGGACCTGATGAAGGCGAACCAGGAGTTCATGCGCCAGCAATTGGAGCAGGCAAACACCGACCTGGCCCAATCGCAGGAGGAGCTGGCCCGGGCCCAGGAGACCATCGACACGCTGAAAGAGTATTCCGTCGCCGCCCCGGACGGCACGGTTCCCGAATACACCCGGCTCTATCCCGACATGTACGTCCCGGAATGGGACGGGGAGACCATTGACGGCGGGAACGTCTGCTGTCTCACCTTTGACGACGGGCCCTCCGCCAATACCGACCAGGTGCTGGAGATTCTGGACCGCTACGGAATCAAGACGACCTTTTTTGTGGTGGGCAAAACGGGCGCGGCGGACCAGGAGCGGATGCGGAAAATCGTGGCCGCGGGCCACACCATCGGCATGCACAGCTGGTCCCACGACTACAGGAGCGTTTACGCCTCTGTGGAGTCCTTTTTGGACGAGTTCAACAGCCTTTACCAGTGGATCCACCAGGTTACGGGGGTGTATCCGTCGGTGTACCGCTTCCCCGGCGGCAGCATCAACGGCTATAACCGGGGCGTGTACCAGGAGATCATCGCGGAGATGACCCGCCGGGGCTTCGTCTACTTCGACTGGAACGCCTCCGCCCAGGACGCCACCGTCACCCCGCGCCCCGCCTGGGACATCGCCGCCGACTGCCTGAAGGGGATCGGCCGGGACCTGGTGGTGGTGCTGTGCCACGACAGCGCCGCTCGGGGCACCACGGTGGAGGCCCTGCCCACCGTCATTGAGGGCTACCAAAACGCGGGTTATACTTTTTCCGCCCTCCATCCGGGGGTGCGGCCCATCACCTTCGGCTACCCTGCTGTGAAGTGAACCAGCCCTCCCGGACAGGTCCGGGAGGGCGTTTCCCGTCTTTCTATATAATAAGGTGGGGGGAAAAGGGGCCGGACTGTTGTACAACCCATCAAAAACCGCGAAAACAGGAAATTATTCTTTACAAAAGGGCTAAACTATGATATGCTTTGGCAGAACGTCCGGAAGGACGACGCCCGCCTGCTTAGTTTTGGGATAAGGCCCGCTCCACGCGGGGCTTTCACCCGCCCAGCACTCAGCGGCAGGGCAATATTTCCAGAAAGGTGGAATCTCCCATGATTCGTAAAGACCAAAAGACCTCCGTGATCGAGGCCAACCGCACCCACGAGACCGACACCGGCTCTCCCGAGGTGCAGATCGCGATCCTCACCGCCCGCATCCAGGAGCTCACCGAGCATCTGCGGGTGCACATCCACGACAACCACAGCCGCCGCGGCCTGTACAAGATGATCGGCAAGCGCCGCAAGCTGCTGGACTACCTGATGGCCAAGGACATCGAGCGCTACCGCGCCATCATCGCCAAGCTGGGCATCCGTAAGTAAGGTTTCAGCAGGGGCGGCGCGGGTCACCGCGCCGCCCCTGTCCTATGAGGAGGGATACACCCATGGAATTTTTACTGGAAGTTTTGGCGGAAACTATCGGAGAGGTTTTTTTGAACTGCGGTATCGAGGCCTCCATTGACCATCGCCTTCCCAAGTGGCTGCGTATCCTCATCCTGGCTGCCACCACACTGGTGTTCGCCGCCGTGTTCGGCATCCTCCTGATCGTAGGCATCGGCGCGCTCAGCCATACGCCGTGGATCTCCCTCCTCCTGTTCGCCCTGGACGGGGGCCTTGTTTTCCTATGTGCCTGCAAGGTCCGCAAGGTCCTGCACACCCGCAAATAGTCCCATCCACCAAGAGCCGCGCTTTTAGCAGTTGAACATGGGTCCTGGCAACAGCCGGGGCTTATGTTCAAGTGCTAAGAGGAAGCGCGAGGATAGCCGCGCAGGGGCGCTTGGAGCGAAGTGAGGATGAAAAACCAGGATTTGCGCAGCAGATCTGTTTTTATCCGAATCGAAGCGAAAGCGACCCGGCCGCGCGGCCAATCCGAGCGTGACAACGCGGCTCCAACGTCATTCACAACACGAAAGGAGCACACCCAATGTCAACCGTCATCACCCACAAGCAATTTCCCAACGAGAAAACCTGGTCCATGGACCTGTGCGGCCGTCCCCTGACCATCAACATGGGCAAGGTGGCCGAGCTGGCCACCGCCTCCGCCCTGGTGACCTACGGCGAGACCACCGTGCTGGTGGCCGTCACCGTCTCCCCCCGTCCCCGGGACGGCATCGATTTCTTCCCCCTGTCCGTGGATTTCGAGGAGAAGCTGTACGCCGTGGGCCGTATCCCCGGCTCCTTCATGCGCCGCGAGGGCCAGCCCTCCCTGCCCGCCG
>CAOKLO010000099.1 GCA_948469375.1 uncultured bacterium | reverse complement strand
TGACTATGGACATCAAGATTGCCCTGGCGGGCAACCCCAACTGCGGCAAGACCACCCTGTTCAATGCCCTCACCGGCTCCAGCCAGTACGTGGGCAACTGGCCCGGCGTCACCGTAGAGAAGAAGGAGGGCAGGCTGAAAGGCCACAAGGACGTGGTGATCCAGGACCTGCCCGGCATCTACTCCCTGTCCCCCTACACCCTGGAGGAAGTGGTGGCCCGGAGCTATCTGGTGAACGAGAAGCCGGACGCCATCCTCAACATCGTGGACGGCACCAACATCGAGCGCAACCTCTACCTCACCACCCAACTGATCGAGCTGGGTCTGCCCGTGGTAGTGGCGGTGAACATGATCGACCTTGTGCGGAAAAACGGCGATACCATCAACCTCCATAAGCTGGGCGAGGCCCTGGGCTGTGAGGTGGTGGAGATGAGCGCCCTCAAGGGAGAGGGCGGCATGGCGGCGGCGGAAAAGGCCATGGCCCTGGCCCAGAGGAAGCAGACCGGGGAGCTGCCCCATGTGTTCACCGGCAGCGTGGAACACGCCCTGGCCCACATTGAGGAATCCATCCAGGGCAAGGTGGCGGAGGGCTATCTCCGCTGGTACGCCATCAAGATTTTTGAGCGGGATCAAAAGGTTATGGAGGAACTGAGCCTCGCCCCCGACCTGAACGCCCATCTGGAACAGCACATCGCCGACTGTGAGAAGGAGCTGGACGATGACGCCGAGAGCATCATCACCAACCAGCGGTATTCTTACATCAACTCTGTTGTGACCAAGGCCGTGAAGAAGAAAGCGGCCAAGGGCAGCCTGTCCGTCTCTGATAAGATCGACCAGATCGTCACCAACCGGATTCTGGCCCTGCCCATCTTCGCGGTGATCATGTTCTGCATCTACGCCATCGCTATGGGTACTTCCGTTGCGGACGGGGGCATGGGTATCGGCACCTTCGGCACCGATTGGGCCAACGATACACTGTTCGGCGAGATTGTCCCCAATTTCTTTGACGGCATCCTCACCTCCTTGGGCGTCAGCGGCTGGCTGTACGGTCTGATTATGGACGGCATTGTGGCCGGTGTTGGCGCTGTGCTGGGCTTTGTGCCCCAGATGCTGGTGCTGTTCCTGCTGCTGGCTATTCTGGAGGACGTGGGCTATATGGCCCGTGTCGCCTTCATCATGGACCGCATCTTCCGCCGCTTCGGCCTGTCCGGCAAGAGCTTCATCCCCATGCTGGTAGCCACCGGCTGCGGCGTCCCCGGCATCATGGCCTCCCGGACCATTGAGCAGGACCGGGACCGGAAAATGACCATCATGACTACCGGCTTCATCCCCTGCGGGGCAAAAATGCCCATCATCGGCCTGTTCGCAGGCGCGGTGTTCGGCGGGTCCGCTCTGGTGGCCGTCTCCGCCTTCTTCATCGGCATTGCTGCCGTGGTGATCTCCGGCATCATGCTGAAGAAGTTCAAAGCCTTTGCCGGGGAACCCGCCCCCTTCGTCATGGAGCTGCCCGCCTACCACGCACCCTCCGCCTCTAACGTCCTCCGGGCCACCTGGGAGCGGGGCTGGTCCTTTATCAAGCGGGCGGGAACTATCATCCTCCTCAGCTCCATTATCCTCTGGTTCCTTATGGGCTATGGCGTTGTAGACGGTGTGTTCCAGGCCGTGGAGGACAACAACGATTCCCTGCTGGCCGCCATCGGAAGCGGTATTGCCATCATCTTCGCGCCCCTGGGCTGGGTGGGTGACATGGCCTGGAAGGCTACCACGGCCACCTTCACTGGACTGATTGCCAAAGAGGAGGTTGTCAACTTCTTCGGCGTGGCTTATCACTACGCCGGGGAAGCGGACCTGATGGAGGACGCCAGCGGCATCTACGCCGCCATCGGGGCGGACTTCGGGGCCATGGCCGCATACAGCTTCATGATCTTCAATCTTCTCTGCGCTCCCTGCTTCGCCGCCATGGGCGCTATCAAGCGGGAGATGAACAACGCCAAATGGACGGCGGCGGCGATTGGGTATATGTGCGTCTTTGCCTATGTGGTGAGCCTGATCGTGTTCCAGCTGGGCGGGCTGGTCACAGGCGAGGCGGCGTTTGGTGTTGGAACCGTTGCGGCTCTGGTTTTGCTGGCGGGCATGTTGTACCTGCTGCTGCGCAAGGGCTATCAGGGCGAGGAGAGCACCCGGCGGCTGACCTCTGTGGCCGCCGCGCAGTGAGGTGATCGAAACATGACTCCTGGAGAAATTGTCGTTCTGCTGGTCCTGGCGGGCGTTGTGGCCCTGGCTGTCCGGTCCCTGTGGAAGTCCCGCAAGTCCGGCGGAGGCTGCAACGGTGACTGCGGCAACTGCCGCGGCTGTCACTAAAACTTCAAATCTTGCAAGACATGGTGAGGAGGCATGGGCAGCGGGATCTGCTCATGCCTTCTCCCATTGGGGAGGAATCATTCTATGGCGGAATTACGGGAAGCCCATCTTCGCTATTTGCTGACGATCTACGAATTGGGCAAAAGTACTCCAGACGTGGGGACGCAGGCCGTGGCAAAGGCTTTGAACTGCTCGAAAGCCTCTGTCACGAAAATGATGGCGACTCTAATGGATATGAATCTTCTGGTGCGGGAGAAATACGGGAAGATCTACCTGACGGACACCGGCTTCCTGCTGGCAAAGGATATGCTCCGGTGTGTCGAGCTGATTCATGATCGGCTCCCGGCGATGGGGTTTGATCTGACCGAGGAAGAAATGCAGGACTTTGTGCGCACGATGGTAGTGAATCTGCCGGAGCATTGCCGGAGACGGCTGGCGGGCAGAGTGTGACCTGGGATAAGGGAGAAACGATCCATGAAAGCGGGAGACAACAAAGAATTTTGGCAGAGGACGGCAAAATCCTATGGGCCGCTCATGAAACACAGCGGGAAACTCTATGATGCGATCTGTGAGAGGATACGTCCCGGCCTGACCAGGGAGATGAATGTGCTGGAGCTGGCCTGTGGCAGCGGGCAGCTCGGCGGGGCGTGTCCGTCTGTGGGAGGCCACGGATTTCTCCGAAAATATGATTGTGGAGGCCAGGAAACAGCCCCGCTCCAGCCGTCTGCATTTCTCTGTCCAGAATGCCACGGCCCTGCCCTATGCGCCGGACAGCTTTGACGCCGTGGTGATCTCCAACGCCCTGCACATCATGCCCCGCCTGGAGCTGGCGCTGGCGGAGATCAGGCGGGTATTGAAGCCAAACGGGATTTTGTATGCGCCGACATTTGTGCATGGAAGGGGCGCAGGGTTCCGTCTGAGGACGCGGCTGCTGACCCTGGCGGGGTTCAAGGTCTATTCCAAATGGACAGTGGAAGGGTTTGAACGGTTCATTTCGGAGCATAATTTTCAAATCAGACAAACGGCTTTGCTTGGCGGGAGCCTTGCGCCGCTGTGTTATATGGAGGCAAGTGTGAAGAAATGACAAGAAATGCAGTCCTTGAACTGCTCCTTCCCTTCCTGGGGACTTCATTAGGAGCAGGGTGCGTGTTCTTCATAAAAGGAAGAATGAATCCGATGGTCCAGCGGTCCTTGACCGGCTTTGCCGCCGGGGTCATGGTGGCGGCGTCTGTCTGGAGTCTGCTGGTCCCCGCGATGGAGCAGGCGGGGGATATGGGCCAGTGGGCGTTTCTCCCCGCTGTCATCGGGTTTTGGCTGGGCGTTCTGTTTCTGCTGGTTTTGGACAGGACGATCCCCCATCTGCACCAGAACAGCAGTCAGCCGGAAGGCCCCCACACCCGGCTGAAACGGACCACCATGCTGGTACTGGCCGTCACCCTTCACAACATCCCGGAGGGAATGGCGGTGGGTGTGGTGCTGGCGGGCTGGATAGCCGGGAACAGCGGCATCACCGCCGCCGGTACGCTGGCATTGTCTCTTGGTATCGCCCTTCAGAACTTCCCGGAGGGTGCTATCATCTCCATGCCGTTGCGGGCGGAGGGTATGGGAAAAGGCCGCGCTTTCCTATATGGCGTTCTCTCCGGCATCGTGGAGCCTTTGGCGGCGATCCTGACCATGCTGGCGGCAGGGCTGATTCTGCCCGCTCTGCCTTATCTGCTCGGTTTTGCGGCGGGAGCGATGATCTATGTAGTAGTGGAGCAACTGATCCCGGAGGCATCCGCCGGGGAACACTCCAATCTGGGGACGCTGTTCTTCGCGGCAGGATTTACCATCATGCTGGCGCTGGATGTGGCGCTGGGGTAGGTGACTATGGATACGCTAAAACGTGTGGGCTACTGCATACTGGCTATACTGATTGCGGCAGTCATTTATGGCTGGTCGCTTTGGTATTATGGTGGGCTTTATCAATCTGGAGCATTATTGTCTGCCTCGCAGGTAACAGCAGAAACGCTCCTTCCTACATTGTCTCAAGAATTGATCGTTGTGCTGCCAGAAATACTGGCCGCAGTAATTGCCTGGGCGCTTCTTGGCTGGAAACAATTTCCGCAGGAAATGGGTTTGAAAGCAGAGAGCGTGAAAAAAGAGATACTGTCTCTATTGGCAGGCGGATACCTGGGCGCGCTGTTTTTGGCCTTGCTGACCGTCAAATCGGAGCCGCTGACTATTTGTTACCAATGGGGATATTACCTGTTTCTGATTGCACTTTGGGAGGAATTCATCTTTCGGGGGTTGCTTCCCTTGCTGGTGGAAAAAGGCGGTGTTCCTACCTGGGTGATCTGGTTGCTGCCGGGAGTGCTGTTTGCCTGTATGCACACGCTGATGCCAATGGTTAAAACTGGCTTTGCGGCAGAGTCTTTTGTGTTTCGCCTGCTGTCCGTATTGGGCGGGTACACCGTAGGCCATTGCGGTTTCTATGCCCTGCGGAAATGGTCCGTGACACTGTGGCTGCCAGTTCTGGTTCATGGGTTGCTGGATTTTTCCTCCGTATTCATTACATAATCAGAATTTTGCTGGGGTATATCACATTGTGAACGGTTGATGTGGCATATCATCGCCCCTGCATCCCTCCGCTATCTGTCGGAGCGGGGGTGGGACGCTCCCACGCTGAAAAAGAAAGCCAGGACGATTTACCGACAGATGGTGGAGCGCACACCCAGCATCGGCGGGTTGTGCGGCAATTCTCTCCACATCGGTGTAGAAGCCTACCTTGAGATAGTCACGTCCAAAGCGGCTCATGTCCTTGACAATGATGGTGGACGCGTTCCTGGCCTCTACCTCGGCAATCATGGCCTTGAAGCCGTCCCGGTCAAAGGTCGTGCCGCTCACTCCATCGTCCGTGAAGTGCCGGACGTTGGTGAAGCCGTTCCGCTGGGCGAAGTCCTCCAAAAATGCCTGCTGGTTCAGTAGGAATTGCTGGGGCCTTGTAACTCATCGTCACGGCTCAAACGCTCATAGAGTGCTGTAATCTTGGTTTTCTGGGCCATGTTTGCCACCTCCTGTTGTTGTGCGGATTTCTCCGTCCCTAAAATACTAACCCTTTGGGATCGGGAAGGGGATGGTGGCCTGCCCATATTCCGGGTGTGAGGGGTTACTCAGTACCGCTTTTATCACATAACTCATTTCTCTTCCTTTCCGCGCCTCCATGGGGAGGGAACTGTTTTTTCTGTGGCTGCACTCGGGCCTGCCGCTGTCACAGCGCCTGGATGGATCCATCATCGCGTCGTCATCCCATTTGCTGGCCCTGCTCCCTCTGGTATTGCTCTGCCGGGTCCTCCCGCAGAAGCTCGTCCAGCATCAGCGTGCCATGGTAGGCGATATAACCCATGGCATTGAACTGACCCGGCTCCTTTTCCATCTGTTGAAGGCCATAGCCTTGGAAATCATATAAGGGAGCTGCCGCCCCCCTTTGGAAACGGCCTTGTGATTTTAGGTATCAGCGCAGCTCCATCCCGCCCTCGGCAGGGGTGTCCGGCGTGTCCGGCTCATTCGCAAGCTCCCGCTCCTTTTAGCAGGAGAGGCTGACCCGCTCCGCCAGGTCCGGGACTTCCTCCTCCATCTGACTGGCAGCTGTTTCCAGCGCCTTTCGCCGTTTGTCCGTGAGGGGGCCGTCCCTATCCAGCGTCTCATGGATGCTGCGGTAAACCTCTGTCAGTTGGTCCTGCGTAAAAAGAGCGCTGGCAGGGAGGAGGCCGGACCGGACGGCGAAGTCTCGCTTGGCCGCGGCGTATTCTCGAACTCCGCCGCTCGGCCCATAGTAGCTTCCCTGATACAAGCCGGTCCGCTCCCGCACCCATTCCCAGGTGACGAACTGCGCGCCGTAATGTGTCATTTTTCCAGCCAGAACAACGCTGTTGAACTCTGACAGGGCCCTGTATCCTTCCTCTAAATTTAAGCCGGACGCGCTCAAGGGCGGAGCCTGTTCCATAAGGGTCATGTACTCACTTGTCATCCGAGCGATGTCATGCACCAGTTCAAGCATTACCTGGTCATTTTCGCTTGTAACATCTTCTTGGTAATGCCCGCCGCAGCCGCTGTTGGATACCCAGCACAGCCTCTTCCCGCCCAAGGTGACGTGAAGCGTATCGTACTCAATGGGTTCGGTGCCGATGTCCTCCCTGGCAAGGTTCCGGGCGGTTTCAATCAGGTAAGGGGATTGCTTTTTCTCATGTTTCTGCATCAAATATGCTCCTTTCCTGCACGCAACGGTAGCTTTCATAGGGCTTGGGGTTCGCACGCCAATTTTGGGCCATACCTGCCTTCAACTCCTCAATGTCCTCCGATGAGAGAAGGGGACAGCCGTCCAGGGTTCTATATTTGCGGAAGAAAGCATTGACCTCCTTCATCCGCTCCTGTTCCCGCTTACGCTGGGCAAGTTTCTCCCGGAGCTTCTGGAGGGCGCCGCTGTCATCGCTGCTGATGCCGCCCATTCCGGTGCTTCTAATTTTATCCAGGAGACCTTGGATTTGCTTCCATTCCGCCATATTGGCGGCGGCAGCCTGGTTTTGCTTTTCTTTCCTTCGCACAGGGAAATTGGCGGGGCCGGCGATCAGGATGGAAGGACAGCGGGCGGCGATGGCGTGGCTCTGGTTGATGTTTTCCGCCAGCTTCCGGGCGTAGGTATCCAGGAGACGGTCGGTTTTTTCGTGGTACATAGGGTCTGCGCGGGCCTTCTGGGACTCAGCGATGGCGGCGGCCTTATCTACCTCCTGACGGTAGGAAGCCGTGGCAGAGCCGGGCTTGTAGTCGTGGTAGCTGCTCATTTCCTTGGCCCGGCGGGCGGGGGTCTCGTCAATGGGGTAATAGGTGGGCATGGAATCTACTTCTTGTATTTAATTTAGGGCATCTGTTGTGTGGAGTAAAAGGGATTCAGTTGAACAGAGCCACACCACAGTTTTATCCTTTACATCATGGCGATCTGTCCAGGGACCTGCTCAACAGGCTTGCGGTAGTTTTTCAATTCTCTTGCTGTGGCGGTGCGGATACCTGCACCGTGGGTCGTTTCCGCAGAGGCCAGCCGCCCTTCCTGGAGCAGCTGCTCGATCAGCTCAGACATGAATTGGTTTCCCACAGCATTGTGACATTCCTGGTCACAGAGGCAGGGGATCTCAAAATGTTTCGCGAAGTGCAGCGCGACAGGATCGGTGATGTACAGATTGGTTCGCTTGGTCCTGCAATGTTCCAGGATGAAGGCTATGATCTCCTCGCGTTTGGCCTCCAATGCGGCGCGGTACTCCTCGCTGCTCAGATCGGCGTATTCTTCGTAGCAGTCTACGGCATAGCATCGGAAGGTTTTGCCTTTTGACAGCCGCTCTTGAAGAGGCTGGATATTTGCCTCGTCCATCACGCCGCTGAAGCTGGCGGGGTGCAGATAGAGGTCCTGCCGGTCCTTTACGACCGTATCGCAGACCCCGTTGGAACCTGCTTGGAGCATCCATCCCAGCTGTTGAAACAGGCTGCGGCACTCCTGTTCAAATGCAGCCTCATCCGCCTCGTTTGACCAGCCGGAGTTACAGCCATAGCCGTAATCATAGGCATAAACTTGGATGCGGAAATATACTTTTCGGTATGCCACGTTCATCCCCCTCTGTGGTTCATTTCCTTGGCTTGGCGGGTGAGGGTCTCGTTAATGGAATAATAGGCAGCCATGGTTTCAGCTCCTCTCGTAGATTTGCCGGGAAGCACCAGCAAGAGTATCACAAGGTGTTTTGTACATCTATTCACTAGATTCAACTAATTTAAGACATAATTTTTGCTTAAAATATTCCAGCGCCCTTTTTGAGGCAAAAAGGGCGCCGGATGGTTGACTGTGCATAGCCAACAAATCCGGCGCCGAAACTTCGTGTATTTTAGTTCTGTCTAAAAGGGGGAATGTGGCGATTGAAAAAGGGCACAGGTGGTTAAATAGCCGCTTGTCTGCAAAAAGGGGAGTTCGCATCCCTCCAGTTGTTTTAAAACCCTAAAAATATCCATTTCACGGGATTCTGAAATCCCAAAAAACAAAAAGGTGAAACAATTGGGACTCTAAGCGTTCAGCCTAGAATATCCAGATTGTTTCACCTTTATGCAATAAGTGGGTAAAATCGATTTTCTTTCGAGATTGCGCCCAAAACCAAATCGAAGCCCAGCGAAGCGGGTTCGATTTGGAAAGGAGGAGCAGCGCAATGAGCGCGCTCTGACTTTGGAAAAAGTCGGAGCAAGCGATATGCAGCTTGCTCCGACGTGGAGCAGGTGCCCACTTTAGATATTGGTTGTTTGGCCTCAGGCCATATAATCGGAGATATTCTCGATTTCGTTATCTGTGTATTTAAATTGAACAGTAAGGATACTTTGCTCTTGGGCTTTTTGGAAAATAGAACAGATTTTATCTACATAATCAGTAAATGCGGCGTTTTCTCCGTGTGGAATTCCTGTAAAGTAACGGGGACGAATAATTGTAAAGTCATCACCTTTGTACGGCATTCCTCGGAGAATATCCCATAAAGCATCAAGGTTTTGGCCATACCAGCTGTCCCATTCCATTTTTTTCCGCATTTCCTTGAAAAGTTCACTCATATATTTACATTTGCTGAAATCGATTGTAACTTGTTCACGGCCCAACAGCGTGTAATCAAAATGCCTATCTCCTAATTTGAAGTGTAATTGGTCAAATAATTGAAGCATTTTCTGTACAAGTTCACCCGCCGTTCCAAAAGGTTCATCAGCATAACGAATTTGCACATTGAAATCGCCATGACAACAGATAAAACATTCCAATTCATTTAATGAGGTGATCTTGGGGACAATCTCAAATTCAATAGAAAGTATATTAAAAAATATAGAAGGACTATCCCATTTACCAAACCATAATTCAATTGTCTTCATTTGCTCCTCCTGAACTAAGTTCGTAAAACGTTACATAATGGTTATAGGTCACAAAAATCAGGCCATCATTAGAAAACAAAAGTCGATGACCATTACGTCGCCCCTCATAATAATTAATATCTGCTTCATACCAGATACGGCCAGGTGCAGAGGGAAGATGCCCATCTTCGTTACGGTATTTTCCGCCGAAATACATTTTTCCTGGTGCATATTTTTTAGGAGCTTTACCGTTTCTCCATCCCAATGCACGCAGGTCCTCGTCTGAAATATAGTAGCCGGGTAATTGTCCATAATGAACAAGCCAATAGTCCGCTCCGTTTTCTCCATCTTTTGTTGCACCTCCCGCTACAACTGCATCCATTCGGTCTATTATACAGCGACAGTTAGGGTGTAGTGGAGGCTCAATATCAAGAATTTCATCAATCACATAGATTTTTCCATGACGGCTTGCACATTCTAAACATAATTTGGGGTCAAACGTAGCTTTCCAATATTTCCAGAGTGCGCTCTTTGACGTCTCCGGGGTATAGACATCTAAAAGTCCCTTGATTTGCGCCGTCGCTTTTATATCTCCAGGCTCTGTAAGTACACATCCACACGTTTCATTGATATACATTTTTACCTCCCATTCAGTATTTTGAAATATATTGCTACTTATGGGAGCTAAACTGTAAAAGTTGTACGTTTGTACATTCACTCGGAGAAGTTCTTATAAAATTAAGACAGACCAACCTCTTGGCGGTCTGTCTTATTTTATGGAGCGCGTGCCCACTTTCGAACCTGTCGCTTGTGGGGGGTGATAGTTCTTTTTTGATTATTATAGCACATTTTATCAGAGAAGTCGCGGGCGACAGAGCCGGAAACCAACAACCACGAAAGCCCCGGTCCTATCTGCATT
>CAOKLO010000098.1 GCA_948469375.1 uncultured bacterium | reverse complement strand
CCGCCTGGCGCGTCGGCTTGCACTCTTTTTCCGCTCCCTTCTGTCCTTGTTCCTATATGTGGTTTTTTCAGCAGGCCCTATGATAGGGGTGCGGAGGTGATTTCATGGATATTCCGACAAAAATCAAGATGGCAGAAGTATATGCCAAAATCAGCGAAACAGAGCTTTCGCGTAAAATAGGCACGTCTTCTCATCGCTGGAGTTGGTTAAGATTGCGGAGGCACTTGGTGCCGAGTTTGAGTGCAAATTCCGTTTCCCGGACGGAACCGAGATTTGAGGAGGCCAACGATGGGCTGCTTTTCCACCCCAGATAGCTATGAAAGGGTGTACCTTTTCTTTGACACCTACCCGCTTTTTTCTGTCCATGTACAGCCCCCGCGCCCATCCAGGCCCGCCAAGCCCGATGGACAGTGAAATCCTAATCAAGCCGCTCTCCTTATGGCCGGAGTATAGCACGGGCGGTCGGCTGGATTCTGTTGGAACCTGGCACATAGAATGCGGAAGGACCGACAAAAGGGCGCAAAAAATCGTAGCAGTCACCTTTTGCCGGTGGCTGCTACGATTTTCGTTACCCGCACACACTGAGCGGGGCGAGCAGTACGATACACTCCACGGTCAAGAAGATGGTCACTTCCTGACCACCTGGGGTTCGTACAACTCTCTTGTGGTGACCCGTCGGGGATTCGAACCCCGGGCCCACTGCTTAAAAGGCATGGCGCAAAAAGCCCGAAAATATACTGATAGCAATGGTTTTTCTCTCCCCTTCCAGTTTGTTTGCCCCGAAATCTGCCCCGGACCCTTGCGCTCTCCGCTTGTCAGACGCTTTCCAATGCAGGCTCTTGCGGCGCGGAGAAAGCGGCGGACACCGCGCCGATGAGCTCCTCGGGACGGTTCTGCGTGACATGGCTGTAGATGCTCAATGTGAGATGTACGTCGTCATGCCCCAGAAGATACTGGATCTGCTTGATGTTCATACCGCTCTCTACCAGGCGGGTGGCGTAGGTGTGGCGAAGCTGGTGGGGCGTGACGCGAAAGGTCAGCTTCGTGATGTTCTTCTGCGGCCTCCTGGAGGCGATGGGCTTTCCGCGCTCCTGTTCGATGCGCTCCCGCCGCTTCCTCTGCCCCTCCGTCATGGGACAGCGGCGGTCAATGACGCTCACAATGTTCCGTGCGCTCTGGTAGGTGAGAGGGCTCCCGTCGGAGGTGTGCAGAACAAAGTCGCTGTTGGTGCGCTTCTTCTCATCCCGAAGCGCCTGGGCCAGCCCCGGAGGCAGGGGGATGGTCCGGTGCGCCGCCTTCGACTTCAGCGGCGCGGGAAACTCCGCCCTGCTGCCCGTCAGACGCATGGCGTGATTTACCGTCAGCCTGGGGGGCGTGGACTGCAGGTCGATGTCCTGCCAGCGGAGGCCGCAGATCTCCTCCCGGCGCAGGCCGGCATAGAGCCCCAGCATGACGAAAATATACGCCCGCGTGCCCTTCACCGCCGCCTCCAGCTGGGCGCACTGCTCCCGGGTGAGGGGCGCCTTCTCCTCCGCCTTCTTCCCCTTGGCCTTGATCTTCTCGGCAGGCGAGCGGAGGGTCAGGCCGTTGTCAACAGCGCAGGAGAAGAGCTGTTTCATCGTGCTGACGATCTTCTGCTGGGCGGAGTTGGACAGCTCCGCCGCCTGGGCCATCACCCGCTGGCAGTGCTCCGGCTTCACGTCCCGGACCCGCATGGCCCCGATGACCGGGCAGATGTGGTGGTTGATCGCGATGCGGTAGTCCCCCTGCCGGGCCGCCGAGAGGCCCGCGCTGCGGTTCGTATACCACTCCACCGCCAATTCTGCAACTGTTGCCTCGCCGTCCAGCACCAGCCCCATGCGCTGGGCCGTCTCCATGTCGTAGAGCTTGGAGCGGAGCTCCTCCTTCGTCCTCGCCCGCACGTCCTTCCAGCGGCCGTCGGGGAGCTTGATCCGCTTGCGGTAGTATGTACCGTCAAAATAGAATTCGGCGCGCCTCGGCATCTTGATTTTCCCTCCTATTTTGTGGTAAAATAGGGGTGCTAAGGCTTTCCCAACTTTAGCACCCCTTATGGCCGTCTCCGGTGTTGGCGCACCGGGGGCGGTTTTTTTGAAAAGGCAGGTACTTAGAGAAAAATCAATCTACATTCCGGTTGTTCCCATAATATACCCTTCCAGAAGCCAATATCTTTCTATAGCCGCATTTCAGCGCGAAAGAAGGTTCCGGGTGGACGCACTGCTTCGCGTCACTGCACTCCATATACCGTGAACAGCAGTCCCACTCCTTGGGCAGGCGGCCGACCGCGTCCCGCAGAACATCGGCCAGCTCCGAGGCATGTTCGGTGACCGGCTCAGGCCCCAGCTTTACGCGCCAGAACCCGCCGGAGACCTCCTTCTGCCCCTCTGCTGCCCCTAACTGCTGTACAGTGGATTTTGACTCCAGCGGGACTTCTATGTATCTGGCATCCTTGCGGAGTTTCAGCCTGAAAGCCATGATGGAGCCATACCAGATAGAGGAGTATGTTTTTCCGTGCTTGATCGCGATAGCCGCCGGGTCGGCGCCAGCCCCCGCAGCGGCCGCCTGGAGGCCGGGCAGGATCTCGCGATAGGCGGCCAGCTCCTTCTCGTGCGGCGCCTCAAATCCTGCAAAGGTGACCTGTTCGCTCATAGCACACCTGCTTCCAATCGAGGACCTGCCAACCGGAGAAAGTCCTGTTCTGTAAGAATCTGGATGCTTCCTTTTCCGGAATCGTTTATTTTCTGCGCCTTTCTCTCCCTTGCGCTGGTACCAGAAGCTCCAACCAGCGCCCTGTCCTGCCGACCCACCACCAGGAAGTCCGTTTTTGAGGATACGTCAGTCTTCACAACAGCTCCCACATCCGCCGCCATTTGTGCGGCATCGGCTCTTGGCATGTGGAGCTCACCGGTAAACACGATGGATTTCCCGCATAACGGGTGGGATGGGTCAACCGTGCCGGGAGCGGCAAGCTCACTGGGCCGAATTCTCTTCTGAGCATAGAGTTTCTTCAATGATCTGGCAGAGGGCTTCCAGGCGGGGTCCGAAAAATCCCTTCTGAATTCAGAGACCGTTGTTGTCTGCAAAACAAGCGCTTTCATTGCCTCCAGGCATTTCGCCGTTGTGAGGGCGTCCGATTCGGCGCGGTGCGCAGTTTCGTTTGTGATATTGAAATGCTCTGCTAGGCTGGACAATTTATGGTTGGACAGCTCCGGCAGTAAGCTCCGGGCGAGCCGCAGTGTGTCCACATAGTCGTTTTTTAACAGGCGGCCGCAAGTCTGGCAGGCAAGGCACAAAAAGCTTACATCAAAGACCGCGTTGTGGCCGACTAAAATGTGGTCTCCTACAAATTCCCAAAACTTCGGTATCACTTCGTCAATCGCTGGCGCGTCCCGGAGCATATCGTCTGTGATCCCGGTCAGCTCTACAATCTCGCCGGGGAGGATCCTCCGGTTGGAAAGGTCCCGGAAAACGGAATAGGGAACGTCGAAAAAGGACGTATATCCTCTCTCCTGTATTTCTGCGTATGTCCAAGGGATATGGGAACACGAGGGCTTTACAAGGGAGGTGAAGGTATCGCAGATAGCCCCGTTTTTTACGTGCAGGGCCGCTATTTCGATGATCTCATCTTCTGAGTAGCTCCGCCCTGTGGTCTCCACATCCACGCAGACATACTCATCCGGGAAGTCGATGATGCTGGCACCCTTATACAAGCCATTCTTTTTTCCTGCGGCATCCAGACTGCCGTTAAACTCATCAGCATCTGGAAATTCCTTTTTCGCGGCAGAACACTCCGGACAAAACGCCGTTTCGGAAATGACAAGATCTGCGATCCTGTCGTGGCAGATCGAGCAAACCGGAGCGTGGATCTCCCTGTTTTCTTCATCGAAAAACACGACATTCCTTCTGAGTGTCGCGGGGACCGGATTATCCAAGGCCTTCCACATACATTCCTCGCAGAACCAGCGGCCGCATAACAGATATTTCGCTGGCTCCCCACAGGCGCATATTGCCATAGTGCTTTCCTCCCTTACATATGGCAAGATCAATCTCATTCCGTTGTTTACTGCTGTTTATTTCAATCCACTGATTTTATTTTCCATTTATGCGACCCCCGCCATTTGGCATGAGGGATGTTTTATGGTCTGCTTCAAATTGACTTTTGACAATTACAAAACTAGAATATAGCTGCAGGCAAGCTAGCCCCAAGCAATCAGCCAAAGCAAACGGAACGGGGGTGAACGCTAGAGACGCCGTCATTGGTATGTCCGCCTCAAATTCTCCCAGTCGATATCTTTCTCATCCACAAATCCACTCTTCTCCGCTACTGCAAGCCGATTAGCTTCTTCCGGGGTGAGACGAGTAAAATCAGGGTCCCAGGCACGGACCAGTTTTTTGATCAACTCATAGGCAAAATGCTGTTCACTTTCAGGCAGCATTTCCAAAAGACGAGCGGCATCCATCGCTATATCAGACATACAAATACCCTCCTCACTTGTAGATATCTCCTCGATTTCCGATGTCAAGGACCAGCAGGACCTCGATCAGGTCTTCAACTCCATACTTGTATATTACGCGCCAGCTCCCAACGCGGAGACGCTTACGGCCATCCTGATAACCTCGCAGAGGCTTGATATCTCCAACAGGCGGGGTCTGCGTCAGACCATGGACGGCAGTCTTTATCCTGATAATAGATCTATCGTCCAGCTTTGCGAGGAACTTCAGTGCATCTCGGGAATACTGAATGGTCATTGTCAACTCCTCATATTGGCCGAACAAACACAGTTTCCATCAAGCCAACCCCAGCACCCGGCGAACGGCGGCCTGTAACTCCGGGGCAGTCTTATCATAGAATCTCCTTGCGTGTCCAACTTGGACACGCTTTTTTATTTTTCACATGTATGGGGCAAGGTCGATGCCCCTCCATTCGCCTATGTTGGGCGCCTATTTTTTATCCAAAATCCAGCTATGGCCGCAGTTCTGACAGAGGCATACTTTCTGCATGACAGTTATATGTACGGGGCAAAGTCGATGACCGTGCCTCAGTACTTCCTCCGGCAGGGCGGGGGAACTTTTATGCCGGACGCTCCTCGGTGCGTTTTTATACGTCCCATTTATACCCGCAATTTTGGCAAACACAAACGCTTTTTTCTTTTTGTTTCAGTTTTTTTCTTTTGGGCGCAAAAATTTTAACAATCAGCGCGGGCAGTGTAAAAAAGAGCCATTTGAGTGGCAACCACCACCAGCCAATAAACAGCCACCAGAAAATCCCGTGATGCTTGTCTGTCAGTTGTGTTTCTTGAACAACCTGGACATTTACGTCGTTGCTACCGCATTTCGGACATACCATGATTTTTTCTCCCTTCTATTTTACCATGTGTCCAACTTGGACACTTTTATTTTTTTCTCTTAGTTTTTTCTATTTCTGAAAACTGTATAACCTTACGCTGGGTTATTTGCCTGTTCGGCAGGCGAATAACGGCGGATAATATTATCAATAATCTCACGGTCATCAAGAGAGGCGACCCGATATGTGTAAAGAAGCGCATCTTCAACAGATGATATCTCTATTGGCGGTAAGGTTTGCTGAGGAGGGGAAGACGAATAATCCAACAGATAGTCCGTAGAAGTGCTGAAAAAATCTGCAATCCGCATAGTGATTGCAAAATTTGGTTCGCGCTTTCCAGTTTCCCACATTGCAATTGTTCCGCTCGCAACATTGAGCTCGGTTGCAAGCTGTATTTGGGTAAGCCCTTTTTCTCGTCTAAGCTGTTTCAACCTATCTGCAAACATACCATCACCACCCAGGATTACATATTGTCAGAATATCACATACAGTGAATATCTGCAAGAGAAAAAAAGAATTCTCACAAAATGTTAATATCCCTCTTGACAAACCTCACCAATTGTTATATAGTTGTCTCACGTTCTGTTAGAAACGGAGGTGAGGCAATGAAAACTTGTTTCAGAATACGTGAATTGCGGCAAAAAGCAGGACTAACACAAGGAGAACTAGCGAGAAGGGTAGGGTTGCGCTCTTCCTCAATCGTGACTATGTGGGAATCAGGGGATCGAGCACCTAAGAGCGAAATTCTCCCGCGGCTGTCTGCCGAACTGGGGTGCACCATCGACGAGCTCTACGGCCTGGACCCGCCCAAACAGGAAGCCAACCGGCCCGGGGCGTAGCCGAAACAAAACGAAGGAAAGGAGGCTATTCTTCTTCATCCTCAAACAACTTGTCTTTGGGGAGCATCAAATAGTCATACCGGGCCTCCATCATACCGGAGGCCGGGGCGGAAATGAAGGAGGAAACCATGAATTATCACATCACGCTCACCCCGGAGCAGTTCGACTTTCTGGACGGACTGCTGGGGGATGTGGTCCAGCTCTATGAGCACCAGGCCGCCGCGCTGGCCTGCCTCGACGGCGAGGCGGCCCGGGACCTGGCCCAGGAGCGGCTGGACGCGTCCCAGAACGCGGCGGAGATCGCGTGGCTTCTGGCGCAGTGCGAAGGAGGTGACACAGCGTGCAAGGACCAATGATGACAACCCAGCAGGTGGCGGAGCTCCTGGGTGTGAGCGCCGATACCGTCTATCGGCTCAAGGAGAAGTCGGACGGCCTGCGGGCCTACCGGGTCGGGCACAGCCTCCGCTTCCGGCGGGATGAGGTGGAGACGTATCTCGCCTGTCACGTCGTTGAGCCGGTGTTCTATACCGGCGGCAAGCCGAAGGGCGTCCGGTTCAAGTATGTACCGGGAATGAAGGTCGTCTAGGGCTAAAAGCGAGATGTGTCCAAGTTGAACACAATTTATGAAAACCAAAAAGAGGAGAAAAACATGAAAAAATCTCGCAAAGCTTATATCGACTGGTGCCTGGACAGCGAGACCAACGACCCGGAGACCCAGGAGTGGCGGAATGAGCTCACGCCGGAGGAGCGGGCGTATGTAGACCAGCAGGACGGCTGCTGCGAGCAGGCCATCGCCGCCATGTGCAGTGCGATGCCCAAGGATAAACCCCACAAAGCGCCGCTCCGCAATACCGGCAGTGAACCCTTTGCCCCCAAGCTCCAGGAGTACATCGAGGACCCCTGTGACCAGGCGGTTGCCAATGCGCAGCGTGTCGTTCAGATCATCGAGCAGCTGCGTGCCCGGTTCGACATGGAGGAGGTCACGGCCATAAAAGCCATTGACGATGAGTGCTGGGTCTTCTTGCAGGACGGCAGCTTGTGCAATGCCTACCTGACGGAGGACGGCGGCCTGTACCTGACCAGGCGCAGGTAGCCCACCACCATGATACCCTCAAAAAGGAGGCGGGTCCATGGACAAAAACAAACGGAACGCCCTGCAAAGGGCGCGGCTGAGCAGCGGTCTGACCCAGGAAGCCCTGGCGGAGCGGTCCGGGTACTCTGCGGACAGCGTCCGGGCGTGGGAATCCGGGGCGCGGATGGCGTCGCTGGAGGCCCTGGGCATCCTGGGCGAGGTCCTGGACGCGCCGTGGCTGTCGGGGGTGTATCTGCGGGAGCAGAGCACCGCTCTCAACGGCCTGCTGCCGGACTTCGAGGTGGACCGGCCCCTGGCGGAGGCGGCGGCGGAGTACGTCAGCTGTATCCTGGAGCTGGTGGACACCCGGGTGGACCGTGCGCTGTTACGGATGGTGGCGGATGGACAAATCGACCAGGTGGAGCTGCCGGTGTTCGAGGCCCTGATGGACCTCGCGGCCCGGGCGAACAAGGCCTATTACGAGATCAGGTTCGCAAAGGGGAGGGAGAGCTGAAAGAACACGATGTGTCCAAGTTGGACACAATTTATGCAAACCAGAGGAAGGAGTGAGCGCACGTGACGAAGCGCGCAAAAAATGCCCCCTGCGGATGCGGGAACATCCACAAGGGGCGGGTGGCAAATGGTACACACCAAATGACAACAAAAGTGTACCAAAAGCCCCACGGAATTTCAATAGGGCAACTTCTATAAAAAATCCCGGATTTTGCGCACTTTTTGACAAAAATCAGAGGCAGGTCCCAAATCCCTGTATGAAAAATGGAAGAGCGTTGCACACGCATACGCAACTTTTCCCCATCTCCTGCCCTATGTAAGGGCCCTTGCGCCCATCTGAACAAGGAGGAACGCGGCCATGCAGAAGAGAACGATTCGGCCCCAAACGCAGGGGGCCGCCGGGCAGAGGGAGGGGGGCAGTGTATGAAGCCTCTTGACAGGATCACCGGCTACGCCCATGTGGCCCTGCGCTACGGGCTGGAGGAGGCGATCTTCCTGGATTCCCTCATGTACTGGTACAAGGAAAACCGGGCGAACCAGCGGAACTACCAGGATGGGCGCTGGTGGACCTTCAACTCCGTGAAGGCGTTTCAGGAACTCTTCCCCTGGTGGAGCGTGCGTCAGATCCGGCGGATCATCGACAGCTGCAAGGAGCAGGGCGCAATCCTCGCCGGGAGCTTCAACAACGACCACCGGGACCGCACGGCCTGGTATACCCCCGGTGATGAGCTCCTGACGCTCTACGGCATGACCGAAAACGGTAATTGCATTTGTCAAGACCGTCAAATGCAATTGTCAGAACGGGCAGGTGAGAGTGCCCAAAACGGCAAATGTATATATAGTACATGTAATAACCATGTAGAAACTAACATGGAGAACCCCCTACCCCCTAAACCGTCTCCGCCGGGAAAGCCCAACACGCCGGAGGGCGTGGCGGCGGTCTTCGACGGGTACGCGGGGGAGGACGGGGAGCTCCGGCAGCTCCTGGCGGACTTCCAGGAGAGCCGGGTAAACATCAAAAAGCCGCTCCACACCCAGCGGGCGGCGAAAATACTGCTGAACAAACTTGACAGACTGTCCGGCGGCGACCGGGGACTGAAGCTGGCCCTGCTGGAGACCTCGATCCTCCACGGCTGGGAGAGCGTCTACCCGCTGAAGGAGGACGGGCAGTCCCAGCAGGGCAAGCCCGGGGAAAACGCCGCCGTGCTTCCAGAAGGAGGAACATGGATATGAACGAAAACAACAACCAGCTGGCCCTGAGCAGTGAGGCCCTCAGCGCGGAGGCCGGGGTGCTGGGCTCGATGCTGATCGACGAAAAGGCGGTGGGCCCCATGATGCTGGCGCTGACAGAGGAAGACTTCCTGTCGCCGGAGGGGAAGCGGGTCTTCCAAGTCATCCGGGACCGCTACGCCCGGGGCGAGCCGGTGGACCCCCTGCTGGTCGCGGCGGACCTGGGGGACGCCTACCGGCCCCGGATCGCTGAGTACATTGACTGGACCTTCACCTCCGCCAATGCGGACGCCTACGCCCAGACCCTCAAGCGGACCAGCCGCCTGTACCGCCTGCGGCAGTTGGGAGAGGAACTGAACCGGGCGGCGGACGAGGAGGCCTGCCGGGCCCTCATCGACCGGGGGAACCTGCTCCTGTGCGAGCGGTCCGGGGTGCGGCGGGTGACGATGGAGGACGGGTTCCGGGAGTTCTTCATCCGCCACGACCCGAAAAAGCCCCCGGAGTACTTCAAATGGCGCTTTGGCGGCCTGGACGAGGAGGTCCATGTCGCCGCCGGTGACATGGTGGTCATCGGTGGGTATCCCTCCGCGGGGAAGACAGCATTTGCGCTCCAGATCGCCTTTGCCGGGGCCAAAACACGGCGGGTGGGCTTTTTCTCCTACGAGACTGCGGCGGACAAGCTCCACGACCGGACCGTGGCCTGTCAGGCGCAGTTGAGCTTTCGGCAGATCATGACCGGAAAACTGGAGGAGGCCGATTTCCAGCGGGTCTACGAGCTCCGCTCCCGCCTGACAGCCCCTGGTCTGGAGCTCATCGAGGCCAACGGCATGACCGTCTCCGCCATCGGGTCCTACGCCATGGCCCATCACTACGATGTGATCCTGGTGGACTATCTGCAAAAGATCCCTGCGGCCCGGGGCGGACGGCCCCTGAACGACTTCGAGCGGGTCAGCCAGGTCTCCAGCGGCCTCCAACAGCTGGGACGCTCCACAGGGAAGGTCATTATCGCCCTCAGCCAGCTCAGCCGCATGGAGCGGCGAAAGGACGGGAGCATCCTGCCGCCCACAATGGCCTCGCTCCGGCAGTCCGGGCAGATCGAGCAGGACGCGGACGTGGTGATGCTGCTGTACAAGGCGGTCCCGGACGCGCCGCTGTCCCCGCGGGTACTGGACGTGGTGAAGAACAAGGACGGGGAGTCAGGACGGCATATGATGCTGGACTTCGACGGGGACAAGCAGCGGTTCTCCAAGGCAGACCAGACCTACATACCGCCCTCCAAGCGGGAGCCGGACCCTCAGCAGAACATTTTCCACGCCCTGCCGGAGGGCGGGAGGACGCCCTTTGACGGGAAGGAGGAGAACTGATTTTGAAGACCATCTGCATCATGAACTTGAA
>CAOKLO010000097.1 GCA_948469375.1 uncultured bacterium | reverse complement strand
AGGAGTGGGGCTCGCTGGCGTAGACCAGCATGCCGCCGGGGCAGTTCATGGGCTTGACGGCGAAGTCCACCTCGTCGATGACGGTGGTGTACATGTTGTTCTTGTAGTGGTCCCAGTGGCCGGAGCGCTCCCACAGCTGGCGGTTGAGCATGATGGGGGTGGAGATCTCCACATAGCCGTACTTCTTGTGGACCTTCCGCCAGTAGTCCAGGAGGGTGTTTTTCAGGGTCATGCCCTTGGGCAGGAAGAAGGGGAAGCCGGGGCCCTCGTCCCGGAGCATGAACAAGCCCAGCTCCTTGCCCAGCTTCCGGTGGTCCCGCTTCTTGGCCTCCTCAATGCGCTGGAGGTACTCGTCCAGCTCGTCCTTCTTGGGGAAGGCGATGCCGTAGATGCGCTGGAGGGTCTCCCGGTTGGAGTCGCCCCGCCAGTAGGCGGCGTTGCAGGCGGTAAGCTTCATAGCGTTGCCCTTGATGCGCCCGGTGGAGTCCAGGTGGGGGCCGGCGCACAGATCGGTGAACTCTCCCTGTTTGTAGAAGCTGATGGCGGCGTCCTCGGGCAGGTCGTTGATGAGCTCTACCTTGAAGGGCTCGGCTTTCTCCTCCATAAATTTGAGGGCCTCGGCCCGGGGCAGCTCGAAGCGCTCCAGCTTCAGCTTTTCCTTGCAGATTTTGCGCATCTCGGCCTCGATCTGCTCCAGGTGCTCGGGGGTAAAGGCGAAGGGCGCGTCCATGTCGTAGTACCAGCCCTCGTCGATGGATGGGCCGATGGCCAGCTTGACCTCCGGCCACAGGCGCTTGACCGCCTGGGCCATGACGTGGGAACAGGTGTGCCAATAGGTCTTGCGGTACTGTTCATTCTCAAAGGTATACTGATTGTTTTCTTCTGCCATGATAATTCCTCCTTGTTTTGGGGAGAAACGAAAACGCTTCACCCCTGAATCCTCAGGGGTGAAGCGTAAAGCTCCACGGTTCCACCCTAATTGCAGTGAAAACTGCCGCTTGTGTCTTTCTGTAACGGGAAAGCCCCGGCCCATTCGTCATGGGCGGCTCGGGAGTGGTACGGCCGCCGCCTTGCGCGGGACGCTCGCACCAAGTGCGTCCCTCTCTGAGCGCCGCTGAACGGTTTCTTCTCCGTCGTTGCCATTTTGACAGAAGACAGTGTATCACCGGGGGCGGAAATTGTCAAGAGTGCGAGTGCGGAAAACTTGACGGAACCGATAAATCATAGTAAAATCATTGGGTTAAAACCGGACTACAAAGGAAAGGCAGGAATTTTATCATGAGCATTCGACTTGACCCGGCCATCGTGCCGGTTGGCTGTTTTGACGGCGATATTGACCTGTTCGAGAGCCAATACGTCGTTCCCAACGGCGTGAGCTATAACTCCTATGTGATTTTAGACGAGAAAGTGGCCGTGATGGATACGGTGGATCTCCGCAGGACCGGCGAATGGCTGGACAATCTGGACAAGGCCCTGGCGGGCCGCGCGCCGGACTACCTGGTGATTCATCACATGGAGCCAGACCATGCCGGCAGCATCTCCGCTCTGGCGACAAGATTCCCCGGCATGACCCTGGTGGGTAACGCCAAGACCTTTCCCATGTTGTCCGCGTTCACCGGGGAGAGCTATGAGGGCCGTACCCTTACCGTGAAGGAGGGGGATACCCTGGAGCTGGGAGTCCATAAGCTCACCTTTGTCATGGCCCCCATGGTCCACTGGCCGGAGGTCATGGTGACCTATGAGAGCGTCAGCAAGACCCTGTTCTCTGCCGACGGCTTCGGGCGGTTTGGAGACACCAATCCCGATACGCCCTGGGTGGATGAGGCCCGGCGCTACTATATCAACATTGTGGGCAAGTACGGGGTGCAGGTCCAGGCTCTGCTGAAAAAGGCGGCGGCGCTGGACGTCCAGGCCGTCTGCCCGCTCCACGGCCCCATTCTGTCTGGGGACGCCCTGGCGCTGGCCCTGGAGAAGTACGGCGTGTGGAGCAGCTACGTCCCCGAGGAGAAGGGCGTGCTGGTGGCCTACGCCTCCATCCACGGACACACCGCCAAGGCGGCGCTGGAGCTGGCGGATCTGCTCCGCGCCGAGGGCTTGCAGGTGGAGGCCATCGACCTGACCCGCCGGGATTGGGCGGAGGCTGTGGCTGGGGCGTTCCGGTACAGCGGCCTGGTGCTGGCGGCGGCCAGCTATGACGCGGGGGTGTTCCCACCCATGGCGCAGTTCCTGGCGCGGCTGAAGTCTAAGGGCCTCAAGGACCGCACTGTGGGGCTGGTGGAAAACGGGTCCTGGGGCCCCACCGCCATGCGCGCCATGCTGGCCGAGCTGGAGGGCATGAAGGGGCTGACCATCCTGGAGCCGAAAATCACCATCAAGTCCGCCGCCAACGACGGAGACCGGGCGAAGATGAAGGAGCTGGCCCGCGCGCTGGCGGAGGCTCTGTAAAAATTACTGATATCGATGAGGAACCGGCGCGGTCCACAGACCGCGCCGGTTCCTGCGTTTAACCAAATAAAATCACGACTTCAAACAATTTTGAACGTAATCCAGGGAAACGTCCATCCGCTCCGCAATCTGCGTCTCCGTCATACCGCTGCCGGCGAACCGTTTGACCACCATGACCATGTCCTCGCCGACCTCGATGATGTGGCGGTCCGGGTCATAGAATCTGACCACCCGCTGGCCCCAGCGGTGCTCCAGGGGCGGGTGGACGTAGGAGATTTCAAAGGTGCTCAAATGGGCCAGGAAACGGTCCATGTCCGTTTCCTCAAAATACAGCTCCCCGGCGTTGTGAGCGAGCGTGACAGGTTTGTGGCCGATGAATTCCCGCCAGCTTTCCAGGGTTTGGAGGGCGACGCCGCCGTCCAGAACGACGTTTGCGCCAAAGTCGGAGACCACATTCAGACCGAGGACATCGTGATAAAACTGCCTGCTCTTTTCCATGTCCTGGACGGCAATCAAAGTGGATGTGTATTTCATAGCTGCCTCCCAAATTGAAGTTCTGCAAAAATCGAGAAAAAGGATACCATAATTGTGTAGAAAAAGCAACTGGTGAACTCTTCTGCACCTGCCCGCATACACTGAACCGATGGCAAAGGCGCCCGCGACCGCGGGCGTTTTCGATTTGAAGGGGGTATTTTTGTGTGCGCGATTGCGGGAATCATTGACTTTGACGGGCGGGAGATACATATTGACGAGGAAAAGCTGTTGGACACCATGGCCCGGCGGGGACCGGACCAGCAGGGGACTTACCACCGGGGGCCCGCCCGCCTGCTCCACACCCGGCTGGCGGTGGTGGACCCGGACAGCGGGCATCAGCCCTTTGTGCTGTCCGCCCGGGGCGGGTTGGCGCTGGTGTACAACGGAGAGTTGTATAACACGGTGGAATTACGAAACGTGTTGGTGGGCTTGGGGCACCGGTTCGAGGGCCACTCCGATACGGAGGTGGTGGCCCATGCCTATGCCGAGTGGGGTGCGGACTGCGTGAAGCGATTCAACGGCATTTTTGCCTTCGCTGTCTGGGAGGAGGAACGCCAACGGCTGTTCCTGGCCCGGGACCGGATGGGAGTGAAGCCGCTGTTTTTCTCGCTGGCGGAAGACCGGCTTTGCTTTGCGTCGGAGATCAAGACCCTGCTGGAGTTCCCCGGCGTGTCCCAGCGGGTGGACCGGGATGGGTTGCTGGAGATTATGCTCCTGGGACCGGGGCGGACGCCGGGGCGCGGCGTATTTCGTGACATCCGGGAGTTGGAAGGGGCCTGCTGTGCGTATTGGTCCAAGACTGGCTGGCGGACGTGGAGGTATTGGACGCCGGAGGACCTGGACACCGCTGAGACCTTTGAGGACGCCGCCGCTCATGTCCGGGAGCTGGTCACGGACGCGGTGGAAAGGCAGCTGGTGTCCGATGTTCCGGTGTGCACCTTCCTGTCCGGCGGGCTGGATTCCAGCATCATTTCCGCCATTGCCGACAAGGCGTTCTGCTTGCGGGATAAGACGCTTCACACCTTTTCCGTTACCTATAAGGACAACGCCAAATACTTTACAGCGGGGAAATTCCAGCCCGACAGCGACGATGATTTTATCGACCTGATGGCCGATTCCCTCCACGGGGAGCACCATCGAATTGTGCTGGACAGCGCCGATGTGGCGGCGGCATTGTATGAGGCCGCCGAGGCCCGGGATCTGCCCGGGATGGCGGATGTGGACTCGTCCCTCCTGCTGTTCTGCCGGGAGGTGAAAAAGCACGCTACCGTGGCCCTGTCCGGCGAGTGCGCCGACGAAATTTTTGGTGGCTACCCCTGGTATCGGGACCCGTCCATCCGGGAGCGGGAGGGATTTCCCTGGGCGCAGTCCACTGGGTATCGGGCCTCCTTCCTGCGGCCTGAGGTGCTGGCGGGAGCGGACCCCTTTGAGTATGTAGATTCCCGCTATCGGGCCACGGTGGCGGAAACTCCTGTGCTCCCCGGCAGGGCAGGGCTGGAGCGGCGGATGCGGGAGCTGATGTGGCTCAACCTGCGGTGGTTCATGCAGACGCTCCTGGACAGGAAGGACCGGATGTCCATGTGGTCCGGGCTGGAGGTGCGGGTGCCCTTCTGTGACTGGCGGATCGTGCAGTATCTGTACACGGCGCCTTGGGCGTACAAAGACTGGCGGGGTCGGGAAAAGGGATTGCTCCGGGAAGCCATGAAGGGGCTGCTGCCCGAGGAAATTTTGTGGCGGAAAAAGAGCCCCTATCCCAAGACCCACCACCCGGCCTATCTGGCGGCGGTGAGCGGGATGCTGAGGGAAGTGCTGGAGAAGCCGGGGGCTCCCTTGCTGGACGTGGTGCGCCGGGAGGCGGTGGAGGAGCTGCTGGCCGACCCGGATCACGGCGCGGGCTCCCCCTGGTATGGGCAGCTGATGGCGCGGCCTCAGACCATTGCCTATCTGGTGCAGGTGAATCATTGGCTGGAGCACTACCACATCGAATTGGTATAAAAAACGCCCCGCTTCTACGGAAACGGGGCGTTTCTTTCGCTTATTGAAACAGGGCCGCCAGAGATTCTGTGTATGGCGGACGGCAGACGCCCTTTTCCGTGACGATGCCCGCAATCAGGGTATGGTCCGTGACGTCAAAGGCGGGGTTGTAGCACTTGACCTCGGGCAGGGCCATGGGCTGGGCGTAAAATTTGGATTTAATCTCCTCCGGGTCCCGCAGCTCGATCTGGATGTGGTCCCCATCGGGACAGGCCAGGTCGATGGTGGAGGTGGGGCCCAGCACGTAGAAGGGAACGCCGTAGTGCTTGGCCAGAATGGCCACGCCGCTGGTGCCGATCTTGTTGGCGGCGTCGCCGTTGGCGGCTACCCGGTCGCAGCCCACAAAGCAGGCGCTGATCCAGCCGTTTTTCATTACCATGGACGCCATGTTGTCACAGATCAGGGTGACGTCTACCCCGGCCTTTTGCAGCTCGTAGGAGGTGAGACGGGCGCCTTGCAGGAGGGGGCGGGTCTCGTCGGCGAACACCCGAAACTTCATGCCCCGCTCCGTCCCCAGCAGCAGGGGGCCCAGGGCGGTGCCGTACTGGGACGTGGCCAGCGGTCCGGCGTTGCAGTGGGTGAGAATACCGTCGCCGTCTTTTATGAGCGTAAGGCCAAATTCCGAGATGGCCTTGCACATGGCGATGTCCTCCCGGTGGATGGCGATGGCTTCTTCACGGAGCGCGGCTGCGACGGCGGGCGGGTCCGCGTGGGGCATGGCGTGGGCCCGCCTTCCAAGGCGGTCCAGCGCCCAGCTCAGGTTCACCGCCGTGGGGCGGGAGGAGTTGAGGTATTGGGCCAGACGGTGGAGTTCCGTGCCGAACTGGGCGGGGGCAAGGTCCTTGCGCTGCTCCGCCAGGGCGGCCAGACAGTACCCGGCGCAGATGCCGATGGCCGGGGCCCCCCGGACCCGCAGCAGCCGGATGGCCTCGAACATCTCCTCCGGCTCCCGGAGGGTCAGGTATGTTACCTCGTTGGGCAGCAGGGTCTGGTCCAGGATGACCACGCTGGCGCAGTCGTCCCCCAGGCGGACGTGGTCGCTGAGATATTGTGACATGGGATGGGCTCCTTTCTCATAGCGGGTCGGGCAGGGCGTCGGGTTCGGACAGCGCCCAGATCAGATCGGCCAAGTTGTTTTCGTCGTGTTCTATCTCCCGGCTGAAACGGGTCCAGAGAGCAGCTTCCTCCCCGGGCTGGAACAAGGACAGGTGATACAAAACAGTACAGGCGGCGCAGACGAGGGCAGCGCGGCCATAGATATCATCGTCGTTTACCGCCTTGTGCCAATGGCGGAACACCAGATAACAGGCCAGGTTGGTGAGCTGGCGCTCCCAGCGGGGGTTGGCGCGCTCGTAATCGGCGCGGAGCCGGAGGTAATCGGCTGGGGATAGGGCGGAGAGCTGGGCGGCACGCGCCTTCAAAAGCTCGGGCCAGTCAGGGCGTAAAGGGTCCAGCTCTGCCAGCAGATTGAACAGCCAGATGGCGGAGGCTCGGAACAAGTCAGGGAACGGAGGGGGTGGGAATGGGTATTCACGGCGGCAGTCCGAGGGAATTAGAAAGGTTTCCAGAGCTTTTGCGCGGCTCAGCATGGTGCGCAGCTTTTCCCAGATGGTCCCCTCGCCGTCATTCAGCAGGGTCAGGATACGGGCGCGGCTTTGCTCCAGGGCCGCCAGCAGGTCCGGATCCACGCCATCAAAGGGCGGGTCGTTTCTGCCGTCGTCCGTTTCCGCAAGGGCGAACTGGGGGGCCTCCAAAAGCAGCCGGGCGGCCTCGGGACAGGAGACGGCCAGGGCGGTCTCAGTGAGACAGCCGAACTCCTCGGTGAACCGGGGGTAGGCGGCGCAGTGGCCGCAGAGATGGGCTTCGCCCCAGTCCCTTTGGATGGCGCACAGGCCGTCGGGGGTCAAAAGGGCGCACAGCCCCTGTTCATCCAGGCGGAAGCACACGTCTCCGTCCTCGTCGGTGGCCAGATCTTGAGAAATGCGCTCCCGCAGGGGGGAGGGGGCGGCGGCGTAGTCCGCCAGGGCGTCCTCGTCGGGGACCACCGACCAGTCCCGGCAGCAGGTGTCCGGGCAGGCGCCCCCCAGGCAGTGGAAGCTTGTGTAATAGTCCGGGCGGCGCTCCACCATGGCGGGGCCTCCTTTGTCATTCGTCGTCTTTGTTCACCAGGATGGTGAGGGCCGCGCACAGCAGGGCGGCCACGGTGTAGATGATGGGGGCGGCCTGCTTCCACAGGTCCAGGCCATAGCCCAGGCCCACGTACAGCGCCGTGGCGGCCACCATGCCCACGCCCCAGATCCGGCCCACCCGGCGCTGGGCGGGGGTCATCTTCTCCTCGGGGAAGCCGTATTTGGAGTGCTGGATGCCCGCCCAGGTGAGGGCGGAGGCGGTGACGGTGACGCACAGCAGGAACAGGGTCCCGCACAGGGCGTCCCACTGGTCCTTGCTGAACTGGGCGGGAGTCAGGGACTCCAGGGGGATCATGGCGGTGAGCCCCAGCAGCAGAAGGGCGATGGGGATGGCGATGAGGGCGGGGAAGCGGCGCTCGAAGCGGTCCATCTCTTCCTTGGTATAGCAGGGGCCGATGCCGGGATGCTGGCGCAGGAAGGTGTCGTGGCCCATGCCGGAGAGGATGAAGATGGTGACGGCGGCGGCGAGGAGCAGGAAAAAGAGCACCCCCGCCCACATCTCCAGGGCGAAAAACTCGCCCACGAACAGCATGAGGGTGACGCCCAGCAGCACCAGGGCCACCCCCGCCGTCATGACGGCGGCGAAGCCGTTCATGTGTTTGTCCCAGAGGGAGGCGTCCTCGCCGAAGCGGCGGGATACGTCTCCCCGGAGCAGGGTGTCCATATCGCAGTGGAACAGGGAGCACAGGCGCAGGATGGCCTCCGTCTCCGGGTAAGAGGAATTGGACTCCCACTTGCTCACCGACTGGCGGGAGACCTCCATCTTCTCCGCCAGGTCCTCCTGGGTCATGTTGGCGCGCTTGCGCAGAAATTGCAGATTTTCACCGAATGTCATAGTAGATGACCTCCTTTTCAATGTGCCCTCAGCATAGGGGAAAGCTGTGGGAAAGGCCACCAATTTGCTGTTGCGTTTGGGTTGCGGGACGTAAACTTGCGGTTGCGCGGAAGCGTGAAGCCGTTGTGAGCAGCGCGGATGGACCAGAGCGAGGGCAAAAGCCCAAGAAGGGGCAAAGCCCCGGATGGGTTTTGCCCGAGTCGGCGGAAAGCCGCGCGTCGCGAGCAGGCGGAACGTGACAAGGGCCTTTACCCGCTGATAACGGCTTCCGCCACTTTTATCCCGTCCACGGCGGCGGAGGTGATGCCTCCGGCGTAGCCCGCCCCCTCCCCGCAGGGGTACAGCCCCGGCAGAGCGGGGGACTGGAACGCGGCGTCCCGCAGGATGCGCACAGGGGAGGACGAGCGGGTCTCCACCCCGGTGAGCACCGCGTCCGGGTGGGCGAAGCCCCGGAGCTTCCGGTCGAAAATGGGCAGGGCCTCCTTCAGTGTGTCCAGCACATAGCCGGGCAGCAGGCCGTCCATGGTGTCCCAGGCGACGCCGGGGCGGTAGGTGGGCGGGACGGACCGGGGCCCGGTGGACAGCCGGCCCGCCAGGAAGTCTCCCACCAGCTGGGCGGGGGCGAAGAAGGGCGGGTGGACGGGGTCGAAGTCCGGCGGGGCGAACATGCGCCCCCGGTCCCAAGCGGCCCGCTCCCACTTCTCCTGGAAGCGCACCCCGGCCAAGGGATCCTCACCACCGAAGTCGGCCGGGTTGACCCCCACCAGAAAGCCGCCGTTGATGTTGGAGCCGTCCCGGGCCCGGAGGGACATGCCGTTGGTGACCACCTGGCCGTATGCGCTGGCGGCGGCTACCACCTGCCCGCCGGGACACACGCAGAAGGTGAAGGCCGACCGGCCCGAGGGCAGGTGGCAGGCCAGCTTGTAGTCGGCGGCGGGGAGCTTGTCCCAGAAATCGCCGAACTGGGCGCGGCTGACCGCCTCCTGGCTGTGCTCGATGCGCACGCCGACGGCGAAGCTCTTGGGCTCCATGGGCAGGCCGAAGTCGTACAGCATTTGAAAGGTGTCCCGGGCGGAGTGGCCGGGGGCCAGCACCAGCGCGTCGCAGGGAAGATCGTAGGGGCCGGCCTCAGTCATGACGGTGAGGGCGGACAGCCGCCCGCCCTCCTGATGGAGCGCCCAGAGCTGGTGCTCGAAGCGGATATCCGCCCCCAGGGACAGCAGCTCCTGCCGGATGGACTTCACCACCCCCCGCAGCACGTCGGTGCCGATGTGGGGCTTGTGGGACCACTTGATGTCCGCCGGGGCACCATGGGACACGAAGATGTGGAACACATGGGAGATCCGGGGGTCGTTCACCCCGGTGGTCAGCTTGCCGTCGGAAAACGTGCCCGCGCCCCCCTCGCCAAACTGGACGTTGGAGGTGGTGGACAGGATGCCCGTCCGCCAGAAGTGTTCCACGTCCCCGGTGCGCTCGTCCACGTCACGGCCCCGCTCCAGCACGATGGGCCGCAGGCCCGCCCGGGCCAGGGTCAGGGCGGCGAACAGCCCCGCCGGACCCATCCCCGCCACGACCGGGGGGAGAGTGGAGGCCCGGCCCAGGGCGGGCAGGGCGTAGGGCGCGTCGGCCACGGCGGACACCCCTTTGGGAGCGCGGCGGAGGACGGCGCCCTCCATTTCTTTATTTAATGTAGCGCGGACGGTACACACCAGGTGGACATCCGTTTTCCGCCGGGCGTCGATGGACTGACGGTGCAGGGACAGGTCCAGAATATCGCTGGAGCGCACGCCCAGAATTCTGGCGGCGCGGCGGCGGAGCAGGGCCTCGTCTCCATCCACGGGGAGTTTGATATTAGAAACCTGGAGCATAGCTTAAATCCGGGAGGACTCCAGGGGGATTGCGCTGGGGTCGTAGGGGGTGGTCTGGTAGACATAATAGTTCAGCCAGTTGGTGTACAGCAGCTGCCCCGCGCTGCGCCAGTTGACGATGGGGGACAGGCTGGGGTTGTCGCCGGGGAAGTAATGGGCGGGGACGGCGGGGCTCAGACCCCGCTTTACGTCCCGGAAATACTCCTGGGCCAGGGTGTCGTCGTCATACTCCGTATGCGCGAAGATGAAGAAGTATCGGTTGTTCGAGCTTTTCACGCCAAATACGCCGGCCTCGTAGGAGAGGGCCAGAATCTCCAGCTCCGGCTTTTCCAGCAGCTGCTCCATGGTGACCTCGGTATAGCGGGAGTGGGGCGCATAGAAACGATCGTCGAAGCCCCGGAACAGGGGGGAGCGCTTGCGGATAATGGTATGCTCATAAATGCCGGACAGCTTGTGGGGCAGGCTGCGCTTCTCTATGCCGTAATGGTGGTAAAGTCCCGCCTGGGCGCCCCAGCAGATATGGAGGGTGGAATGGACGTGGGAACGGGTCCATTCCATGATCTCGCACAGCTCACTCCAGTAGTCCACCTCCTCAAACTCCAGGTTTTCCACCGGCGCGCCGGTGATGATCATACCGTCGTACTGCTTGTCCTTCACCCGGTCAAAGGTGGTGTAGAAGGATTCCAGATGGGCCAGGTCTGTATTTTGGGGAGTATGGCTGCTGGTCTGAAGGAGTTGGACATTGACCTGGAGGGGGGTGTTGGACAGCTTGCGCAGCAGTTGGGTCTCAGTGACGATCTTGGTGGGCATCAGGTTGAGAATCAGCAGGTTCAGCGGCCGGATGTCCTGGTGCAGGGCGCGGCGCTCCGTCATGACGAAGATGTTTTCACCCTCCAATACGCTGGTGGCGGGGAGGGAGTCGGGAATTCGAATGGGCATAGGTACGCCTCCTAACATAGACATATTATAATAAGTACAACTAGGGTAACACAGGCGAGCCGGTTTCGCAAGAAAAATGTGTGTGGAGAGGGCCGGCGAAAAAGATCAAAAAAAGTTGAAAAAAGGGGTTGACATTCCGGGGAAGATTTGCTAGTATAATCAAGCGCCAACCGAGAGGGGCCCGCAAGAGCGGAAAAAGTCAAGAAACTTTCGAGGGAGTCGAAAAAAGGTCTTGACAAACCCGGCTGAGCGTGGTAAGATAGCAAAGTTCGCGGGAAGCGAAGCTTGGATGAGAGTT
>CAOKLO010000096.1 GCA_948469375.1 uncultured bacterium | reverse complement strand
TGGCGGCGTGATTGCCCATGGCGATGTTCTCAAAAACGGTGCCCCTGGTGAGGAAGCTGCGCTGGAAGACCACGGAAATGTTCTCCAGAAGCGCCTCATAGTCGATCTCCCGTACATCCACGCCGCCGATCCGGACGGAACCGCCGTTTACATCGTAGAACCGGGAGATCAGCTGTACCAGCGTACTCTTGCCCGCGCCGGACTCCCCCACGAAGGCCACCCGCTCCCCGTGGGCGATGTGGAGGCTGCAATGCTCCAGCACGGGCGTGTCCTCGCGGTAGCCGAAGGTGACATCCCGAATATCGATATCATGCTTTTGCGGGAAGGGCTGTCCTCCAGTGAAAATAGGGGTGTCCAAAATCTCCCGCACCTGGTTCACGCCGTTCAGAACGTAGGACAAATCAGAACTCAGCTCCTGCAAGGGCCGGATATCCGTCAGGTATTGGCTCCCCACAAAGGCGAACAGCAGCAGCACTCCGGCGGTGATCTGCCCGTGGACGAAGAACCAGCCCCCCAGAGGAACCAGCAGCAATACCCCGCACTCCAGCAGCACCACATAGGCGGCGTACAGCGGCCCGGTGGCCCGGGATATGTCTCCCCACATCTTGTGCTGTTCCTCCACCGCGCCGGAAAACTTCTGGAAGGAACGGGATCCCATGTGGAATGCCTTGATGAGACGCATCCCGCCCACGTATTCATGGATGGAGCTGGAGAGATTCCCGCCAGCGGAATTGACTTGGGGCATGAATTTGTAGAAGCGGCTGAACATGACCGCCATCACCACCGCTACGAACAGCAGCGGCAGGATGCTGACCAGGGCCAGGGGGACGCTGACCGTCAGCAGGTAGCCGAACATGACCACCGGCCCGGACAGGTACAGCACCAGCTCCGGCAGGTTGTGGGCCAGGAACAGCTCCAGCTTTTCGATGCTCTCGTTCATCACCACCTTGATCTCCCCGGTGCTCCGCTCATTGAGGGCGCCCAGGGGCATCTTAGCCATATGCTCCGTGACCATGCACCGCACCTTGAACAGGGTGTTGTACGCCCCCCGGTGGGAGGACAGGGAGGAAAACAGGGCGGTCAGGGTCTGCACCGCCGCCGCTGCCAGGATAATCCCTGCCCACTCCAGCGCGAAACCGGCGGTACACGTCCCCTCCGCCACGGCGTCCACTACCCGGTAAAAGGCGAAGTAGGGGACGATGGAACACAGACTGGACAGGAGGGCCATAGTAACGGCGGCGTAGATATACCACCGGTCCCGCCCCGCCCAGGCCATCAGCGTGGCAAAGGGCTTTTCTTTTTTGGGTCTCACAAATCTCACTCCTCAGCTTGATTCCGCATTGACCTTTTGCGGAAACTGTGATAAATTGGTTAGCAATTACTAACCATCTCACACAATACACGGTTGCGCAGCTTTTTTCAAGGGATGGGCGCGGCTTTCGTCCCTTCCCGATAGTTTTGCGTCCAATCGTGGCAAGGAGGCAAGCGTTATGCAGAGCAGCACAGAGGCGCTGTATGCGCCCGCACTGAGGGAGTTCGGCTTTGTGCCGGAGCCGGACAATCACCGCTACGGCCCCAACGGCCTGTGCTGGCGGCAGGCGGGAGAGGGCGGCGACGGTTACTACTGGATTTACGGTCAGAAGGACCTGTTCACCATCAAGATCCACGATTTTTCCTTCCGGGAGGACTCCTTTTTGGAATTTGATATCCCGGCCTGCCTGTCCGTCACCTACTATGAGTCCATCTCCGGGGAGGAGCTGTCCCCCTACCGGCGTCTGACCGCCGGGTGCGTTAAAACCTTTCTGGGCGGTATGGAGCCATACCGGGTGCTGATCCACAAAAATATTCCCATCACCAGCATCGGCATCGACATCACACCGGCCTACTATGAGACCTGGCTGAAGCGGCAGTATCCGGAGGAGTACGTCCATCCGCTGGAGGCGTTCCGCACGGTGGATCAGACAGACTGTTTTCCGGAGATGGTGCGCCTTTTGGAGCAAGTCAAGAATTACCGGGGAGAGGGCATCGCCGCCCGGCTCTTCTATGAGGCCAAGGTGGCGGAGGCGGTATCCCTGGTGGTGGCGCGGGGCCGGAAGCAGAGCGTTCAAAAAAAGGAACTGACCCAGGAGGAACAGCGGCGCATTTTGGATGTGACGGCCTATATCAACGACCACTGCGCCCTGGAGCTGCCCCAGGAGCGGCTGGCCAGAATCGCCTGCATGGGCGGCACCAAGCTGAAAAGCTGCTTCCGGCAATACCACGGCTGCACCATCACGGAGTACATCCAGCAGCGGCGCATGAGCCGCGGGGAGCAGCTGTTATCGGAGACCGACCTGCCCATTGGGCAGATCGCCCGGAGCGTGGGCTACCGCAGCGCCAGCAGGTTTGCGGAGCTGTTCCGGGAGAGCACCGGCCTGACGCCGGGGGAGTATCGGAGATGCGCGAGGCAATAGAAAATCGCGCCGGCCCACAGCGGACCGGCGTGATTTTTATTTTGGGTCTTGACAAACATGACGGCAGGAGTTAAAATAACGTCGTTATTAAATATCGCTGTTATTTTTAGAGGTGACTATGAGAACAACCAATCCGAAGCTGGCCGCCGGCCTGCTGGAAGCCGGAAAGCGTGAGTTTTTAGAAAAAGGCTTTCAGGGCGCGTCCCTGCGCAATATTGCCGCGTCCCTGGGCGTGACCACCGGGGCGATCTACGGCTACTACACAGACAAGGAGGCCATGTTTGACGCTCTGGTGTCGGAACCCGGCCAGGAATTGGTGGAGCGGTACCGTGAAGTTCAAAAGGCGTTCTCCGCCCGCCCCTTGGAGGAGCAGGTGAACAATCTGCCGGAGGTTCCGGAAATCGAGGCCGCGTGGATGATGGCGTACATCTACGACCACTTTGACACGTTCAAGCTCATCACCTGCGCCGCGGCAGGTACCCGTTATGAGCATTATCTGGATACCTTGGCGGAGATCGAGGACAACGCCGGACGGGCACTGATTGACCGTATGCGGGAGGCGGGCTATCCGGTGCCGGAGATTGACGATGAGCTGATCCATATCATGTCCAGCGCGCTGTTCAACGGGATGTTTGAGACGGTCCGCCATGATATGCCCCGGGAGAAGGCCATGCAGTACATGAACAGTCTCCGGGACTTCTATTCCGCCGGATGGTTTAAGATTTTGGGGATCACGTAGGTCCCCATTTCTTTTCCATATAAGTTAGCTTTATCTAACTAATTGAGAGGAGCTGTTATGATGAACACAACCAAAGAACCTTCCCCCTTCGCCCGGCTCTGGGGCTGGGCGGCAGACTATCACAGCGGCTTTTACGGCGCGGTGGCGCTGGCGGTTTTGGGCGTTGCCTGCCATATGCTGGCCTATGTCTGCATCGCCGTCATGTTCCGGCTGCTGCTGTCCGGCGGCGGGCTGCGGGAATGCCTGCCCTGGTGCGGGGTGCTGTTAGCAGGCTATGGCGGTAAGGCGCTGTTTTCCGCTATGTCCACCTCCGCATCCCATACAGCAACTTATTACACCCTGCGGGACCTGCGCAAGTCCCTGCTGTCCAAGCTGTCCCGAGTACCTATGGGGACCATCCTGGACACCCCCTCCGGCCAGTATAAGACCACCATTGTGGACCGTGTGGAGGGGATGGAACCCACCCTGGCACACCTGATCCCGGAGATGACCGCCAACGCCCTGGTGCCTCTTTTCCTCGCGGTATATATCTTCGTTTTGGATTGGCGGATGGGGCTTGCCTCGCTGGTGACCACGGTTATCGGACTGATCACCGCCTCTCAAAGCGGCAAGACCTATGCCGCCCGCTGGCAGGGGGCTGTAGAGGTGGGGCGGCGTATGGCCAACGCCATCGTGGAATACATCGGCGGCATCCAAATCGTCAAGGCGTTCAGCCAGTCTGCCGGGTCCTATCGGAAGTATTCCAAGGCTGTGGAGGACAACGCGCAATACTATGTGGACTGGATGGCGGACAACCAGAAATATATGTGCGTGATCCAGGCGCTGACTCCGTCCGTACTGATTGCGGTGCTGCCGGTTGGCCTGCTGCTGTGGAGCGGCGGAAGTCTCGCTGTGGAGACCTTCCTGACGATTATTATACTCTCTCTGGGGCTTACCGGCCCCCTGCTGGCGGCCATGAGCTTTGTGGACGAGTTGGCGGTGGTGGGAACGAATGTGGGGGAGATATCCGGCATTCTGAACGCGCCGGAGCTGGAACGCCCGGCTGCGGCGGTAACGCTCCACGGGACGGAGATAACCCTCTCCCATGTCTTTTTCGCTTACGATGCGGAGGGTCCGGAGATCCTGCATGATGTTTCGTTGGATATTGCCCCGAGAACGGTCACGGCTCTGGTGGGGCCTTCCGGCTCCGGCAAGTCCACCATCGCCAAGCTGATTGCCGGATTCTGGGATGTGACCAGCGGCGCAATCACGCTGGGCGGCGCGGATCTGCGGCAAATCCCGTTGGAACAGCTCAACCGCCAGATCGCCTATGTCTCCCAGGACAATTACCTGTTTGACCGCACGGTTCGGGATAATATCCGTATGGGCAAGCTGGATGCCACCGATGAAGAAGTGGAAGCGGCGGCATCAGCGGCGGGCTGTGACGAATTGATCCGGGCGCTTCCCCAGGGTTATGATACGGTCTGCGGCGGCGGCGGCGGACACCTCTCCGGCGGCGAGAAGCAGCGCATCTCCATTGCCCGGGCCATGCTGAAGGACGCCCCCATTGTGATTCTGGACGAGGCTACGGCCAGCATGGATCCGGAGAATGAGGCGATGATCCAGCGGGCCATTTCCCGGCTGACAAAGGGGAGGACACTGGTCGTCATTGCGCATCGTCTGGGCACCATTGCCGGTGCGGATCAGATCGTTGTGATGGAAAAGGGCCGCATCGCGGATCACGGTTCCCAGGATACCCTGCTGGAGCGCTGCCCGCTCTACCGTCAAATGTGGGACGCCTATCTGGGCGTTCAGGATAAGGAGGCGTGATCGTATGTTTGGCGTATTGAAGAAAATTTTTGTTTTTGCCGGGCGCAAGCGGGGAACGCTGAAACACGCCATGCTGATCTCCTTTTTGGGTGCAGTGTTTGCCTCGCTGCAGTTTGGAGCGCTGATGCTGACCCTGGACGCTCTGCTTTCTGGCGGGATGGCAAATATCACGCTCATTTTCGGCGTCCTGCTGCTGTCCACGGCCGGGCGTACCGTCTGTTTCTACTGCTCCACCAATGCGGAGACTAACGCCGGTTATCACATGGTAGCGGAGAAACGGGTACACATCGGCGACCGCCTGCGGTATATCCCAATGGGCTATTTCAACGAGAACTCCCTGGGCAATATCACCGCCATGGTCACGACCACTCTGGGGGATGTGGAGAACACCGCCGCCAGGTGCCTGGTCATGGTGATCGGCGGGTTCCTGAACACATTGGCGCTTTGTCTGGCCCTGCTCATAGCTGACTGGCGGTTCGGACTGCTTGCAATCTGCGGTATCCTCTGTTATCTGGGTGTGACAGAACTGAGCCAGCGGGCCATGCGGCAGACCGCCCCTGCCCGGCAGCAGGCGCAGATGGATCTGGTGGCGTCGGTATTAGAGTACATCCAGGGCATGGCCGTAGTCAAATCCTATGGCCTGGAGCGGGACACCAGCCAGACCGCAGGCCGGACAATAGACGAGAGCTGCCGCAAGGCTCTGGCCTTGGAAAAATCCGTGGCGCCCTGGTTTGGACTGCGGCAGTTTGTGGTTCATCTGTTCAGCGCCGGAATTGTTTTGGCCGCACTGACATTTTACAGTGCGGGAACCTTGCCTCTGGCTCGCTGTCTTTTGATGCTGGTGGTCTCGTTTATGATCTTTCGGGAACTGGAGAGCGCCGGCAATATGTCCGACAATCTGCAAATGCTGGGGGCATCCATGGATAAGGCAAATTCCATTGACGGCACGCCCACGATGGATATTGACGGGCAGGAACTGACGCCTGCGGATGCTTCCATCTCCTTTGTGGATGTCAGTTTCTCCTACGGGGAGCGCAAAATTCTGGACCACATCAGCCTCTCTGTCCCCGGAGGAACCACCACGGCTGTCGTCGGTCCCTCCGGCGGAGGGAAAACCACCCTCTGTAATCTGATCGCGCGGTTCTGGGATGTGCAGGACGGCTCGATTTGCGTTGGCGGTCATGACGTGCGGGACTACAAGCTGGACAGCCTGATGAAAAACATCTCCATGGTGTTCCAGAATGTCTACCTCTTCAACGACACCATTGAGAACAATATCAAGTTTGGCCGGCCAGATGCTACCCACGACCAGGTAGTAGAGGCGGCAAAACGGGCCTGCTGCCACGACTTCATCATGGCCCTGCCCGACGGATACCACACCGTGCTGGGCGAGGGCGGCAGCACTCTCTCCGGTGGCGAGAAGCAGCGCATTTCCATTGCCCGGGCCATGCTGAAGGACGCCCCCATCATTATCTTGGACGAGGCCACCGCCAGCGTGGATCCGGAGAATGAGGCGGAGCTGCAGGCCGCCATCGAAGCGCTGACCCATAATAAGACCATCGTCATGATCGCCCACCGGCTGAAAACAGTGCGAAACGCCGACCAAATCCTGGTGCTGGACGGCGGGCATATCGTCCAGCGGGGAACCCACGAGGAACTGCTGGGCCAGCTGGGACTGTACGCAAGATTCATTGGGGAACGCAAAGAGGCCGCCGGCTGGAAACTGGCTTGAATGTCGAGGAGGGCCGCAGCTGACTGCGGCCCTCCTTAATTTCAGTGTCCGATGGAACAAAAAAAGCCAAATGGTAGTAGACAGGAAAAAGAAAATCGGCTATATTAGTTAGCAATTACTAACCAATATAAAAGCAGGAAGCCTTGGGAGGTGACAAGAACTTGTGGAATCGTCTGAGGAGGGCAAAAGAATTTCCTGCCGGTTTTCATGCGATGGAGCCGCTCGGCGACTGCGTACTGTGCGTGACAATTTTGGACTCGAGCAGCCGGATGTATCTGTGCGAGCCATGGGACGGGCTTTGGGTGTGGGCCAATCAGGTCAATGACCGCCATTTACCTTATATCGGCACCGGCATGCAAGCCCATTTTGCGGGCTTGAATATCTGCATCAGCGGCCGGTGCGAAGTCTGCCCACTGGATAGCGCCTATGTGTATATGGAGCCGGGAATGCTCTGCATTGATGAGCATACGCCCAAAGACGGATACTGGTATCCCAGTCGGAGTTATACCGGGCTGGAAATTGTGTTTGACCTGGATCGGCTCTCCCAAAACCCGATCCCGGAATTGTCCGCCTACTGTGATTATGACGGTTGGGTCAGGCGTGCGCTGGATAACCATAGCGGGCTCTATCTCGGAGCAGTGGGAGCAGAGTGTGGCCGGCTGACAGAGCAACTGTACTCCCACCTTGAGGCGGCGGACTGGAGCTTGGAGCAGTACCGTCTGCATCTGCTCCTGCTGCTCTATACCATGGTGAATGGCGGCGAGGCGCCGGTCAGGGATCGCGCTTATGTGACAAAAGGGCAAAAAGCGATTGCGGACGATGTGGAACGGCGCATTACCGAGGACCTGAGCTGTCATGAGTCTATTCCCCATCTGGCTCAACAACACGGGATCAGCCCATCGGCCCTAAAAAAATATTTTGAGGCAGTTTATGGGCAGCCCATTTCCTTTTATCTCAGGGGAAAGCGCATGGATTTTGCAAGGCAGCGGCTCGCGCAGACAAAAGACAGCGTTGGAAGCATCGCCGCCGGCTGTGGGTATGCCAGCCAGGGGAAATTCGGCGCCGTATTCCGGGAATGTACAGGAATGTCCCCGCTTGAGTACCGCAGGCGGAGCTATAGAAAAACAGAGGCCGGCCATGAGCCGGGGGAAGGGGGAACCAGCAATGAATTTGAATGAGGTAAGAACAGGAAAGAACGGCAGGGTCTTGTCTGTAGACGGCAGGACAGACTTCCAGCGGAGGATCACTGCGGTGGGTATCACACCGGGGAGCAGTTTTTCTGTGGTGCAGAACGAGAAGAAATATCCCATGCTGCTGAATATCCGCAGCACCCTTCTGGCTGTGGACAGAGAGGATTGCACAGGGATTGTGGTGGAGGTGGCGGAGCATGACTGAGACAATGACCATCGCGCTGCTGGGGCAGCCGAACTCCGGAAAGTCCACTTTTTATAACGCCCTGACCGGTTCCCACCAGCATGTGGGAAACTGGCCTGGTAAGACGGTGGAGCGCAGCATCGGGACATTCCGTCACGGCGGACGCGCCTACACGGTAGTGGACCTGCCCGGAACCTACAGTCTGGCGGCCAACTCCGAGGAGGAGATCGTCACACGGGATTACATAGCCAGCGGAGAGGCGGATCTGGTCTGCATCCTGACCGACGCTTCTCAACTGGAACGAAGTCTGTTTATGCTGGCCGATTTTGCTGGAATGCGCGTCCCTGCCGTACTCATGCTGAACATGATGGATGTGGCCAAGGGACAGGGGAAAACGATTGACGCCCAAGCCATCGGCAAAAGCCTTGGGATCCCCGTTCTGCCTTTTGTTGCCGCCGATAAAAAGGGATATGCGGACTTTTACGCCTTGCTGGAGAGGGCCGAAAAAGAACGCCGGATGCTGAATGCCGAAGCGCTGACCAGCCTCTACGAGAAAGAGTTTGGAGAGATATACAAAACCGTCACAGCGCTGCTTCCGGAAGGCGGTATCTCCGTGTACGAACCCAGCTGGCTGTTTGCCAAATTGGCGGAGAAGGATGCGGCGGCTGAGCGGATGGTGGAGGATGCGGCAGGTCAGGAAAAATTCTCTGCAATCAGGAAGGAACTTGGCCGGGTCGAAAACGGGGCCTCCCGCACCGGCAACTGCAAGTTCCAGTGGATCGACGGCATCCTGAGCCGCCATGTGGGCGGAGGGAAAGGCGGGGCGCAGTTGGGTAAATTCGACCGTCTGGCGGTTTCCCGGCGGGGCGGGAAATGGCTGGCCGCCGGGATCATTTTGCTTTCGCTCATGGTCTCCATGGTGTTTGCTCTGCCGCTCATGGGGCTGGGAGGAATGCTGCCCCTGCTGGCTGATCCTATATCCGCATGGCTGCTGAACATCGGCACAGCACCCATGCTGGTCTCTCTCCTGTGCGACGGCCTATGGACGGCCTTTTCCTTTACGGTCATGATGTGCGGCTTTGTGTTTGGCACGACTTTTGTGTTTGGCTTTTTGGAGGAGATCGGATACATGGCCCGCATCTCTTATGTCTTTGACGGAACCATGCGGAAGCTGGGGCTTCACGGGAAAGCCGTGATGCCATTTCTGGTGAGCTTTGGCTGCAATATCGGCGGCGCCACCGGTGCGCGGGTGCTGGATACCTGGGGGCAGAGGATGGCAGCGATCTCCATGTCGTGGGTCGTTCCCTGCGGCTCTACCTGGGGTGTTGTAGGCCTTGTGGCCTCGGTGTTTTTCGGGCCGGGGGCGGCTGTGGTGGTCTTCCTGCTGTTTGCCGTCTCGGTTCTCCATCTGCGGCTCACGGCCCGGGTGTTTGGGAAAAGATTGTTGTCCGAATCGGACAGGACGGGGCTTATCATGGAGCTGCCCCCCTATCACAAACCCCGTTGGGGAAGCCTTCTGCGTACCTCTCTGGGAAAAATGTGGTCGGCATTTGAGCGGGCGATCCGCATTGTTTCTGTGGCCTTTATCATCATGTGGGTCCTCTCTTATACAGCGGACGGAAACCTCTCCGACAGTCTTTTGTACCGGATCGGTAATTTTATCGAACCCATGACCATGTGGTTCGGACTGCGCTGGCAGACCTTCATCGCGTGGCTGGCCTCCATGATGGGAAAGGAAGGCTCCCTGGGCGTGCTGGCTGCGGTGTTCAACAATTCCAGCGTTTTGCACGCCGTTGCCCACGCAGAGACCGCTAACTCCGTCTCTGTGGGGGAGAGCCTTGCCGCAGCCCTGACCAAACCGGAGGCGCTGGCTTTCCTTTTCGCCTTCTACTTCAATATGCCTTGCCTGATGACGCTGAGCGCCACGGCCCACGAAACTCGCTCTCTGAAGTGGACACTGCGGGTAGCCGGGTATTACATTCTTGTGTCTCTCTTGCTGGCGGCAATCGCCTATCATGTGGGGTGTCTGATCTTCTGAAAGAAGCCTATGCGGACGGCAGAGAAGGCCAACAAAAATCGTAGTGCTATCGGATGGCGCAGTGTCCGAAACGGGAACCCCGGCGGAACGAATGAAGAAAAATGGAGCCTTTGCTTGGATGGTCAAGCTGTAAACCGAGAGCCAGAATTGGGCACTGACGTAATGCAGGAGAAAAAGAACAAAATACACGCATCCGGCAAGGATTACTTGGAGGCGATTTTGATGCTTCAGCAGAAGCATGGACGGCCCGCTCCGTTGATTTCGCCGGCATATGGGATATCCAAGGTGCTTTACCTATAAGCAGGTGATACTATGAAAAAGCCCTTTTGTACTGCCCAATATGGGCAGGTGGCAATCTGAACGACCACCCTCACGCAACATTTTCAAAGAGGCGCAGACAGTTGTAGAACTGTTTGCGCCTTCTTTTTTATTCGACAGCTTGCCCCAATATTCTCCGAAAAATGATAGAGAATGTTGGGGCAAGCTGTCGAATTGTTTAATCAGCCAGGGCGGAAATTCTCTAACCAAAGGGAAAACAAAAGAAAAATTCACAAAATGTTCACTATTTGTCAAAAAACGGTGTTTCCTCCACTGTTGGCCCCTTTTTTCACAGTGGCAGCCGTACATAGCAAAATACCCATGACATCCAATCTCACCCCGCACACCTAAATTTGAGATTGGAGCTTACATAAATGACTTATGATGTGAAACAAAGCGGAGAGCGTATCCGTCAGCTCCGCACTCAACACAGGTATACCCAAGAAACGCTTGCAAAAGAACTGAATATTGACCGGAGCCTATTAAGTCATGTCGAGGCCGGCAAAAGGGGCTGCTCTGTAGATTTGTTTGTTCAGCTCTCCAATATTTTTGGTGTATCGCTGGATCTACTCATTTTGGGTAAGGAGCAAGCCATGTCATCAAGCGTAAACGACCGGGATATGCTGAAAATGGATATTGCAGAACTGATTGGCAGCTTGGAGGCGTTTCAGCGAAGGCTGTGATGAGATGTGACGATTTGTCACGGAAATGTGACTAAAACACTCTAAAAAT